>NZ_JBHSIU010000013.1:0-394217 GCF_042653625.1 Dactylosporangium cerinum | reverse complement strand
CGGCCGGCAGGAGGCGGCCCGCGGGCTGGACGATGTACAGCGAGGTGTCGGCCTGCGCTCGGGCCGGAACCGGCACCGCGAAGGCGGACGAGGCGACGAGGGTGACGGCGAGAAGGATTCGGCCCACATACGCAGACTAATTGTGGCGATTTGCCCTATCTCAGGAACTTCAAATACTTCTCGAACAGGGCGTACCCCACGAAGGAGACGATGTCGAGGATGGTGTGAGCGACGATGAGCGGCATGACCCGCTTGGTGCGCTGGTAGAACCAGCCGAAGATCAGCCCCATCACGAAGTTGCCCAGGAAGCCCGCACCGAAGCCCTGGTAGAGGTGGTACGACCCGCGAATGGCCGCGCTGGTCACGATCGCCGTCCACGGGTGCCAGTTCAGGTCGCGCAGGCGGGTCAGCAGGTAGGCGATCATGACGATCTCTTCCAGCACGCCGTTCTGCAGCGCGGAGAGGATCAGCACCGGCACCGACCACCAGTGCTCGCCGAGCGCCTCGGGCACGATCTGCGCGCTGATGCCCAGCAGCCTCGACACCCACACCAGGGCGAGACCGGGCAGGCCGATCAGGGCGGCCAGGCCCAGGCCGTAGCCGAGGTCGGAGGCCGGGCGCACGTCCAGCCGCCAGTTCTCGTGGTCGCGGCGCAGCAGGTACACCGCCAGCAACGGAGCGACGAAGCCCAGCCCGGTGTAGACCAACTGGTAGGCCAGGTCGAGCCACGGCCGGTCCGGCGTGATCGACGGGTTGAGCGTGGCGGTCTGCTCCGACAGCGGCTTGACGTAGGTGAGCCGGTCGATGATCGCGAGGATCGACAGGATCGCGGACCTGCCGAGTGACACGCCGAGCAGCAGGAGCACCTCGATGCGGACGGCGCGTCTGTCGATCACGTGCGAACTGTAGTTCGGTGGGGGCGCCGCCCGCACGAACGGCGCCCCCACCGTATTACGAGTCCCCGAAGGCGTCGTACTTGATGCGGATTGCGGGGACCTGCATCTCCGCGAGGGTGCGCAGGGTCGAACGCACCATCTGCGGCGAGCCGGAGACGAAGAAGTCGTGGTCGTTCCACGGGCCGTAGCGGGCGACCACGTCGGAGATCTTGCCGTGCTCGCCGGGGAACTCGGGGTCGTCGCTGGTGGCGGCCACCACCGACAGCCACGGATACCGGGCCGCGAGCCGGTTGAGGCAGGCCAGGTCGTACAGGTCGTCGCGGTCCTTGGCGCCGAAGAACACGTGCACCCAGCGGGTCCGGTTGGCCCGGGTCATCTCCTCGATCAGCGCCTTGATCGGGGCGAGCCCGGTGCCGCCCGCGACGCAGACGATGTCGCGGGTCGAGCGCCGGTCCATCACCATGGAGCCCATCGGGGCGCCGAGGCGGATCATGTCGCCCGGCTGGACCCGCCGGACCAGGGCCGAGGACACCCAACCGGCGCCGAGGGCCCGCACGTGGAAGTCGATCGAGCCGTCCTTGCGCGGGGCGTTCGCCGCGGAGTAGACGCGCCACAGCCGGGGCTGATGCTTGCATTCGACGCTGATGTACTGCCCGGCGCGATACTCGAGGGGCTGCAGCGGCCGGCAGGTGAGGACGGCGATGTCCTGGCTGCGCCGCTCGTGGTACAGCACCTCGGCGTGCCAGTACGGCGGGTTGGTCGAGTCGGCCTCGGCGCCGGCGATCATCTTGGCCGCTATCACCGCGTACGCGTCGCGCCAGGCCTGGTCGAACTCGACCGTCCACTCGTCTCCGCCGAACGTGCGCAGGGCTTCCATCAGCGCGCCGCCGACGGCGTCGTAGTGCTCGGGCTGGACGTGGAACTTGCGGTGGTCCCGGCCGAGCGACTGGAGGTATTCGGCGAACACGTCGGGGTCGTCGACGGTCTGCACGGCAGTGACGATCGCGCCGAGGAGCCGGGAGCGCTGCACGTCCATCTGGACCGGGAAAAGGTCCCTGAGCTGTGGATTGTTCAGGAACATCCGCGCGTAGAAGTAGCTGGCGAGCTTGTCCTGCTGCTCCTCGACGAGGGTCCAACTCTCCTTCAGTAATCGCGACAGATTGCTCATCGGTGCCCTTCGCGGTCAAACGTAGGTGCCGTAGGAGAGCCAGCGTCGCTACCAGGGAAGACCACGCATCGCACTGACTGTGCGACGTCTCGTGTCGGTCGCTGGTTTTCCACTCGACGCGCCGCTGCCGGGCACTGGACACGGGGGTGTCCCAGGGGCCGTTCGGCCGTGTCGCACTGACTGTCCGGCCGTCTCGCCGGCCCGGTGTTTGGCTGGCCGCAGGCGATCGTTTCCCCGGAGGTGCACCGTGCCGACACTGTCCGACCACGAGGTCCGTACCGAACTCGATGACCGGATGCAGAACTTCGTCCGCCGCCGGGAGATGCTGTTCGTGGCGACCGGCGAGCCGGAGGACGGGCAAGACTGCACCTTCGTGACCGGCGGCGCCGGCTTCGTGCGGGTCCTGTCGGTGAACCGGCTGGCGTGGCCCGAGTTCGACGACGCCTGCCTGTCCGGCGCGATCTCCGACATCGAACGCGACCCGCGGGTCAGCCTGCTCTTCGTCGACTTCGCCCGGGGCGCGATCGGCCTGCACGTCAACGGCAAGGCGAAGATCCTCGACGACGACGCCATGCGACGCGCGTACCGGGCCCTCAACCTCGACCCGACCCTGGACCTGGTCGCGGACCGCCGCCCGTCCCGATGGATCACCGTCTACGTGGAGTCCGCCTACATCTCGGCCGCGGGCGAGATATGACGCTTTTCGCGTTTTAGGCGTAATGCCACGGTTTGCCGGTCTGGCGGTACTCCGTCGTCGGCACCAGTGGCGCGTCGTGCTCCATCCGGTCCAGGTAGAGGCGCCCGTCGAGGTGGTCGATCTCGTGGGCCACCAGGCGGGCCAGGGCGCGCTCGAACACCGTGGTGACCGTCGTGCCGTCGAGGCGCTCGCTCTGCACGGTGATCTTCAGCGGGCGCCGCACCAGCCCCCGGACGTCGAAGAACGACAGGCAGCCCTCGAACTGCTCGTCGGCGTCGCCGGACTCGGCCACGACCTGCGGGTTGATCAGCACGATCTGCTCCGCGTCAGGCTCCGCCGGGCGGATGACCGCCACCGCCAGCCCCGGACCGAGTTGCGGGGCGGCGAGCCCCACGCCCTTCACGAAAGGGTGCAGCACCTCGATCCGGTCCAGCGCCGTGGACAGCTGGTCGATGACGTCCTCGGCCCGCGCCGACTCCTCGGGCAGGTCGAGCCGGCGGACCGGCCGGTCGAGGCCGGCGTCGCCGCGCTGGATCACACCGGCCGCGCGCATGGCGTCACTCGAGGCCGGCTGCACGAAAGGGGGCTCCTCCCAATCGTCCGGTTGCTCCACCGCCCCTTCGGGCCGGGTGCCCCGGAAGCGCCATTCGAGGCGGTAGCGGTCGTGCAGGGTCGCCTGCTCGGTGTGCCACGAGAAGACCGCCCGCCCGTCGGCGGACAGCTCCTGGGTGATGGGGGTGCGCAGCGGCACCTCCTCCGCCGACAGTGAGGTCTGCACGCCCCAGACGACCGGCCGCATCCGCGCCGGGAACTCGACCTCGATGGTGAGCTGCCGGGTGGGCAGGCGGACGGTGCGCTGGAACCAGTGGCCCCACTTCTCGACGCTGATGTGCCACGAGTACGCGATGGTGGTCCGCTGCCCCGGGTACAGCGGGAAGCGCCCCTGCGTGTTCTCGAACAGCAGCCACGCCTCCTTGAGCGCGTCCCGGTCGGTCTTGGACCGCCAGTCCATGGGCTCGCCCGCGCACGACGCGACCATCGCCAGCTCGTCCCACGACATGGGGTGGTCGCGGTGATGGCGGTTGGAGCGCGCGGGATCGTCCGGGTAGCGGTCCACGGAGATCCGCACCAGGTAGCGCGTGACCGGCTCGGTGCCGGCGTTGTACAGCGCACGGCGGACCGTGCACCGGTATTTGCCGTCGACGTAGGACAGCCGGGCGGTCTCCCGCTCGACGACCAGTCCCGTGCCGGGCGGCAGCCACTGATCCGGCACCGGCGGGTCACGGCCGGGCAGCCCGACCCGGCTCCGGGCGGTTGCTCGCAGTTCGTCGTATTCCTTGTACCGCTGCCAGACGGCGCCACCGCTCTGCAGGATGGCCTCGGCGCGCCGGGCGAAGTCCTCGGTGGGGCGGTGCCGGCGGGCCTCGACATGGCTCACGTAGGAGGCGTCGAACCCCATCGCGGCGGCCAGCTGCTTCTTGGACATGCCGCGTTCGATGCGCCACCGCGCGAACTCCGCGACGAACGCCTCTGACGCCCGCTGCACGGGAGAGTCGCTCGTTGTCATGTCCGGCCCAGCCCGCAGGGAGACGGCCCCTGCTCGATCAGTGTCCCTGGGGTACGCAGTCGAACAGGTCAAGCGGACAATTTGCCGACAAAAGGGTTGACAACACCACCCCATCGGCGTTGATCAACCTTCTCGGTTCAGCAGCATGCTTGTGCAAAGTCACACAAAGTTACGACGGATGGCGGACAATCCTGGAGTGGTTAGGCTTACCTAATCGCTGTATCGTGAGCGCTTGGCATGCACGTCTGGGGGTACCGACCGGTGGTGAGCACCGCACACACGCAGTCGACGAGCGCCGCGCTGCGGCGCCCCCGCCGCGTGTCCCCCGGCGGGATCGGCGACCCAACGTGACCGCACTCATCAGCCGCGCGACCGCTGACCCGCTCGCGCCGGTGATCGCATCACTCGCGCGGATGGGCATCCGGCACGGAAAAGAATCACTCCAGGGGCTGTCGACCGGACTCGTCACCAGTGACCTCCCGACGGGCGCGGCCCAGCACGGTGCCGGCCGGACGCCCGGCTGGCGCAGCGCCGGCGAGCTGCTGACCGCCGAGGGCGTCCGGGACTGGCTCGACGCCGCCGCGGGACGCTGGAGCGCCCAGCCGCACGCGGCCGCCGCCCTGGCGTGGAAGTGCTACTCCTACTGGCTGGCCCTGCCGGCCGTGATCGGCTTCGCGACGTCGCGCCGGGTGCCGCTGATGACGCCGGACCACGTGCTGGTCCGCTTCAGCGAGCGGCAGCCCTTCCTCACGCTCGCGCTGCGCCGTCCGGTCACCGCGGTCCTCGCGACCGACCCGATCGTCGCCTCCGAGACCCCCGGCCTGCTCATCGTCGAGGACGAGGACGAGCTGCTGGGCGTCCTGCGCCGCTCGCTGGTCGACGCCCACCTGGACCCGATGCTCGACGAGGTGCGCAAACAGGCCCGCCTCAGCCGGCGGACGCTGTGGGGCTCGGTCGCCTCCGGGATCTCCTACGCGATGTCCCGCGGGTTCGTCGCGCCGCCCGACCTGGTCCTGGACACCACCCACCGGGTGCTCGACGCGCTCGGCGCCGACGACCTCGTCGACCTGGCCGTGCGGGAGCAGGGCGGCCTGGACATCAAGCGGCGCACCTGCTGCCTGGCGTTCACCCTGCCCACCCCGAAGGTCTGCTCCGGCTGCTGCATCCGCCAGTAGATTCATTTCCGGGGCCGCTGGGTAAGTTGAAGACCATCAACGACAGCGTCTCGACCAAGCACACCGGGCACGTCCGCCTGGGCGACCACCTGTGCCTGCCGTTCGCGAGCGATCTTGAACAGCGCGAGGTGGTCTCCGCCTACATCGCCGACGGCCTGGTCCGCGGCGAGCGGGTGCTCTACTACTCCGACCGGACCGCGCCCGGCGCCATCGACGCGTGGCTCGACCCGCGCGGGGTCGACGGCGCCCTCG
Organism: Dactylosporangium cerinum; assembly: GCF_042653625.1. Taxonomy (NCBI): domain Bacteria; kingdom Bacillati; phylum Actinomycetota; class Actinomycetes; order Micromonosporales; family Micromonosporaceae; genus Dactylosporangium; species Dactylosporangium cerinum. Next base: position 388,462 of record NZ_JBHSIU010000013.1, on the reverse strand, counting down.
CGATCGCCCGCGGCCAGCTGGAGGTGCGCCCGGCCGCGGACGACGAGTTCGACCCCGACGTCCTCGTCGACGGCATCCGGCACGCGGTGCGCGACGCCCGCGCCGCCGGCTTCCAGGGCCTGCGCCTCACCGGCGAGATGAGCTGGGCCCTGCCGGACACCGTCCGCCTGCACGAATACGAGTCGGGGGTGGCCTCGACCGTCACCGGCTCGGACGGTCTGGCCGCGATCTGCCAGTACGACGAACGCCTTTTCGACAAGGCGGACTTCACCGGTCTCGTCGCCCTCCACCCCGGCCTGGTGAGCGTCGACCCGCTGCACGACGACCGGCGGCTGCGGGTCGTGCCCACCTACTCACCGCGCGGCCTGCGCCTGCACGGCACCGTCGACGAACTGACCGCCGCCCCCTTCGCCGAGGCGCTCGCCCACACGGCGGACTGGCCCGAACGGGTCGTCGTCATCGACTGCGCCGACCTGCGGTTCATCGACGTCGCCGGCATCCGCGCCCTCGTGCGCGCCGCCGAGGCGCTCCCACCGGACCGGACGCTGCAGGTGCGCCACCTCTCCCCGACCCTGCGCAACGTGCTGCGGATCGTCGGCTGGGACAACACCCCAGGTCTGCTCATCGCCTCGGGGGGCGCTTCATGACACTGATCCACCAGGCGCTGCTGTTCGACTCGCCCGAACAGTTCCTCGCCGCCGCCCTGCCGTTCATCGTCGAGGGCGTCGACCGCGGCGACACCGTCCTGGCGGTCACCTCCACCGACAACACCCGCCTCCTGCGCGAGCAGCTCAACGGCGCCGCCGACGAGGTCACCTTCCTCGAGCCGGCCGGCTGGTTCGACTCGCCCGGCCGCACCCTCGACGCCCACCACCGCCGCATCGACGCCCTCGCCACCGAGAGTGCCTTCCTCCGGGTCATCGGCGAGCCCGTCTGGGCCGGCCGCGACGACCTCGAGACCTCCGAATGGGGCCGCTACGAGTCCGTGGTGAACGTCGCGCTCGCCGACTCCCGCGCCTGGGTCGTCTGCGGCTACGACAGCAGCAGCCTGGCCAGCACCATCGTCGAGGACGCCCGCCGCACCCACCCCCGGCTCGCGGTCGGCACCGCCAGCGAGATCAGCGCCGACTTCACCGAGCCCGCGTCCTACTACGCCGCCCGCGACACGCCGTTGACGCCGCACCCCGCCACCGGCGTCGAATGGATCCCCGTCCACCCCGACCTGGCCCCGGTCCGGCAGTTCATCGCCGATCACGCCCCGCGGCTCGGCGTCGCGGCCGACCGGATCGACGACTACATCCTGGCCGTCAACGAGATCGCCACCAACGTCCTGCGCCACGGCGGCGGCAAGGGTGAGGTCCGCATCTGGGCCACGGACCGCAGGGTCGTCTGCGAGGTCACCGACACCGGCACCGCCACCGGCAACTTCCTGGGTTTCCTGCGCGCCGGCCCGCACTCGGAGCGGGGGCACGGACTGTGGATCGCCCGGCAGATCTGCGACCTGATGGAGATGCGGACCGGCCCCTCCGGGACGACGGTGCGGTTGCACATGCGGCGGTCGTTCTAGTTTCTCTTTTCTTTTGTGGGGCGGTGCCCTGCGCGGACACCGTGCCTGACGTGCGTCCCGTGAACTACCCCCAGCGCACGGGATTCCTGCGGCGTGGGACCGTGTTGACCGGCCACCACCTCCCCCCCTCGGTTGACGCCCAGTTACCTTTGCATTACGCAAGATGCGTTCACCATCAGCAGACCGGCGTACCCCATTGGATGGACACGTGACCGCCTCCTTCTTCGAAGCCGAAGGCCCGCCCGAGGCGGAGTTCCACCCCGGCATCGCCCGGCGCATGGCCCACAAGACGGTCGCCGCCGGCGCCCTGATCAGGGATCCGTCCGACCGGATCCTGTTCGTGGTGCCCAACTACAAGCCCTACCTGGACCTGCCCGGCGGCATCGTCGAGCCCGGCGAGCCCCCGTCCGCCGCCTGCCGCCGTGAAGTACTGGAAGAAGTGGGGCTCGACCGCCCGACCGGCCGCCTCCTGGTCGTCGACTGGACCCCGGGCCGCGGCCCCTGGAGCGACCAGGTCCAGTTCGTCTTCGACGGCGGCATCCTCGACCCAGCCACCGTTCTGCGCCCCGCCGCCGACGAACTCACCGGCATCCAGTGGCTCCCGTTGGACAGCGCCCAGATCCGCGCATCCCTGCACCGCCGCCTGTCGCTGGCATTGACGGCACTCACCACCGGCACCCCGATCCACGCCGAGATGGGCCACCGCCACCTCTAGCGTTACTCAACGCTCCGTCGCTGCCTACTCGCCTCCGAACGGGGAACCCGGACGGCTCCACACCCCTGCTGACCAGCGCAGGAGCAGGACTGTTCGGGTGCTGACGACCCAGCGTCCACCCGCGCACACTCTGTGGCGTGACACGGTTCATTGAGGAAGCAGCATGATCGGCCACGCGCCCCGCCACCGGGAGCCCGGCCACACCGCCAAGGTGCTGCGCAAGGTGCGCTGGCTCCGGGTGACGCACCCACGCCCGTCAACAACGATCACCCTGGACCTGGACCTGGACCCCGCCTGCCGCACCGCCGCACTGTCCTCCACGGCGGTCGCGCCGTAGGTCCGGTCCGACCCAGACCGATGCCGACGGTCGTGCTCCACACCCATCAGACCGCCCCGGCGATCGCGTTTGGGCAGATCAGGGCATTCGTAGGTCCCACTCCGTCTTCGCCTGTCCCCACGTGTGGTGAGCGATCCGCGGCCATTCCGTGGTCATGAGCAGCGCGCGAGCCGTAGACGGGGCCGACGGCGTCTGCCGTACTGCAGGGGCGATGAGTCCCACCGAGCCACTTGGCGCGCGCTGGCCCTGAGACAGCCGATCGACGGGCGTCGACGGGCGTGGAACGCTGTGGGTCATGGATCTCCCACCCACACCTCCCCCACCCTCAGGCCCATCGCGGCAGCCCCAGTCCTCCGGGACATCCCTGCCGCCAACCCCCCCCCGAAACCTGGATCACCTCCCAGGCCGGAGGATCTGCACCAGATCCACAAGAACGGATATGCCGCGATCGCGAAGGCGATCACCGTGGGGCTGCACGAGATCGCCGAAGCGATCCGGCAGCAGCGGGAACCCCAGGATCCGGCACCTTCTTGAGTTCGGCGAGTTATTCGTCGGTCATGACGTTGCGGGGCAGCAATTCGCGGCACGGCACTCGGTCACCTTTACAGGGGTGTAGTTCCGTATCCATAGGCAGGTAGCCGGGCGACGAGGCGGCCTCGGAACGACGGACCGGACCGGCGGATCCCTCACGGCCAGGATGCGGCCAAACCGGAGCATGCCGCCATCGACGAGTCAATGACGTGCGACACGTTCGAGCGCTCCCAGCAGGGAGTTTGCGGAGGGCGTGGGATTCGAACCCACGGAGACGCGGAACGCCTCACCGGTTTTCAAGACCGGCGCCATCGGCCACTAGGCGAGCCCTCCAGCGGAACGTCGACCAGTCTGCCAGATCGCCTCTGGGCGTCGGCGGTCACCCGTGTGAGGGACGCCGGACGTTCCGGGGGTGATGGCGGACTGGGCGACCGCGACCAGATGACATCGTGACACTCCGTCTCAAATGCCGCGTGGCATAAGCCTGACCTGCGCAGACTCAGGGCGCAAGCGAAAAATCACGGGCGGGGGGCCGACGGCATGCATCTGTTCTTCAACGATCCACGGGTCGCGTACGTCACCAGGCATCGGCGGATCGTGCGGCATCCGTTGATGGCGCTGCTTGCGGGTGGGGTCGGGGTGGCGGCGCTGGGTGTGGTGATCGGTGCGGCGGGGTGGGAGCCGCCACAGCAGGGCAGGCCCGCACCGCAGGCGGCGCATCAGGGGGTGGCGATGCCCGATCCGGTGCAGGACATCAACCTGTACGGGGTGCCCGCCGCGCCGCAGCCGATCCTGGACCTCGGCCCACCGCCGAGGACATCGGCGGCACCGGCGAGGCCCCAGCAGCCGGCAAAGGCCAACGCGAACGCGAAGGCCAAGGCGAAGCAGGCCGAGAAAGCCAGAACGGCCACAGCAGCACCCACAACCCAGCCGCCCACGATCCCCGAACCAACCGCGGAACCCACCGCAGAACCGACCACAGCGCCGACCCAGGAACCAACGACAGAACCAACAGCAGCACCGACCCGCTGGCATCCAGGCGTACCCCACGAATGGCCGCACGACAACGGTCACTGGCCGTGGGAGCAGGGTCAGGCCGCGACGGCAGGCGCCGCGCAGCCGTAGCGCAAAATGGTCCGCATGCGCGCGATCACGATCGAGCAGCCGGGCGGTCCTGAGGCACTGCGGTGGACGGAGGTCCCCGATCCGGTGCCGGCACCCGACGAGGTGCTGATCGAGGTGTGTGCGGCCGGGGTCAACCGGGCAGATCTGCTGCAGCGGCAGGGGCATTACCCGCCGCCGGCTGGGGCGCCGCCGTATCCGGGCATGGAGGTGTCGGGGCGGATCGTGGCGGTCGGGGGTGGGTCGCACCACTGGCAGGTCGGTCAGGACGTGTGTGCGCTGATCTCGGGCGGCGGGTACGCCGAGCTGGCGGTGGCTCCGGTCGGGCAGCTGCTGCCTGTACCGCGGAATGTGTCACTGGAAGACGCGGCCGCGCTGCCCGAGGTGGCGGCTACGGTGTTTTCCAACGTCGTGGACGTGGCGGGGATCCGGCCGGGCGAGACGCTGCTGGTGCACGGCGGCGGCAGTGGGATCGGCACGTTCGCGGTGCAGCTCGGCAAGGCGCTCGGCGCGCAGGTGGTGACGACGGCGCGGCAGGGCAAGCACGAGGCGTTGACGCGGCTCGGCGCGGACCGGGTGATCGACTACACGGTTGAGGACTTCAGCGCGACGGTCAAGGCGGACGTCATCCTCGACATCATCGGCGGGGCGTATCTGGCGGGCAACGTGAAGGCGCTCAACGAGGGTGGCCGGCTCGTCGTGATCGGGATGCAGGGCGGCCGGAAGGCGGAGCTCGACCTGGGTGCGTTGCTGGCCAAGCGCGGCAGCGTGTTCGCGACGGCGTTGCGCTCGCGTTCGCTGGCGCAAAAAGCTTCAATCATCCGTGGTGTACGGGAGGAAGTCTGGCCCCTGATCGACGAGGGTCTGATCGGGCCGGTCGTGCACAGCAGGGTGCCGCTGCCGGACGCCGCCGAGGCTCACCGGCTGATGGAGTCCAGCGAGCACTTCGGCAAGATCATTCTGACGAGGCCGTAGACAGGATCACCGGGCCGGGACCGCGGGTGGCGAGACGGTCGGCCGCGTTGGCGAGCTGGCAGTGGCTCAACGACAGGCAGCCGCACCCGATGCAGCCGGTCAGCGTGTCCCGGAGCCGCTCCAGCAGCGCGATCTGCTCGTCGAGATGCCCGCGCCAGTTCCGGGACAGCCGGGCCCAGTCGGCCCGGGTCGGCGTGCGGTTGGCGGGCAGGGAGGCCAGCGCCTCCTTGATCGTTTCCAGGGGGATGCCGACCTGCGCGGAGATCCTGATGAACGAGACGCGCCGCAGCTCGGTGCGCTCGTAACGGCGCTGGTTGCCGCCGGTGCGGGTCGAGTGGATCAGGCCGAGCTTCTCGTAGAAGCGCAGTGCGGACGGAGCGACCCCGCTGCGCGCGGAGAGCTCGCCGATCGTGAGGAGCTCGGCCATGCGGGTCAGCGCTTGTGCGACGGCTTGCGGACCCGCTCGCGGGAGAGGATCCACAGCGCCTCGACGCCGTCCTTCCAGGTGATCTTCTTGCCCTCTTCGCGGGTGCGCGCGCGGTAGCTGATCGGCACCTCGTAGGGCCGGTGCCGGTTGCGCAGCAGCTTGCCCGTCACCTCCGCCTCCATGCCGAAGCCGGCGGAGCGGATCTGCAGCGACCGGTAGAGCTCCACGGGCATGAGCTTGAAACAGGTCTCGAGGTCGCCGAGATAGCAGTTGTACAGCATGTTCGCGGCCGTGGTGACCGCCTTGTTGCCCATGACATACCAGAAGGAGAACGAGCTGTGGCTGCCGAAGGTCCGATTGCCGTAGACCACGGTCGCGCGGCCGTCGAGCACCGGCTCGAGCAGCTTCGGGATGTCCTGCGGGTCGTATTCGAGGTCGGCGTCCAGGATGACCATGTAGTCACCGGTGGCGTGCTCGACCGCGGTGCGGATGGCCGCGCCCTTGCCCTTGTTCCTGGGGTGCAGCACGACGCGGATGCGCTCGTCGTGCAGTCCGTTCAGGATCTCGGCGGTGCGGTCCCGACTTCCGTCGTCGACGATGACGAGCTCGGTCTCCGTCGGGTAGTTCACGTCGAGCGCCTGCTTGACGGCGTCGGCGACGCGCACTTCCTCGTTGTAGACCGGCATCAGGATCGACAGCTTCATCACGATCTCCGGAGGTTCGGGCTGGGACCATCAGACTAGCCCCCCATCACCCGTGCGTGTGATGTCCCCGCCTGGGGTTGCACACCTCGTACGGTGTGGCCTATGACGAGCGCAGCGAAGCAGTTGGGCGACGAAGCGTACATCGCGGTGACGACGTTCCGCCGCGACGGGACGCCGGTGTCCACCCCGGTGTGGGTCGCGGGGGACGGCGAGGCGTTGGTGATCTGGACCGTCGGTGAGTCCGGCAAGGTCAAACGGATCCGCAGGGACGGCCGGGTGACGGTCGCCCCGTGCACGGTGCGCGGCGTGCCGACCGGCGAAGCGGTGCCGGGACACGCGACGGTCCTCGGCGCCGACGGCGGCCGGACCGCGCGGGAGCTCATCAAGCGAAAGTACGGCCTGCGCGGCCGCCTTTTCGTCTGGATGAGCATCAGGCGGCGCGGCGCGGACGCGACGGTCGGGGTGCGGATCACGCTGGACTGAACGGTCGGTGCCGCACAAAGCAACGCGCTCGGATCACCGGGGGGTGACGATCCGAGCGCGTTGCGGAAAGAAGCGTGTCGTTTTTGGCACCGGAGGGAGGCGCGAGGTAGGGTTGCGCCTCAGTCGCCCTGGCGCTGCTGCGGGATCTGTCCCTGGAGCAGGGCGCGCACCTCGGATTCGCGATAGCGGCGGTGTCCACCGAGGGTGCGGATAGCGCTCAGCTTGCCCGCTTTCGCCCATCGGGTGACAGTCTTCGGGTCGACGCGGAACATCGACGCGACCTCAGCCGGCGTTAGCAACGGCTCAGGCTCATGCGTGCGAGATGGCATCGGTCACTCCTCCACAGGTACCCAGGAACGTCGGACGGGGTCCCGCCGGCCGACGCGTTTCCTATGGTCCGGCTAGTCCCCGATGTCCGACATGGGCCGAACGGCTGAAGGTCCCTGTATGGACGGATGATGAATAAGTGAATTTTCCCATTTTGATGACACGAAATGGGATAAAGCGGGACCGGATGTGACGCTGTGTGGGTGAGCCGATACGAATCTAGCTCACCCAACCGGGTGAGCGGTAGCCCACAAAGTCCTCCCAATAACCCATAACGGACACTCCTGAGGAGCGATTCGGTTGCGAAGGGTGACACCCGTTCGTGGCCGTTGGAATCCGGGCATTTACCACTGCCGATGCAAAGATCCGAACCTCCGGCCAATGTCACCCGAAGGGGTTACCCGGACCTGACCGGCCCGCCGACAGGCCGCGTTCCACCATCGGTCACCGCCAGTGATCGCCCGGGCGACGGTGCGCCAGGCGGCCGGCGGATGGTGGCGCGAATCGACAATTTCGGGACCAATGGCGCAATCCGGTGGCCAGGACTCGGCACTCCGGTGCTGCTTGTCCTCAGCACCGTTGATCGTGGCGGCGGCGGGTCAGCGGTGGCGGATGGTGGGATGCCCGGGCCACGTGGGACCGGTGCCGGGCGGACCGGCGGGAGCGGTCAGTTGCAGCGCTCCAGCAGTTGCACGGCACGCCAGCGCTCGACCAGCTTCTCGTACACCTCGGTCGCCTCGTCGGCATCACCGCGGGCCACGCTCGACAGCCCCGCCGACACCAGGCCCGGCGAGTCGTCCTCGGCGAGGGTCTCGTCGGAGAGCAGACCGACCAGGCCGCCGTAGTCCAGCTCCACGATCGACCGGGAGTGGAACTCCTCCAGCCACCGGGCGGTCTCCTCGACCGCGACGGTGATCGGCGCGTCGCCGATGGCGCGGCGCAGCACCGCGTAGGCCCGGTGTGCCCGCCGGCGGGCCTTGGAGATCTCGGTGCGGTAGCGCAGGACCCGGCGCCCGGGGCGCAGCGAGAGCTCCCGCTCCTCCAGGTCGACGAAGACGAACCAGCGCAGCGGCACGCCCCACGTGGCGACCTGCTCGTGGACGCGGGGCAGGCCGCGCTCCAGGACGTGGTCGCCGCTGCGCCAGTCGTCGACGATGGTCTGGGCCAGGCCCGCGAGGACCGGCGGGACGAAGGCGTCGGCGATCACGCTCGGCACGCCGTCTCGGGCGGTGAGCGCGGCCTCGGCGACGCGGATGCGCAGGTTCCAGGGGCAGACGAGCAGGGTGTCGTCGGCCTCCAGGACATAGGCCTCGTCGGGGAGGTCCGGCAGGCGCGTCCATCCGGCGCCGAGCGCCTCGATGACCGCGGTCCGCTGCCGGCCGGGCCCGTCGGACAGCGCAACGGCCCGGCCCTCCTTCACGTAGCGACGCCAGTACAACTGGTGGTCGCGGTCGAAGGCGGCCAGCGGCTCGTATACCCGCAGGTATGACGCGAAGAGCGACGGCACGGCCCGATCGTCGCACGAAACTGTCGTCCGTCGGTATTAGGGTCGGGTACACAGGCGCCGTCTCACGAGGATCGGCCCCACCGACACAGGAGCATCCATGGGTGTCTTCACCACCAGCCACGAGCAGGTCGTCTACTGTCACGACCGGCCGTCCGGCCTGCGCGCGATCATCGCCATCTACTCGACGGCGCTCGGACCGGCGTTGGGCGGGACTCGTTTCTACCCGTATGCGTCGGAGGACGACGCCCTGCACGACGTGCTGGACCTGTCGCGCGGGATGGCCTACAAGAACGCCCTGGCGGGGCTCGACCTCGGCGGCGGCAAGGCCGTGATCTGGGGTGACCCGGACAAGGACAAGAGCGAGGCGCTGCTGCGCGCCTATGGCCGGTTCGTCCAGTCGCTCGGTGGCCGGTATTACACGGCGTGCGATGTGGGCACGTATGTGCAGGACATGGACACGGTGGCGAAGGAGACCCGGTTCGTCACCGGACGCTCCGAGTCGCACGGCGGCGCGGGTGATTCGTCGGTCCTTACCGCCTATGGGGTCTTCCAGGGCATGCGGGCGGCCGCCGAGCACCGCTGGGGCAGCCCGACCCTGGCCGGTCGGCGGGTCGGCATCGCGGGCCTCGGCAAGGTCGGCAAGCACCTCACCAAGCACCTGATCGACGACGGCGCGGCGGTCGTCGCGACCGATGTCTCGGAGCGTGCTGTCGAGTGGGTCCAGTCCACATATCCGCAGGTCGACCTGGTTGATGGCGCCGACAAGCTGGTCGCCGCGGACCTCGACGTGTATGCGCCGTGCGCGCTCGGCGGGGCGCTCAACGACGAGACCGTGGCGGCGCTGCGCGCCAAGATCGTCGCGGGTGCCGCGAACAACCAGCTGGCTCACCCGGGGGTGGAGAAACTGCTCGCCGAGCGCGACGTGCTCTATGCGCCGGACTATGTCGTCAACTCGGGCGGGGTCATCCAGGTGGCCGACGAGATCGACGGTTTCAACTTCGCCCGGGCACAGCAGCGGGCCGGTCGGATCTTCGACACCACACGGGAGATCCTGCAGCTCGCGGCGGCTGAGGGGGTCCCGCCGGCGGTCGCCGCGGACCGTCTCGCCGAACGGCGGATGGCCGACGTCGGAAGGCTCCGTACGATCCTCTTGTAAGCGTGACGACCACGGTACGACGGTGGTGCTTACCCAACTGGTCCGGTCGGGTAAGCAACGCCACCGAATTGGTCGGCAGGGGCGAGATGCCGAAAGGTGCCCTCGACATGTACCGTAAGAGCCACGAGAGATGCCTGACGTTGTCGGGGCCTGCCGGTAATGGCTGCCCCGTAATTCTGTGCGAGGGGGTCGAGCCATGGGGCGCGGCCGTGCGAAGGCCAAGCAGACTAGGGTGGCCAGGGAGTTGAAGTACCACTCCCCCAACACCGACCTCGACGCGTTGCAGCGCGAGCTCGCGGGCAGCCCGAAGTCTTACGACGACTACGCCGGTTCCGGCGAGCAAGTCGACGATGAGGCCGACGACGAGGACGACGGTAACTACGACGACTCCTCCAGCGACAGCGATTGGCGCTCACGGAGTCGTTGATCATCGGTTAACCCGGCTGACGGGCACGTGGCGACCCCACGTGCCCGCGTCGTGTCCGAGGCGCCCGCGCGGTGGCCGTTCTCTCGACGGCGCACCGCGTGGGCGTCCAGGCACATCTTGATGCTTCTGGAGCGACCCTCAACGGGGACGGTTGTTCCAGTTGTAGAAGGTCGGGATGTTCTCGAAGTGGTTCCAGGCGCAGACGGCGCTCGCGCCGTCCTCACCACTCGCCTCCGCTCGGGCGGCCCTTGCCACAGCGGCCTCGTCGAGCAGCACACGAAGGCCGTCAGCGGCCCCGTGGACTCGCTCGGTGACCGGGTCAGCGTGCTCCGGCATGGTCCAGCACTCCCTCCAGAAGGCAAATCTTGCTGTTGCGGCAGTGATTCGTCTCGGTGCCGTCGAACCTGCCGTGCTCGAAGTAGCGGTTCGCCGCGTGGGCGCCGCCGCAGAAGCCGAAGTACGGGCACGTCGAGCGGCACGCCTCGACGCCGCGCAGGTACTCCGGCACCCATCCCGCGGAGCTGGCCGCACCGGCCAGGATGGTGGCCAGCGACGTCTCCAGGACGTTGCCGGACGAGAAGTCGCCGTAGTGGGCGTCGGTGAAGCCCGCCAACTCGGGTGAGAGCAGGAAGACCCGGCCGTCCGCGGCGATCGTCGGGATCGGGTCGAGCGCGGCCGGCAGGACGTCGTCAGCGCCGCCGGACAGGACCGCGCCGGCGTAGCGGAGCGTCCACTCGATCTCCCGCACGTGGATGCGCGGGTCGCGCCGCCACGCCGCCACGAGCTCGGCCCAGAAGGCGCGGACCGGGGCGACGCCGAAGTCGTTGGCGCGGGCGTTGACGCCCTCCTGCTCCTCGATGTTGATCCCGAGGACGTCGCAGCCGAGGTCGAGGAAGTAGTCGTAGAGCCGGGTGGCGAGGCCGGGTGCCGGGCGGCCGACGACGCACAGTGCGGAGAACGGGATCCCGTGCCGGCGCAGCGTCTCGATGCCGCGGAGGATTCGCGGGTACGCGGGAGACCCCCCACGGTCGATCCGCTCACCGTTGAGGTCCGGTGGCCCGTCGACGCTCACGCTGACGTGCATCTGGTGCTCGGTGAAGAACTCGCACCAGGCGTCGTCGATGAGCGTGGCGTTGGTCTGCACGTGGTGCTCGACGCCCTCGAAGGGGGCCATCAGCTCGGCGAGCGCCGGGCGGCCCGCGGCAAGGGGCTCGCCGCCGTGCCAGACCACTGAGAAACGGTCATTGCGCGCGGCCCACTCGTTGACGGACACCGCGACCGCCGCCGCCGTCGCCGGGCTCATCCGGTCGTTGCGGGACCGGAATGGCAGGTAGCAGTACGTGCAGTCCAGGTTGCACAACGTCGTGGGCTGCAGCACGACATAGCCTGGGATCGGCGAGATGCCCCGCATGCCGTTCCACGACACCGCCCCGTCCTCCTTTTGGGTGTAGGGACGTGTCGCTTCAGCCTAGGTCTCTTGCCGCGTTGCGGTAAGACCCGAGGGATCACATACGTGCGATTTACTCAATCCCGCACATTCCGACAGCGGAACGGATCCAGGGCGCCGTCGCAGCGACTTCCGACGGCGCCCTGTCGCTGAGTCTCTGGTCAGCCCCGCGTGTGCGAGCCGACCATCTGCACCTGGCCGGTGCCCTCGATGACCTCGCCCACCTGCCAGGCGTCAAGACCGCGGCCCGCCAGGAACGCCAGCGTGCGGTCCGCGTCCTCGGCGGAGACGACGGTCAGCATGCCGACGCCCATGTTGAAGGTGCTCTCCATCTCCATGTCGTCGATGCGCCCCTTGGTGCGCACGAGCTCGAAGATGGGCTGCGGGCGCCAGGTCGACCGGTCGACGACCGCGTCGACGTGCTCCGGCAGGACCCGGACCAGGTTGCCGGGGATGCCACCACCGGTCACGTGGGCATACGCGTGGACCTCGCTCTCGGTGATGAGGTCGAGGCAGTCCTTCGCGTAGATCCGGGTCGGCGTGAGCAGCTCCTCACCGAGGGTGCGCTGCGAGCCGAACTCGTCGATCACGCTGTCCAGCCGCATCCGGCCGGCGCCGAGCAGCACGTGCCGGACGAGCGAGTAGCCGTTGGAGTGCAGCCCGGTGGAGCGCAGGGCGATGACGACGTCGCCGACCTCGACCCGGTCGCGGCCGAGGATCTTGTCCTCTTCCACCACACCGACGCCGGTGCCGGAGATGTCGTACTCATCGGGGCGCATCACACCCGGGTGCTCCGCGGTCTCGCCGCCGAGCAGGGCACAGCCCGCGTAGCGGCAGCCGTCGGCGATGCCCGCGCCGATCTCCGCGACCCGGTCCGGCACGACCTCGCCGCAGGCGATGTAGTCGAGCAGGAAGAGCGGCTCGGCGCCGCAGGCCACCAGGTCGTCGACGACCATCGCGACGAGGTCGATGCCGACCGTGTCGTGGATGCCCATGGCCTGGGCGATGGCGAGCTTCGTGCCGACGCCGTCGGTCGACGAGGCGAGGATCGGGCTCTTGTACTTCTTGAGATCGAGCCGGAACAGGCCGGCGAACCCGCCGATGTCACCCATGACCTCGGGCCGGTGGGTCCGGTGCACCTTGGTGCGGAGCAGCTCGACGGCCTTCTCGCCGGCGTGGATCGACACGCCCGCGTCCGCATACGTCACGGTGCGCCTGCGGCTCCTGCCGTTGCCGGCGGTCCACAACTGCCGCTCGGGGGTGCTGCCCTGGCCGGTCTCACCGGCCTTGTCGGCGCGCTCATCCACGTGCGTCACTTTCTCCCCTTTGATTGCCTCGGCGGCGGCCACCGCATGTTGCTATGGGTGGGCGGGTCACGGGCGCAGCAGTGCGCCCGAACCGCCCGGACTGGCGGCGACGCTGACCGCGCCACCGTCCGTCGTGGTGGCAGCGGCCCCCGCCGCACGCGCCACACCTTCCAGGACGTGCTTGCCGATCACGTTGTCGGTCGGCAGCTCGATCGGATACTGACCGTCGAAGCACGCGCTGCACAGCCGGTTGGCCGGCTGCTCCGTTGCCGCGATCAGGCCGGGCAGCGACACGTAGCCGAGCGAGTCGGCGCCGATCGACCGGCGGATCCCCTCCAGGTCGAGCCCGTTGGCGAGCAGCTCCGCCCTGGTGGCGAAGTCGATGCCGTAGAAGCACGGCCACTTGACCGGCGGCGACGAGATGCGGACGTGCACCTCCACCGCACCAGCTTCGCGCAACATACGCACGATCGCACGTTGAGTGTTGCCGCGCACGATGGAATCGTCGACAACCACGAGGCGTTTGCCCCGCACGTTGTCTCGCAGCGGGTTGAGCTTGAGCCGGATGCCCAGCTGACGGATCGTCTGGGACGGCTGGATGAAGGTGCGCCCGACGTAGGCGTTCTTGACCAGGCCGTGGCCGAACGGGATGCCGGACTCGGTCGCGTAGCCGATCGCGGCGGGCGTGCCGGACTCCGGCACGGGGATGACCATGTCGGCCTCGACCGGGTGCTCCTTGGCCAGGGTCCGGCCGATCGCCACGCGCGCGGCGTGGACGTTGCGCCCGACGATGGTGGTGTCGGGGCGGGCCAGGTAGACGTACTCGAACAGGCAGCCCTTGGGGTCCGGGGTGCCGAAGCGGCTGGAGCGCAGGCCGTGCTCGTCGATGGCGATCAGCTCGCCGGGCTCGATCTCGCGCACGACGCTGGCGCCGACGATGTCGAGGGCGGCGGTCTCGCTCGCCACCACCCAGCCGCGCTCGAGCCGGCCGAGGACGAGCGGGCGGACGCCGTTGACGTCGCGGGCCGCATACAGGGTGTCCTCGTCCATGAAGACGAAGCTGAACGCGCCGCGCAGGGTCGGCAGCACGTCCAGGGCGGCGGCCTCGACGGACAGGTCGGGGCGGGCCGCGAGCAGCGCGGTCACCAGCGCGGTGTCGTTCGTGGAGTTCATCTGGTCGCGCTCGCCGAGCTCGGCGACGCGACGGGCCAGCTCGGCCGTGTTGACCAGGTTGCCGTTGTGCGCCAGGGCGATCGTGGTGCCGCCGCGGTCCTCACCGGCGGCGGTCGACCGCAGCGTGGGCTGCGCGTTCTCCCAGTTGGAGCCACCGGTCGTCGAGTATCGCGCGTGGCCGATCGCGATGTGGCCGCGCAGGCTCGCCAGGGTCGGCTCGTCGAAGACCTGGGACACGAGGCCCAGGTCCTTATACACCACCACGCCGGAACCATCGGACACCGCGATGCCGGCCGCTTCCTGACCACGGTGCTGCAATGCATACAGCCCGTAGTAGGTCATCTTCGCGACCTCTTCGCCCGGCGCCCAGACACCGAACACACCGCACTTGTCCTGAGGACCTGGACGCTGGGGGTCGAGCTCGTGGCTCAGCCGGCCATCGCCTCGGGGCACGTTGCCGCTCCTGTCGTCGCAGTTGCCGGGATTCGTCGGCGGTGTGGGTCGAGGGGAGTCCGACCTGATAGGCGCCGGTATTCGGTCGCCTTCGCGAGGCAAAGTGTACGCGAGGAATTGGCCATGACGCACAGCCACAGTTCGCACGCAGTTCGTAATCAGTGTCGCGCATGAGATGCGGAGTCACAAGGGTAGATAGGGCGATAAATCAGCCCGAACCCCGCTCGCGCGGATCTTCCCGGTGGTGACTGCTTCGTGCCACGATTTCCGACCCGTGGCGATCTCGAGCCAGGTGACGGGGTCGGTCTCGACGACGTTGGGTGGCGTACCTCTCGTATGGCGCGGTCCCTCGACACATTGAATCGCACCGTACGGAGGAACCCGCACCTCCACCGAACGGCCGGGAACTCGGGCCCGCAGGTCAGCCAGGAGTTCGCGCACGGCGTCACGCAGCGCGAGCCGGTCCGGTTCGAGTCCGGCATTCAACGCAGAAAGGACGGTTTGCACCGTGTCGGAATATCGGTGCGGAGTGGACATGACGGGACGATACGACCCGGTGTGGGCCGGTCGCAACACCCTGCGCCTTTCGCCGACCCCTGTGGACAAGGCATAGTTTGCTGCGGCGCACCATGCAAAGCGAGCCCCGCTCGCATGTTGGACCATCGACAGACATGCTCGGCAGAGACGCTCGGGTGAAAAGTCAAGATCCGGAGGGGTGTGGACGTGACTACCCACCGACGAGCCTTGCTGCTCCGTGCAGGGGCAGCGGCCGTACTGGTGACGGGAACGCTGATCGCAACGGCGGCGACGCCAGCGTTCGCAGCGGTCACCTCGAGCGTGTCCACAGGATCGTTCGAAATCAACCCAGGTGAGACGAAGAACGTCACCATCACTCTGACCAACAGTGACGGGCAGCCCGACACGGTCAAGGTGGGCGTCAGCGTCAACAACGGCAACCTGTCCGTCAAGGGAGTTGCCTCCGCCGGTGTCACCGGCTGCGACTCCGGCGGCTCGTCGGCCGAATGCGCGGCCGTGACGGTGCCCGGCAACGGCACCAAGGACGTCTCGTTCCAAGTGTCGGCCAAGAGCCCTGGCAACATCCCGGCCGGCACGAGCCAGCAGGCCGAGGTCAGCGTCACGTCGCCGAACGCTCAGGGCAACAGCAAGGTCACCATCACGGCGAAGGGTCCCGCCGCGCAGACGGCGCCGGCGTCGCAGACGGTGACCGAGGTCTCAGGCACGGTGACCGACTCGACGACCGGTAAGGGCGTCAAGGGCGCCACGGTCGTCCTGGAGGACGGTGCGGGCAAGAGCCGGCAGGCGACCACCAACGACGCCGGTTCGTACCGCTTCCTCGGCACCGAGACCAGCCCGATCGCACCCGGCAACCTCCAGTTGTCCGTGACGATGAACGGCTACGACGCCGCCTCGAAGGACATCGGCGGGCAGGCCGGCAAGGCCAACACCAAGGTCAACATCCCGGTGGTGCCGATCGGTTCGACGGCCACGCCGGTGGCGCCGTCGATGGACGAGGAGAGCGCGCCGGCCGGCGCCGACTCGCAGTCCGCGGCGCCCGGGGCGGACAAGACCACCAATGCCTCGAACGACAGCGGCAGCGGCCTCTCGTCGTACATCCTGATCGCGCTCGGCGCGCTCCTGGTGATCTTCGGCATCGTGGCGATCGTGCTGCTCCTGCGCCGTCGCGGCGACGACGACGACGACGAGGAACTCGAGGAGGAGCCAGCGCCGCGGCGCGGTGGCGGCGGGGGCCAGCGCCCCGGCTACCGGCAGCAGCAGGCCGACCCGACGATGGTCGGCGCGATGGGCGGTTCGCCCACGATGATCAACCGGGGCGCCGCCAACGACGCGACCGCGATCGTACGGCCGGGCCGGGTCAGCGACTACGACGTGCCGCCGGACCCGTACGCCGCGCCGCTGCCGCGGGCCGGGTCGGGCTACGGTGCCGCCGGTGCGGGTGCGGGCTACGGTGCCGCGAACGGCGGCGGCTACAACGACCAGGCCGGCTTCGCCCAGGGTGCCCCCTCGGCCGGCGCGGGCTACGGCCCGTCGTCGCGGCCGGCGGTCGACCCCTACGGCCCGGACTACGGCGCCGGCGGCGGCAACGGCTACAACGACCAGGGCGGCGGCTACGGCGCGGCGGGTGGCGCTCAGGGCGGCGCGTACGCCGACTCCACCCAGCGCTGGGAGCCGGAGGCCGGCAACGGCTACGCCGGCGGCCAGAGCAACGGTGGCGGTTACGGCGGCGGCGCCAACGGGTACGGCGCCGACTCCGGCCAGGGCGGCTACAACGGCGGCGCCGGTCAGGGTGGCTACAACGGCGGCGGCGCCAACGGGTACGGCGCGGACCAGGGCGGCTACAACGGCGGCGGCCAGGGTGGCTATGGCCCGTCGGCCGGCCAGGGCGGCTACGCCGGCGGCGCGGGTGACGGTTACCCGAGCGCCGGTGACGGCTACCCGAGCGCCGGTGGCGGCGGCTACGGCCCGAGCGCCGGCAACGGCTACAACGGCGGCGGCGGCCAGGGCGACTACGACGGCCCGTACGCCGGACGTGGCGGCTACGAACCCGCCTCGGGGCAGCGCGGCGGCTACGAACCGGCCGCCGGGCAGCGTGGCGGCTACGAGCCGGCCGCCGGCTACGAGCGCGACGGCTACGAGCGGGTGCCGGAGCCGCCGAGGGCCGGCAACGGCTACGAGGGCGGCAACAACAACTACGAGCAGCGCGGTGGCTACGGCGAGCCGCAGGGCGGTTCCCGCGGCCAGGCCGGCAACAACCGCCGGTCGCTGGACTGGCTCGACGACTGATCCACCGCACCCGACGAACAACGGCGCCCCTCGGGGCGCCGTTTTCGTGTGCGGGCCGTCCGTCTCATGATCCTGAAGACCTCGTGCACTCCTGGATGCACGAGGTCTTCCGGATCATGAGGGCGGGCTAGGCGGGGGCGAAGGACTGGCCGGTCAGCACCGGGACGGTGTGCGAGACGCCGGTCTGGACGGCGAGCCGGACGTCGTCGGTGAAGCCGCGCAGGATCAACTCCTGGCCACTGACGCACCGCCGGACGGCGGCCGGCACGTTGCGGACCGAGGCGAGCGCGGCCAGGCTGACCGCGGCCTCGACCGACAGCGGTACCCCCAGCATCGACAACCCGTCCAGGACGGCCGCGGCACCCAGCAGATCTTCGACGCACGGGCGCAGCGCGCCGTCGGGCCACAGCTCGCCGGCGGCGACCACCCCGATCGGGCTGGTCGCGGTGCCGTGGCCCTGGCCGTGCAGCCAGCGGGCGACCGCGGGCGCGTTACGCAGGCAGGCCGCGACCACCGGTACCCCGGTGGAAGCGGCGGCAGAGCAGATCGACGCGCCGTTGGGCGAGGGCAGGACCAGCTCCGCGACGAAGGGTGCGCTCTGCAGCGCCGCCGGGGAGAGTGACCATGGCGACGCGTCGGAGATCTGCTGGCGGCCGACGGCGACCGCGGCACCGATCCGGTCGGCGTAGGCGCGGGCCTGGTCGCTCCAGGGGAACGGGTGGACCCGCATGCCGCGGCCGACGGCGATGTCGACCGCGGTGGAGAACGACAGGACGTCGACGACGACCAGGACCGAGCAGACGCGCGCCAGCTCAGCGGCGCCCGCCGGCCCCCAGTCGAAGCGGGCGCCGGAGCCGGGCTGGCTGAAGACGCCTTCGGTCATCGTCAGGCGTCGGGATCGCGGGGCGGCGCATCCGTGGAGGCTGCAGTGTCCTTGGAGATGTCCACGGCGGGCGGCCCGGAGACCGACGCCGCAGACGGCACCTCGGGCACCTCCGGCGCGTCGACCGCGTCGAAGATCCCGCCACCGGAGACCGGCGCGTCGGCGTCACCGTCGTTTTCGGTGCCCTCGGCGTCTTCGGCGGTGGCGGGCGACGGAGCAGCGGCGTCGGTCGACGCGTAGGACGGCGGCTCGGTGGAGACGTCGCCGAACAGCGCCGGCAGCGTGCCCTTCCAGGCCGACCGCAGCTCGTCGAGCGAGATCGTGAACTGTCCCCGCACGTCCAGGGCCCGGCTGCGCCCGTCGACGCTCCCGAGGACCACGGCCGGCAGGCCGTGCTGGACGCACAGCGCGGTGAACGCCTTCTCGTGGCCGCGCGGCACCGAGACCAGCGCGCGGGCGGTCGACTCGGAGAACAGCGCGACGAACGGGTTGAGCCCCTCCGGCAGCGTGATGTTGGCGCCCTTGTCGTAGCGCAGCGTCGTCTCGACCAGGGCCTGGGCCAGGCCGCCGTCGGAGAGGTCGTGCGCGGAGGAGAGGTGGCCGCGCTCGCCCGCCTCGGTGAGGACGGAGGCGAGGATGCGCTCGCGGACCAGGTTGACCCGGGGCGGCTGGCCACCGAGGTGGTTGTGCGTCACCCAGGCCCACTCGGAGCCGGACAGTTCCTCGCCGGTCTCGCCGAGCAGCATGATCACGTCGCTGTCGCCGCCGAAGCCCATCGGGACCCGGGCGCCGACGTTGGAGATCACGCCGAGGACGCCGACGACCGGGGTCGGGTGGATCGCCTGCGAGCCGGTCGAGTTGTAGAAGCTGACGTTGCCGCCGGTGACCGGGATGCCCAGCTCCTGGCAGCCGTCGGCGAGTCCGCGGACCGCCTCGGCGAACTGCCACATGACCTGCGGGTCCTCCGGCGAGCCGAAGTTGAGGCAGTTGGTCACCGCGAGGGGCGTCGCGCCGGAGGCCGCCACGTTGCGGTAGGACTCCGCGAGGGCGAGCTTCGCGCCGTTGTACGGGTCGAGCCGCGCGAACCGGGCGTTGCCGTCGACGGACAGCGCGATGCCGAGGCCGCTCTGCTCGTCGATGCGGATGACGCCGGAGTTCTCCGGCTGAGCGAGGATCGTGTTGCCCTGCACATAGCGGTCGTACTGCTCGGTGACCCAGCTCTTGTCGCACAGGTTGGGGCTGGCCGCCAGGCGCAGCAGCGTCTCGCGCAGCTCCACCCCCGTCCGCGGGCGGGGCAGCGTCTCCGCGCGGTCGGCCTGCAGCAGGATCAGGTCGGCGGGCTCCCGCATCGGCCGGGCGTAGACCGGGCCGTCGTCGACGAGCGAGCCGGGCGGGACGTCCACGACGACCTCGCCGTGCCAGCTGATGACCAGCCGGCCGCCGTCGGTGACCCGGCCGATCGCGGTGGCGATCACGCCCCAGCGCTCGGCGACCCGGAGCACCTCGTCGAGCTTGGCCGGCTCGACGATGAGCAGCATGCGCTCCTGCGACTCGCTGGCGAGGACCTCCTGCGGGTCCATCGACGCCTCGCGCAGCGGCACCAGGTTCAGGTTGACGTCCATGCCGGTGCCGGCCGACGCGCTGGTCTCAGTGAGCGCGCAGGTGAGCCCGGCCCCGCCGAGGTCCTGCACACCGACGATGAGCTCCCGCTCGTACAGCTCCAGGCAGCTCTCGATGAGCAGCTTCTCGATGAACGGGTCACCCACCTGCACCGACGGCCGGCGGGCCGGGCCGTCGCTGTTGAAGGTGGCGCTGGCCAGCACCGACACGCCGCCGATGCCGTCCCGGCCGGTCTTGGCGCCCAGGAGCACGACCACGTTGCCGGGGCCGTGTGCCTCCTTGTTCTGCAGCCGGTTGACCGGGAGCACGCCGACGCACAGCGCGTTGACCAGCGGGTTGCCCTGGTAGCAGGGGTCGAAGACGACCTCGCCGCCGATGTTGGGCAGGCCGAGGCAGTTGCCGTAGCCGCCGACGCCGGCGACGACGCCGGGCAGGACCCGCTTGGTGTCCTCGTGGTCCGCGGCGCCGAAGCGCAGCGGGTCCATCACGGCGACCGGGCGGGCACCCATGGCGAGGATGTCGCGGACGATGCCGCCGACGCCCGTGGCCGCGCCCTGGTAGGGCTCGACGAAGCTGGGGTGGTTGTGGGACTCGACCTTGAACGTGACCGCGATCTCGTCGGAGATCCGGATGACCCCGGCGTTCTCCCCGATCCCGGCCAGCATCAGGTCCGAGGCGGGCGCCTTCTCGCTGAACTGCCGCAGGTGGACCTTGCTGCTCTTGTACGAGCAGTGCTCGCTCCACATGATCGAGTACATGGCGAGTTCGGACGAGGTCGGCCGGCGGCCGAGGATCTCCTTGATCCGCTCGTATTCGTCCTCGCGGAGGCCGAGCTCCTCGTAGGGCTGCTCCTCGTCAGGAGTCTCGGTGGCGTGCGAGACGGTGTCGAAACCCGTTGTGGCGGTCATACACGAGCTCCCAGGTGTGCGAGCACGGACGTGAAGATGCCCAGCCCGTCGATCGACGGACCGGTCAGCACCTCGACGGCGTGCTCCGGGTGGGGCATGATCCCGACGACGTTGCCGGCAGCGTTGGTGATCGCGGCGATGTCGTGCAGCGAGCCGTTGGGGTTGCCGCGGATGTACCGCGCGACGACCCGACCCTCGCCTTCGAGCTCGTCGAGCGTGCGCTCGTCGGCCATGTAGCAGCCTTCGCCGTTCTTGACCGGGATGACGATCTCCTGGCCCTGCTGGAAGCCGCCCGTCCACGCGGTCGTGGTGCTCTCCACGCGCAGCGCCTGGTCCCGGTTGCGGAAGTGCAGGTGCTGGTTGCGGGTCAGCGCACCCGGCAGCAGGTGGGCCTCGCACAGCACCTGGAAGCCGTTGCAGATGCCGAGCACGGGCAGGCCGTCACCGGCCGCCTTGATGATCGACTCCATGACCGCGGAGAACCGGGCGATGGCGCCGGCGCGCAGGTAGTCCCCGTAGGAGAAACCACCCGGCAGGATGACGGCGTCCACCCCGTACAACTCGGGGTCGGCGTGCCAGAGTGAGATCGGCGCCGCGCCGGTCAGGTGCACGGCACGGGCGGCGTCGCGGTCGTCGAGCGACCCGGGGAACGTGACGACACCGATCCGGGCGGTCACTGGTCCCCGCTCTCGGCCGGCGTCTCCTCGACCCGCAGGGTGAAGTCTTCGATCACCGGGTTGGCGAGGAGCTTGTCGGCGATCTCACGGGCCCGGTCGAGGTCGGCGGCGCCGTCGAACTCGATCTCGATCCGCTTGCCGATGCGCACGGATGCCACGTCGGCGACGCCGAGACGTGGCAGCGCGTTCGCGACCGCCTGACCCTGGGGGTCCAGGATCTCCGGTTTGAGCATGACGTCCACCACGACGCGGGCCACGGGGCACTCCTGACAGTTGAGTCGGGCGCTCGAGGGCGAGCGACACGAGCCTACCGGGCGGGGCAACGCCGCAGATCACCGGCTATGGAGCCGCCGGAGCCGATCTTGAACGCTGCCCTGAAACATCGCCCGACACGCATCTTAGCCGCCCGCCCCGGGATCAAGATCCGCCGCTCACAGGATGGGCGGCGGCACGTAGCCACCTGCCTCCGGGTGCTTCGCGGTGATCTCGGCGACGGCCGAGACAATGGCGCTGACCTGCGAGGATGCCGCCCCGACGAACTGCTGCGGGTCCGCCACCAGGACGTCGATCTCGCCCTGGGACAGCCGCAACCGCTCGTCGCCGGCCAGCCGCTGCAGGAGGTCGTTGTCCTGGATGCCCTTTTCGCGCATGGCGAGCGCCACTGCGACGGCGTGCTCCTTGATCGCTTCGTGAGCATCCTCACGGCCGACCCCCTTACCGACGGCGGCCACCAGGACCCGCGTCGTGGCAAGAAACGGCAGGTAGCGGTCCAGCTCCCGGGCGACGACCGCCGGATATGCCCCGAACTCGTCCAGCACCGTGAGGAACGTCGCGAACAGCCCGTCGACGGCGAAGAACGCGTCCGGCAACGCCACCCGGCGCACCACCGAGCACGACACGTCGCCCTCGTTCCACTGGTCCCCCGCCAGCTCCCCGACCATCGACAGGTATCCCCGGGTGATCACGGCGAGCCCGTTGACCCGCTCGCAGGAGCGCGTGTTCATCTTGTGCGGCATCGCCGACGAGCCGACCTGCCCCGGCTTGAAGCCCTCCGTGGCGAGCTCGTAGCCCGCCATCAGCCGGATCGTGGTCGCCAGGCTCGACGGTCCCGCGACGGCCTGGGCGAGGGCCGACACCACGTCGAAGTCCAGCGAGCGTGGGTACACCTGGCCGACGCTGATGAGCACGTTGCCGAACCCGAGGTGCTCCGCCACCCGCCGCTCGAGCTCCGCGGCCTTGCTCTCGTCGCCGCCGAGCAGGTCCAGCTGGTCCGCCGCGGTGCCAACCGGGCCCTTGATCCCGCGCAGCGGATAGCGCTCGAGGAGGTTCTCCAGCCGCTGATACGCGATGAGCAGCTCCTCCGCCGCGCTCGCGAACCGCTTGCCGAGCGTGGTCGCCTGCGCCGGCACGTTGTGCGACCGCCCGACCATGACCAGGTCGTCATACTGCTTCGCCCGCGCCGCGAGCCGGGCGAGCGCCGCGACGATCCGGTCCCGGACCAGCTCGAGGGACTTGCGGATCTGCAGCTGCTCGACGTTCTCCGTCAGGTCCCGCGACGTCATGCCCTTGTGGATGTGCTCGTGCCCGGCGAGCGCGGAGAACTCCTCGATCCGCGCCTTCACGTCGTGCCGGGTGACCCGCTCCCGCTCGGCGATGCTGCCCAGGTCCACGTCGTCGAGCACCCGCCGGTAGTCCTCGACCACCCCGTCCGGCACCGCCACCCCGAGGTCCCGCTGCGCGGTGAGCACGGCGAGCCACAGCCGCCGCTCCAACCGGACCTTCTCCTCGGGCGACCAGATCGCCACGAGCTCAGGCGACGCGTACCGACCAGCAAGCACATTAGGAATCACGGACCAATTCTCCCCCGGCGCCCCACCGGCCGTGAAAGCAGCCGCACCCCGGCCTCCTTGCACACCCTGCACATTGCCTTGCAAGGTGTGCAAGTTGGTCAGGTGCGCGGGGGGTGGTCGCGTTCCGGGAGGCCGACCCGCAGGGCCACGCGGTCCAGATAGAGCAACTGCGCGGCGATCACGCCCAGGACGAGCAGGATCAGCAGCCACACGGGCATCAGTTGCGCGAATGGCAGGCTGTCGGTTGCCGGGTTGTAGGCCCGGCGGGTGTACTCCTGCAGCAGCACGCCCTGCGCGGTCGAGTGGTCGCCGCTGCCGGTGATCAGGGGCCAGATCAGGTTCTGGGACTGGACCAGCCACGTCGCCACGTACGCCAGACCCAGCATCGGCAGTGCCGGCAGCAGGACGCCGGTCCACGGGGCGCGGTGACCCTCCTGCAGCAGCACCTCGCGGCGCTGGGCCTGGCCGCGGAAGAGCAGCGCCAGGATGAACAGTGCCGGGATCGCGATCCGGGACGGCGGGATCAGGCCGAGGAAGGAGTTCAGCCGGTCGGCGGTGGCGCCGGCGGCGAAGTTGCGCAGGGCGAGCGGTGCGGCGCCGACGAACAGGAAGAGGCCGAAGGGCATCAGCAGCCACTCGCTGTGCCGGCCGAGGGGGCGCAGGCCGCTGATGCCGAATGCGGCCAGGGCGGCGACGGTGACTCCGATCAGGGTGGAGATCACGGGCGGCAGCCAGGTGTTGACCCAGGTGGACTGGACGCCGTCGCGGCCGCTGTCGGTGATGCTGGACAGCCACGGCGACAGGCCGGACCAGACGGCGCCGAGCGTGCCGAGCAGCAGGACGCCGCCGACGATCCAGGCGACCAGCGGCGGGCCGCCCTTCGATGCCGGCGGGGACGACGGCGGTGCCGGGTCCACCTCCAGGCGGGTGCCGGGCAGGATCACCAGGAGCGTCGCGATCACGCCGAGGAGGATCAGGGGCACGAGGAGGGTCATCGAGGTCGCCGCGCCGACGCCGAAGCGCATCATGGCGAAGGAGGTCTCGTACATGATGCGGGCCGGCGTGACGTCGTCCCGGGAGCCGAACCCGCCGACGAAGGAGTACGTGAAGTCCTGCAGCGTGGCCGCGAGGACGGTGAGGACGGCCAGGCCGGCGACGACGAGCGCGGCGGGGACCGGGCTGCGGGTCGAGTCCAGGGTGCGGCGGCGCAGCGCGGCCAGGTACGCGGTCGCGGCCAGGGCCATCACCAGGCCGAACGTGCCCAGCCAGTACGCCACCCGGACGGACGACCCGTGCAGGCTGAGCGCGATCGCGACCGGCACGAACGCGGCGATCGGCAGCGCGAGGGCGATCCGGACGACCCAGCGGGCCCAGGTGCCGCCGGCGTGCGCGGCCCAGGCGAGGGCCGGCGCGAGCAGCAGGACCAGCAGGAGCGGCACGACGGCGAGGCTGAGGGCGAACCAGTGCGCGTCGGCGAGACCCTGCGAGTACGCCGCGTCGTAGTTGTCCCAGCCGACGCCCTCGCCGCCCGTGAGCCGGATCCCGCTGAACTTGCGGAAGCTGGAGGTGACCGTCCAGTACAGCGGCTCGACGTAGGAGGTGAGCAGGAGCACCAGCGCGGGCAGGGTGAGGACCAGCCCGACGGCGACCTGCCAGCCGGGACGGGGCGGTGCGGGCCGGAGCATCGTCGGCTGGATCGTCATCCGTCAACGATATGGATAAATCCGGCCACGCGCCTATCGGGAGAGGATCGCGGTCACCCCTTGTCCACCCGCGGCGCAGATGGAGATGAGGCCGCGGCCCGAGCCGCGTTCGGCGAGCAGCTTCGCCAGGGTGGCCACGATCCGGCCGCCGGTCGCGGCGAACGGGTGGCCGGCGGCAAGGGACGAGCCGTTGACGTTGAGCCGGGAGCGGTCGATAGCGCCGAGCGGCTCGTCGAGGCCGAGGCGCTCCTTGCAGAACGTCGGGTCCTCCCAGGCCTTCAGGGTGGCGAGGACCTGCGAGGCGAACGCCTCGTGGATCTCGTAGAAGTCGAAGTCCTGCAGCTTCAGGCCGGCCCGGTCGAGCATCGCCGGCACGGCGTACGTCGGGGCCATGAGCAGGCCGTCGCCACCGTGGACGAAGTCGACCGCCGCGGTCTGCGCCGTGTCGAACCAGGCGAGCACGGGCAGGTTCCTCGACCTGGCCCACGACTCGGACGCCAGGAGCACCACCGCCGCGCCGTCGGTCAGGGGTGAGGAGTTGCCGGCGGTCATGGTCGCCGACGGGCCGCGACCGAAGACGGGTTTCAGCGCGGCGAGGCGCTCCAGGGACGTGTCCGCCCGCAGGTTCTGGTCGCGCTGGAGGCCCAGGTACGGCGTGACCAGGTCGTCGAAGAACCCACGCTCGTACGCCGCGGCGAGGTGCTGGTGCGAGGCGAACGCCAGCTCGTCCTGCTCGGCCCTGGTCACGCCGAACTCCAGGGCGGTCAGCGCCGCCGAGTCGCCCATCGACAGCCCGGTACGGGGCTCCGAGTTGCGCGGGATGTCCGGTTTGAGCTGGGTGGGGCGCAGCTTGCTCACGGCGCGGAGCCTGGCGCCGAGCGACCGGGCCCGGTTGAGCTCCATGAACACCCGCCGCATGTCCTCGTTGACGCCGAGCGGCGCGTCGGAGGTGGTGTCGACGCCGCCGGCGATGCCCGCCTCGATCTGCCCGAGGGCGATCTTGTTGGCGACGAGGATGGCGGCCTCGAGACCGGTTCCGCAGGCCTGCTGGACGTCGTACGCCGGAGTCCGTGGGTCGAGGCGGGACCCGAGCACGGATTCACGCGTCAGGTTGAAATCGCGGCTGTGTTTGAGCACCGCACCGGCCGCGACCTCGCCGAGTCGCTCCCCTGCCAGCCGAAATCGTGCTACCAAGCCATCTATAGCGGCCGTCAGCATGTCCTGGTTTGATGCAGTGGCGTAGGCACTGCCCGAGCGCGCGAAGGGGATGCGATTACCGCCGACGATCGCCACTCGTACCGGGGCCATCGGAGTCTCCTTCAGTGCGACAGGGCAGCCTGGCGCTACCCTACTCGTGAGTAGGTTAGCGCGTTTGTTGTGACTGGGGAGGCACTGCAATGACCGATCGCTACGCCAACTTCGCCCACTCGGGCGCCGGGAAGTTCTTCATCAGACGACTCGGCCTGCCCGACCCGCCGAAGCTGCGCCGGCACGATCCGAACACACCGCTCATCGACGGACAGGTCCTCGTCAACGGCGGCGGGCGCCTGGTCGAACCGGTCCGCAAACTGCTGGAGAAACTCGGCGCGCCACTGGAGGGACCTACCGCCGCCCTCGTGTTCGACGCCACCGCCATCGTTGATATCGACGGCCTGCGCGCCCTGTACGACTTCTTCCACCCGCTGATCCGCACCCTGCGCTCCAGCGGCCGGGTGATCGTCTTCGGCAGCCCGCCCGAGCTGTGCGCGACCGCCCGTGAGGCCACCGCCCAGCGGGCCCTGGAGGGCTTCGTGCGCTCGGTCGGCAAGGAGATCGGCCGGGGCGGCACTGCGCAGCTGGTCTACGTCGCGCCCGGCGCCGAGGAGGCGATCGAGTCGACGATGCGGTTCCTGCTGTCGGCGCGCTCGGCGTACGTGTCCGGGCAGGTCGTCCGGGTCGGCCCGGCCGCCGTCGACGTCCCCGAGGACTGGGACCAGCCGCTCGTCGGCCGGACCGCGATCGTCACCGGCGCGGCCCGCGGCATCGGCGCCGCCATCGCCGCCGTGCTCACCCGCGACGGCGCGCACGTGGTCTGCCTCGACGTGCCCGCCGCCGGCGAGGACCTGACCCGCGTCGCCAACGACCTGAAGGGCACCGCGCTGCAGCTCGACCTGACCACCGAGGACGCGCCGCGCCGGCTCGCCGACTTCATCGCCACCCGGCACGTGCACGCCGACATCTTCGTCCACAACGCCGGGATCACCCGGGACAAGACCCTGGCCCGGATGGACGCCGACCAGTGGCAGTCGGTCCTCGACGTCAACCTCGGCAGCCAGGAACGGATCAACGACGTGCTCCTCGCGGAGAACCTCCTCGGCGGCAACGGGCGGATCGTCGCGGTCTCCTCCGTGTCCGGCATCGCGGGCAACCGCGGGCAGACCAACTACGCCACGTCCAAGGCCGGCGTCATCGGCCTCGTCCAGGCCCACGCCCCGGCGCTCGCCGCGGCCGGCTTGACCCTGAACGCGGTCGCGCCCGGCTTCATCGAGACGAAGATGACCGCGACGATGCCCATGCTCATCCGCGAGGCGGGCCGCCGCATGAACAGCCTCTCGCAGGGCGGCCTGCCCGTCGACGTGGCCGAGACGATCGCGTGGCTGGCCCACCCGGCGTCCGGCGGGGTCAACGGCAACGTCGTGCGGGTCTGCGGGCAGAGCCTGCTGGGTGCCTGACATGTCAGAAATGCCCAGGCTGGGGCCGCTGTACCGGGCGGCGGCACTGCGGCGCGGGGTCGCGGCCGACCCCGCGCTGCCGTCGCGCGAGGTGACCGTCGACGGGGTGACCGTCGACCGGGCGCACCTGGCCGGCTACAGCCGGGTCTGCGGCTTCCGCCTGCGCGACGAACTGCCCGCCACCTATCCGCACGTCGTGGCGTTCCCCCTGGCCATGGCGCTGATGACGGGGCGGGACTTCCCGTTTCCGCTGCTGGGCCTGATCCACGTGGCCAACCGCATCGAGGTCCTCGGTCCGCTACAGTCCTCCGCGTCCTTCGCGTTCGGGGTACGGGCCGAGGCGCTGCGCCCGCACCCCCGCGGCACGCAGCTCGACGTGGTCACGACGGCTACGGTCGACGGGGCGCTCGTGTGGCGGGACACGTCCACGTATCTGCGGCGCGGTCCCGGCGCCCCGGCCGAGAAGGGTGCCCTGCCCGATCCGCCGGCGCCGAACGCGGTGTGGCGGGTGCCGCGGCGGGTCGGGACCGACTACGCGCGGGTCTCCGGGGACCGCAACCCGATCCACACGTCGCGGGTCCTCGCCAAGGTGTTCGGCTTCCCGCGCACGATCGCGCACGGTATGTGGACGAAGGCCCGCTGCCTCGCGGCCCTCGAAGGCCGGCTGCCCGACACGTACAGCGTCGATGTGGCCTTCAAACTGCCCGTCCTGCTGCCCGCAACGGTGGGCTTCAGCGCTGTGGCGCAGGGTAGTGGCTGGGATTTCGGGGTGCATGATGAGCGTTCCGGCAGACCACATCTGACCGGGCTCGTCAGGTAACCAGCCACAGCCGGGCGTTTCGGGAGGCAAGACCGTGCAGACGCCGACCGAAGCCGCCGACCCCGACGTGACGGACACCGTCCCGGCGCGGGTGGCGCCGCACCGCGGCCCGCTGCGGCGCGGGCTGAGGTCCGGCTGGTTGCCCGTGGGGCTGCTGTGGGTCGCGACCACCGCCGCGCTGTGGTTCTTCGAGGTCCCGCCCACCACGACGATCGTGTTCACGCTCTACCTGACGCTCGGCGTCGCGCTGCCGGGCACGCTGTGGTGGCGGTTCCTCGGCCGCGGCGGCGGGTTCTTCGTCGCCGACGTCGCGGCCGGGCTCGCGCTCGGCTACATCGGCGAGGTCTTCGTCTACGTCGGCGCCCGGCTGCTCGGCCTGCCGCTGCTGGTGCTCGCCTGGCCGGTCGGGACCGTCGCGGCGTTCCTGGTGATCCCGTCGCTGCGCCGGCACTGGCGCGGCGCCGCCGACGCGCCCGTGCCACCCCTGCTGTGGCGCTGGTCCCTGACGGCGATCGCCGGGATGACGCTGCTGTGGAGCTTCAAGTTCTACCGGCTGTACGGGTTGCGGTACCCGTACAACTCGACCCCCGACACCGACTCGACCTTCCACCTCGCACTCGTCGGCGAGGCCAGGCACCACATGCCGATGATGGTCCCGTGGATCACCGGCGAGCCGCTCTGGTATCACTGGTTCGTCTACCCGGAGATCGCCGCGTCCAGCTGGGTGACCGGGATCGAGCCGCAGGTCCTGCTGCTGCGCCTGTCGATGCTGCCGATGCTGATGGCGTTCGCCGTGCTCGTGGCCGTGCTGGCCCGCAAGGTGACCGGCGGCTGGTGGAGCGGGGTCGCGGCGAGCGCGCTGACGCTGTTCGTGCTGTCGCCCAACCCCTACCAGTGGGTCACCGGGGAGTTCTACACGAACCTCGCGTTCAGCGCCCTGGAGGACGGCTCGTCGCTGCGGCTCACGGTGTGGAGCGGGCCGACCCAGACCTTCGGCGCGCTGCTCATGGTGCCGCTGATGATCGTGCTCATCGACCGCCTCCGGGAGCGGCGCGACGGCCGCGGCTGGGCGCTGTTCGCGGTCCTGCTCGCCGGCGTCATGGGCGCCAAGGCCACCTATCTGCCGCTGCTGGGCTGCGGCCTGCTGCTGGCCGTCGGGGCCGAGCTGCTGCGGCACCGCACGCTGCACCGCGGCGCCCTGACCGGGCTCGGCATCACCGCCGCCGGGCTGGTCTTCTCGCAGGTCGTGCTGTTCGGCGGCACCAGCCAGGGCACGGCGTTCAAGCCGCTCACCACGCTCATCACCGGGGGGCTGGGCGGCAGCACCGGCTATGCCGCGGGCGAGGTCACCGGCCGGCTGCTCGTGCTGCTCGTGCTGCTGCTGTGCTGCTGGGCGTGCATCTGGGCCGGCCTGGCCGGCCTGCTGCGCCGCCGCCTGCCGGAGCCCGCCGTGGTGACCATGATCGGCATCGGGGTCGCCGGTGCCGGCGCCACCCTCCTGACCGGCCAGTCCGGTGACAGCCAGCGGTTCTTCATCGAGGCGGCCCGGCCCTACCTGTCGGTCGCGGCGATCGTCGGACTGTGGTCGCTGCTGCCCGCCGGCCGGTTCACCGCCCGGCGGGCGTGGGCGCTGATCGGGTTCGTCGCGCTCGGCGTGGTGGTCACCCAGGTGATCCAGGCCGGCGGCAGCGATCACCTGCCCACCGTCGGCAACACCGGCTCGTATGCGGCGCTGACCCGCGCCGTCGTGCTGCCCTACGCGGCGCTCGCCGCCGTCGCGGTCGCGGTCACCGCCGCGCTGATGCTCGCCCGGCGCCGCGTGCCGGCCGTGCGCGGCATGGTGGTGGCGCTGGTCGTGGCCCTGCTCGCGGGGTACGGCAGCAACGCCAGCCTCCAGAACTACGTCACGATCCTGCGGGACTCGACGCACGCCGGCTGGAAGAACGTGGTCAAGGGCGACGAGATCGTCGCCGACGGCGTCCTGGAGGCCGGCCGATGGCTGCGCGACCACTCCGACCCCGACGACCTCGTCGCCACCAATGCGCACTGCCAGCGGTGGAACAAGGAGTGCACGAATCTGCACTTCTCGATGTCCGCGTACAGCGAACGGCGCATGCTCGTGGAAGGCTGGGGCTTCACCACAACCGCGCACGCCGAGGCGGCCCGGCTCGGCACCTGGGTCGGCCACGTGCCCTACTGGCGCCACGAGATCCTCGCCGACAATGACGCAGCGTTCCGTGACCCATCACCCCAGCGGGTAGGTCTGCTGCGGGACCGTTACGGGATACGCTGGCTTTTCGTTGATGAGAGTCAGGACAACGTTTCGCCGCGGCTGCCGGAATTTGCTACCGAGCGTTATCGGTCAGGGGTCGCCGCGGTGTATGAACTGCCGTCGGCATGACCGCTCACCGCGAGGCAGGCTCCAGCAGTGACCCGAACCAAT
Organism: Dactylosporangium cerinum; assembly: GCF_042653625.1. Taxonomy (NCBI): domain Bacteria; kingdom Bacillati; phylum Actinomycetota; class Actinomycetes; order Micromonosporales; family Micromonosporaceae; genus Dactylosporangium; species Dactylosporangium cerinum. The sequence goes on along the minus strand of NZ_JBHSIU010000013.1, from coordinate 357,366 downwards.
CAGCTCAGCGTTCCATTCAATAAGGCCTATCTCACTGGTAACGAGACCAGCTACATGAAGCAGGCGATGAAAGGCGGGCCACTCACCGGGGACGGTCCGTTCACCAAGCGCGCGAGCGCCCTGCTCACCCAGATCCTGGGGGCGAAGCACTCGCTGCTGACCACCTCCTGCACGCACGCGCTGGACATGACCGCGCTGCTGCTCGACCTCGAGCCGGGCGACGAGGTCATCGTGCCGTCGTTCACGTTCTGCTCGACCGCCAACGCCTGCGCCCTGCGCGGCGCCGTGCCGGTCTTCGTCGACTGCCGCCCCGACACACTCAACCTCGACGAACGCCAGGTCGAGGCCGCCGTCACCGGGCGCACCAAGGCGATCGTGGTCGTGCACTACGCCGGCGTCGCGGTCGAGATGGACGCGATCGAGGCGATCGCCCGCAAGCACGGCCTCGTCGTCATCGAGGACAACGCGCACGGCATCGGCGGCACCTACCGCGGCCGCAAGCTCGGCTCCATCGGCGCGATGGCCACCCAGAGCTTCCACGAGACGAAGAACGTCCAGTGCGGCGAGGGCGGTGCCCTCATCCTGAACGACGACACCTACTTCGAGCGGGCCGAGATCATCCGCGAGAAGGGCACCAACCGCGGCCAGTTCTTCCGCGGCATGGTCGACAAGTACCGCTGGATCGACATCGGCTCGTCGTACCTGCCCTCGGACCTGCTCGCCGCGTTCCTCACCGCGCAGCTGGAGCACTTCACCGACATCCAGCGCCGCCGCAAGCACATCTGGAACAGCTACCACCAGCGCCTCGCCACCTGGGCCGTCGAGCAGGGGGTCGCCCAGCCCTCGGTCCCCGACGACCGGGAGCATCCCGCGCACCTCTACTACCTGCTCCTGCCCGACCTCGACAGCCGGCAGCGGATGCTCAAGCACCTCCTCGGCCACGGCGTCCTCGGCACGTTCCACTACCAGCCGCTGCACCTCTCGCCGGCCGGCATGAAGTTCGGGCGCACAGGCCCGGAGGGCTGCCCCGTCACCGAGGACGTCGCGGACCGCCTGCTGCGGCTGCCGCTCTACGGCGGCATGGCCGACGCCGACATCGACCTGGTCATCGGCGCCGTCGAGTCGTTCCACCCCCGCGGATGACGAAGATCCTGGACCCCGCCGTCCCGCCGGCGACCCGGTCGTGGCCGGTGCGCACCGCGGTCACGCTCTGCCAGGACCGCCGGGTGCGATACCTCGCCGTCGGCGGCGTGTCCGCGGTCTCCTACTACGGGTTCTTCGCCGGCGCGTACCTGCTGACCCGCGATCACGTGCACTACCTGATCCTGACGATCATCGCCAACCTCGTCTGCGCCGTCGTCACGTATCCGCTGCAACGGCAGTTCGTGTTCCAGTCGACGGGCCCGGTCATCTCCGGGTTCCTGCGGTTCTACGTGATCTGCCTGTGGGCGCTGGGGTTCACCATGTTCGGGCTGCCCCTGCTCGTCGAGGTGTGCCACGTGCCGGTCCTGATCGCCCAGCTCATCCTGATCGTGGCCGCCCCGCTGATCAACTACCAGCTCAGCAAGCTCTGGGCGTTCCGCCGCTGACGTCGGTCAGCTCCCGCATTCGGGTCGCCCCGTTCACGTGCTCGCGGATCACGTACGTCGGCCGCCCCATGCCGTGCGCGTGCACCCGGCCCAGGTACTCGCCGAGCACCCCGATCCCGATCAGCTGCGCCGACGAGAACACCGTCACCAGCGACGCGATCGTCGTGAAACCGGCCACCGTCGTGTCGCCGACGAAGTACAGGTAGATCAGCCGGCTCGTCAGCGCGAGACCGCAGATGCCGATCAGGAACCCCAGGTACGTGACCAGCCGCAGCGGCTTCGTCGAGTACCCGAGGATCATGTTCACGGCGTGCTTCAGCAACGACCGGAACGTGAACCCCGACCGTCCGTCGGTGCGCTGGTCCATGCGCACCGTCGTCGAGCCGACGCGGGTCGTGGTCCAGGACAGGACGATGTCGACGGAGACGTGCGGGCCGTTGACCTGGTCGAAGCCGGCGCGCAGGAACGTGCGGAAGATGCGCAGGGCACCCAGCACGTCGGCGTTGGGGATGCCCATCGTGCCGCCCAGGACCAGGTTCTTCGCGCCCCACGACGTGATGTTGCGGAAGGCGCCGTGCTCCTCCTGCTCGGAGACCGCGTAGACGACGTCGAGGTCGTCGGTGAGCGCGGCGACGAGCTTGGGCAGCTCCTCCGGCGGGTGCTGGAGGTCGTCGTCCATGGTGATGATGCGGTCGAACGAGGCGGCGCGGATGCCGGCGATGAGCGCGTTGTGCTGGCCGTAGTTGCGGGCCATGCGGATCGCCTGGACGTGCTCGTACTTGACGGCGAGCTGGCTCGCGGCGTCCCAGGTGTCGTCGGTGCTGTCGACGACCAGGATCACCTCGTGATCCGGCGTGATGCCGGGCAGCACGCCGTTGAGCCGCTCCACCAGCGTCGGAAGGATGCGTGCGGAGCGATAGCACGGAACGACGACGGACAGTGACACGGTGCTGAGCTCCTCACAGACGTACAACGAGCGTGATCCGGACGGCCTGGACCGTTTCCGTCAGGCCTGGGACCGTTTCCGTCAGCCTGGACCGTTCCGTCAGGCCTGGATCGTGATGATGCGGGTGAACTCGTGGAGCAGGTCGAGGCCGTCCCAGGTGCCCGCGAAGGTCAACGCCTGACCGAACGGCACGATCCGGTCGAGGCCGCGGCCGGCCAGGGTGGTGACGAAGTCGTCGAGCTCCGACATGGTGAAGCCGTACTGGCTGAGCGTCTGATCCTTGCGCTGGATCGCCGGGGCGAGCTCGGCGAGAGAGTCGACGGTGACGTGGCAGATGGTGCCGGCGCCGAGCCAGCGCCGTTGCACGTCGCCGAGGCCGCGCAGGGACACGTTGGCGACGGCGTTGCCGTTGAACAGCACTTTCGTGGCGGCGCCGGACGCGGCGAGGCCGTATGTGGCGACGTGCTTCTCGACGGCCATTGCGGGGTCGACGTCCCAGCCGCGCCGCGCGACGACCTCGGCGAGCAGCTCGTCGAACTCGGCACGGGCGGCCGTCACCGTGTCTGCCGTCGCCGTGTCTGGCTTCACCGCGTCTGCCGTCGCCGTGTCTGGCTTCACCGCGTCGGGCTTCACTGCGGCGGGGCTGATCCAGAACAGGTTCCGGGGCGAGGAGCAGGCGGCCTGGTCGAACCAGTACAGGTCGTTGGCGAACCCGTCGACCGCCGCCCGCCGCTGCTCCTGCGTGGACGCCTGCCAGCCGGCGACGCAGATCGCGGCGAACGACGACCGGTCCGGGAACGCGAGGTCCCTGGCCAGGGGCCGGATCGGGTGTCTGCGCAGCTCGTTGACGGACTGGTCGCCGCCCCACAGCACCCGCAGGTCGCAGGCGCCGATCAGGGCACCGGTGACCGCGTCGTCCCGGTCGTACGTGATCATGCGCTGGGTCTGGGCGATCGCCGGGTGGGCGACGGCGAGGACGTCGTTGAGCGCCTCGAGGACGGTCTGCGCGGCGCCGGCGGCGCGGGCCGAGACCCGCACGATGTTGTGGTTGCCCGCGAGCGCGGACAGCGCCCACGAGTACACGAAGATCGTGTCGACGTTCGCCGGCGGGAAATGCAGGACGAGGCCACGCGGCGCGCGGCGCTGGCCGGCGACGCCGTCGCCGAGGCGCTCCACCGCCCGGGCCAGCTCACCCTTGCGCAGGAAGAAGCCCAGCGAGCCGAGCTCCGGGTGGCGGCGGGCGAGGTCGGGCTTGAGCAGCCGCCGGGAGAACGCGATCAGGAAGTCGCGGACCCGCTCGTCGCCGACGGTCAGCCGGCCGCCGGCGGGCTCGTCGGTGATCTCGGCCAGGAGCCGCTCGGCGGCGACATCGTCGGCGGCGGCGATCGGGAAGACGCTCTTCACGACGCACCCACCAACGTGTCGCTGCAGCCCCGGGCCTCGGCGCGGGGCAGCCGGCCCAGGATGGAGAAGCGTTTGCCGGGCCAGGCGCCGTCGTCGATGCCGTCGATCACGCCCAGGTCCTCGGTGAGCAGCAGGTGGCCGGGGTACGACTCCGGCAGCGTGCTGATCACCTCGACGAGCCCCGGCCGGCCCGGCGGCAGCGGCTCCCATGTCTGCGGGTCGCGGATCACGACGTCGGCGAAGTCGGGGCAGTACAGCGAGGTGCCCTCGGGGCCTTCGAGGTACACGACGCCGATCTGCTCGACCATGCCGTAGAAGTTGTGGATGCGGGTCAGCCCGGTGTCGACCCGGAACGCACGGCGGAACTCGGCGTTGTCGACCTGCTGATCGGCCAGCTTCTTCCAGCCGCCGGAGTGGACCAGGATCCCGTTGCTCAGGTCGAGGCAGTTGGCGCGCGCGAGTGCGTACAGGTGCAGCCACACCATGAACGTGAACCCGAAGACCAGGAACGGCCGGCCGCCGTGCCTCGCGAGGAAGCCACGGACCGCCTCGAGGTCGGGCCGACCGTCCTCGTCGAGGGCCCAGACGTGGTCCCGGCCAAACGTGATCATGCCGAGCACGCCGGCGCCGCGGGCGCTGAACGAACGGCGGTTCCTGATGATCGCGGTGGTGTCGACGACGAGCATCGGCAGCCGTTTCGGGCCGAGAACCGACTGCAGGGTCTGGCCGAGCATCCTGGTCTGCGCCGCCGCGGCCGCCCTGTCCAGGTGGATGCGGCTGACGTCGCCGGTGGTACCACTGGAGGTCAGGACCTTGAACACCTCGTCGTCGGGGATGCTCTTGAGCTCGTGGGTCTTGAACAGCCGGACCGGCAGCCAGGGCAGGTCGCTGATCCGCGCATAGTGGCGGCCGGGGCCGTTGCCGGTCGCGGCGAGGATGTTGGCGTACGCCGCGCTCCGCGCCCGGTGCCGCTCGGTCAGCTCGACCAGGCGGGGCAGCAGCTGCGCCTCGCGGTCCGGCTGCGGCAGGGTGAACACGCTCATCGTGCGGACTCCAACGCTCGGTAGTCGACCTTGCCGTTGCTGAGCAGCGGCAGCGCGGGGACGCCGCGCAGCTCGAGGCCCGACCAGTGCAGCTTCAGCCGGTCCGCGAGCACGTTCACCCGCGCGGCCAGCTCCTCGGCGGTGGCCCCCTCGACGAAGACGACGACCTTGTCATCGCCGGCGATCGCGGCGACCGCGCCCGGTCCCCCCGCGGCGGCGAGCCGCTCGATGTCGTCGAGGTTGAGCCGCACGCCGAACACCTTGCCGAAGCGCTTGAGCCGGCCGTCGATGAAGAGGTACCCCTCCTCGTCGAGGTGGCCCAGGTCGCCGGTCTCGAGCAGGCCGCCCTGCTCGTCGCCGCGGGCGAGGTCGGCGGCGGTCTCGGCGTAGCCCATCATCACGTTGGGCCCCCGGTAGAGGACCTCGCCGACGACGCCGGGCTCGGTGGTCTCGGTGCCGTCCTCGAGCCGCACGGTGAGCCGGCCGCCGGGCACCGCGGGCCCGACCGAGCCGAGCTTCTCCGCGAGCCGGTCGGCGGGCAGCGTGGTGAGCCGCGGGGCGGCCTCGGTCTGCCCGTACATGACGAACAGCCGGCCGCCGGCGGATGCCATCCGGTCGTGGAAGTCCCGGACGAGCTCGGCCCGCAGCCGGCCGCCGGCCTGCGTCAGGGTGCGCAGGCTCGGGTAGCGCCACGGGTCGAAGCGCAGGCGGCGCAGCATCTCGTACTGCGACGGCACCAGCGCCAGCGAGGTCACCTTGTGCTCGGTGACCGCCGGCCAGAACGACCGGGCGACCAGCCCCCCGGACTCCACCACGACGGTCGCGCCGGCCGCGAGGTGCGTGTTGAGCACCGACATGCCGAAGCTGTAGTAGAACGGCAGGCTGCTGACCGCGACGTCGGCACCGGTGATGCCGAGCGCCTCGATGATCGCCGTGGTGTTGGCCAGGATCGCGGCCCGCGAGAGCCGGACGAGCTTCGGGTTGCCGGTGGAGCCGGACGTCGCCAGCAGCGTCGCGAGGCCGGGGTGCGCGACGACGCTCGACGGCTCGTCCCGCTCCCACAATTCGTCATTGCGGCGGGTGTACCCCCGGTGCCCACCCGACGGGCTCCTGAGCTCGCCCGACGGGCTCCTGAGCTCGCCCGACGGGTTCCTGTGCTCATCCAACGGGCCCGTGCGCTCGTCCGGGCTCCTACGCTCGTCCGATGGGCCCGTGTGTTCAGCCAACGGGCCCGCGTGTTCGCCCGACGAGCTCCTGCGCTCGTCCGGGCTCCTGCGCTCGTCCGGGCCTGTGCGCTCGCCCGACGGGCCCCTGCCCTCGCCCGACGGGGGCGGCCCGCAGACGGCGGCGGGCTCGAAGCGGTCCACGAAGTCGGCGAGGGTTTCGGCGGGCAGGCCGGGGTCGAGCAGCGCGAGGGGCCGTCCCGCCTCGAAGGCGCCGATGTAGCGGACGATCGCCTGGACGGTCGTCGGGGTCCGCAGGAACACCACGCCCGGGACCAGCTCGGCGAAGCCGACGACGGCGGCGTGGACGGCTTCCCGCAACGGCACACCACTGAGCTCGGCGCCGGTCGCGGCATCGATCAACCTGGCATCGGGATGCAGCAAGGTCATGCCGTCACCCCCACAAACGCACTGGCGTCGTCGAGGTGGACACGGACTTTCCTCACCGTACAGCATCCGAAAAAACTGTCCGAAATGCCGTATACGACGCCATCACGTTGTGTCATACGACCAGGCCACCGTCTACACCGATCACCTGGCCGGTGACGAACCTCGCCGCGTCGGAGAGCAGGAACGCGATCACGTCGGCGACGTCCTCGGGCTCACCGAGGCGGCGCAGTGCTGTCGACGCTACCCGCTCGGCGCGACCGGCCTCATCGAGGGACTCCAGCATCTCGGTGGCGATGAATCCCGGCGCGACCGCGTTGACCCGGATGCCGGCCGGGCCGAGTTCCTTGGCCGCGGCGCGGGCGAACCCGGCGACGGCGGCCTTGGTCGCGCCGTACACGACCTGACCGGCGGCACCGGCGGTGCCCATGACGGAGGACAGCAGCACAATGGCGGGCGCCTTGCCGCGGCGCAGCAGTTTTATCGCGCCGTTGACGGTGTGGACGGCGCCGACGGCGTTGACCGCGAACAGCCGCTCAATGGCGGCGTCGCCCATCATGCCGAGCAGGCCGGCCTCGTGCATGCCGGCGTTGACGACCACGGCGTCGAGGTGGCGGTGCCGTTCGAAGACCAGCCGGAGCATCGTCTTGACCTCGGCGGCGTCGCCGACGTCGCCGTGCACGACGAGCGGCTCGGCGCCGAAGTCGGCGGCCAGTTCGTCGGCCGTGGTCTTGGCCGAGCCCTCCCGCATGCCATGGAGGACCAGCTGGTAACCCTCGGTAGTGAGTTTCCGCGCCACCGCCCGGCCGATCCCCCGTGAGGATCCCGTGACGAGCGCGACCCTGGCGTCAGTCGAAGAATGCAACGTCGTGCTTTCCGAGAATCTCGACGGCCCGGTCGAACGAACTGAGGTCGATCACCTCATCGGTGTCAATCATGACGTCGAACGCGTCTTCGATCTCGCCGACCAGGGAAAGGTGTGCCAGCGAGTCCCACTTCTCGATGCCACGATATTCGAGCTTGTCGACGTCATACTCCTCGGGCAGCGCCAACGCGGTGCGGAAGGCGACACGAAGTCGATCGAGATTGCTCATCAGCTCGGGGTCCTGTTCGATCGGGAAAGCACGGCTGACATCCGCGGCAAGTGTACCGTTTGTACCGTTGTCCGGTCTTTTAATGACTCACGCCGCCCAATGGGAGGTTTCCAGGTGATGCGCGAAGCCGACGAATCGGACGTCGAAATCATCCGCCGCTGGCGAAATCACCCGAAGACCCGCGGTGCCAGTATCCACACCGCATTCATCACCCCAGAGGGTCACGCTCAGTGGTGGGCAAAGGTCCAGTCGGACCCGTCCCGCCGGGTGCTCGTCTTCTCGTACAACGGCCATGACTGCGGTGTCGTGACGTTCAACGACCACGACGAGGTCTCCGGCACTGCCGAGTGGGGGTTCTTTCTCGACGTTGACGGGCTGGAGGCGCGCGGCGAGCTGCTGCCCGCATGGATGGAGCTGGAGAAGGCCTCGGTTGCGTACGCCTTCGACGAGATGAAGCTCACGTCCGTCGGTGGCCGTACCCTCGCGTGGAACAAGCAGGTCATCGCCCTGCACCGGCGCTTCGGCTTCGTCGAGGTGCCCGCACGGCGGTACACCACCGAGATCGACGGGGTCGACCAGCTAGTGGTCTGGACGGAGAGGTCCCGCTAACACGCCGGCAGCCTTCCCGGGGCCATGCGCTCCTCGGGGTCCAGGGCGAGTTTCAGCCGGACGGTCGCGTCCGACAGCTGGCTCGGGCCGTAGGTCTCCACGAGTTCGCGCAGGTCGGCCGGGGCGCGCAGCAACGTGCAACCACCGCCGCCGCGGGCCATCAGGACGGTCCGGGCGGCGGTGAGCATCCCCGCGAGCCGCTCCGCCGCGATGCTGCCGGGCAGGGCCACGTGGGCGATGCCCGCCCCGACCGAGCCGCGGACGGGCACCGGGATGCCGGCGGCGTCGCGCAGTGCGTACACGACGGCGAACAGCTCGCTGGGCTGACCCCAGATCTTCAACGTCACGTCGTCGGCGTCGAACGGGTAGCGCCCCCACCAGTCGGGCGGCGCCTGTTCCACGGCGGCGCCGCCCCCGAGTAACCGGGCGGCGGCCTCGGCGCGGGCGGTGGCGCCGGCGCGGCTGCCTTCGAACAGGGCGGCGATCTCGGCGGGTCGGCCGGCGCCGCCGGGCAGGTCGGCCTCGATGCCGGCGGCGCCGAGCGACGAGGAGACCAGCGCCTCGGTCAGTTGCTGCACCTCGCGCGGGGTCGACACCGGGCGCACCACCCAGGCCCTGGCCGCGGGCAGCGGCTCCAGCCGGACGGTCGCCTCGGTGATCACGCCCATCGTGCCGAACGACCCGCAGATCTGCCGGGCCAGGTCGTGCCCGTCGACCTGGCGCTCCAGGCTGCCCTCGTCCAGCGCGACCCGCACCCCGGCGACGAGGTCACGGGGCGAGCCGAACCGGTGGCGCAGCGGGCCGGCCTCATTGGTGGCGAGCACTCCGCCGAGAGTCGCGCCGGGCGAGGCGACGTCGAGCGGGAGCCGTTGACCCTCTCGCATCAGGTACGCCCGCAACGCCCGCATCGGGGTGCCGGCGGCGACTGTCACAACGAGCTCGTCGGGCGCGTGGTCGAGCACGCCGGTCAGGCGGCCGAGGTCCACCAGGACGTCGACGTGCGCGGGCGGGAGTCCCCAGTCGAGTTTGGTGCCGGCGCCCGACGGCACGATCGACAGCCCCGCCGCGGCCGCGGCGCGCAGCACGCCGGAGACCTCCTCGGCGGTGCCGGGCGCCACCACCCAGCTGGCCGGAACGCCGTCCACCCTGTCGGCGGGGCCGGCCTCCCACACGTGCTCCGGCCCGCACGCCTCCGCCAGCACTTCGATCACGCTCACCGCAGCCCACGCTTCCCTGCTCACGGTCCAGCACCAGCTGGACCGTCCGACGAGACGACCACACGGGGAAGTGCTCGCCGGCGGGATTCGCGGCAGCCAGGGCAGACCGGTGAGGGCACGCTCCAGGCTTTCCCAACGACGCGTTCAACAATGATCGAGCGCCGGAACGATGCACATGGTGCATCAAGCGACATCGAACATGTGTTCGAAAGCGTAGTCGGTCCTTACTTCAGCCGCAACTGCTTCCGCAGGAATGCCACCCGATCGGCGCTCGCCGCGTCGAACCCGACGAGGTCGTGACCGGTGTCGTAGTCCTTGCGCTCCTTCGGCCCGGCGACGCCGTTGGCGAGTTCCGCGCGCTCGGCCTCCGGGATCACCGTGTCCTGCTTGCCGAACTGCAGCAGGACCGGCTTGCGGCCGGTCACCGCGACATATGGCGTCGCATCGAATCTGGACAATGCATCCAGGTAGGCGTGCCAGTCCGCCGGGACCGGTGGCTGCCTGACCATCCATCTGGAGATCCGGCTGGTGCCGGAGGCGAGCACGCTCGCCGTGATGCGGGAGTCCACGCCGTACAGCACGGCGCCCAGCACGGCACCCCAGCTGTGCCCGGCGAACCCAGCCCGCGATCCGTCGCAGTCCGTGCGGCGGATCAGCAGGTCGAAGCCGCGGCGCAGGGCAACCACCGAGTCGGCGACCACCTTGCTGTCCGCGACCGGATCGCCCGACGGCTTGAGCGGCAGCTCCGGCACGAACACGAGCACACCCAGCCGCGCCACCGCCATGGCCTCGTTGAGCAGCGTGTCGCGGTTGCCGTCGCTGCCGTGCGCGTAGACCACGGCGGGCAGCCGGCCGGTGAACTTCTCGGGACCGACCACGTAGGCCGGGATCTCCTCGCGGCCCCTGGTGTCGGAGTACGTGATGTCCTCGAGGATCACGCCGTCGCCGGTCCGCTTGTCCGTCAACTGGGCATTGAGCGTGGCCTTGGCGTCGTAGTTGAAGAGCTTCTTGAGCTCGGCGACCGGCACGGGGACGGGCACGTACACCGAGGGGTCGAACGTGGAGGACGGTTGGACCGCGCCGGAGGAGCCCGGCGCCGCGCCGCCCTTCACGTCAGGTGCATTCGACTCCCCGGCGCACGCTTGGACCAGCATTCCTGCCAGTCCCGCCACCCCGATGTGCAACACCCCGCGACGCCGCACCGCACTCCTCCATGGGCTCGCCCGAACTTCGAGACCATGACGGTACCGGTGTCGCTTTCTCCTACAGGACAGACCGCCGGGTTCGCCCCTTGGTTGCTCGTGTTTCTGTTTTTCGTGGGGTGTCTTCTGGGGACGGACGCGCCGGAAAGTGTCGGGGGGTGCGGGTAACGTCTTGAGCGTGACTTCAGGTGTGACGGGCGTTCAGCCGCCGACGGCGAAGCAGGTTCCGCACGAGCGGACGCACCACGGCGACACCGTGGTCGATGAATACTTCTGGCTCCAGGACAAGGAAGACCCAGACACGGTCGCCTATCTCGAGGCCGAGAACGCGTTCACCACCGCGGCGACGGCGCACCTGGCGAGTCTGCGCGAGACCGCGTTCAACGAGATCAAGTCCCGCACCAAGGAGACCGACCTCTCGGTGCCGACCCGCAAGGGCGGCTTCTGGTACTACACACGCACCGAAGAGGGCAAGCAGTATGGGATCCACTGCCGGGTCCCGGCCGCCGCGGGCCAGACCACCCCGCCCGAGCTCGGCGACGGCGGTGCCCTGCCCGACGAGCAGATCCTCCTCGACGGCAACGAGCTGGCCGGCGACTCCGAGTTCTTCGCGCTCGGCACGTTCGACATCAGCCCAGACGGCCGCCGCCTGGCCTACAGCACCGACTTCGCCGGCGACGAGCGCTTCACGCTGCGGGTGAAGGACCTCGAGACCGGCGAGCTGCTGCCCGACACGGTCGAGGACGCGTTCTACGGCTCCGCGTGGTCCGGCGACGGCTCGACGCTGTTCTACATCACCGTCGACGAGGCGTGGCGGCCCAACCGGATCTGGCGGCACGCCCTCGGCACCACCGGCGAGGACGTGATCGTCCACGAGGAGACCGACGAGCGGTTCTGGGTCGGCGTCGACCTGACCCGTTCCGAGCGCTTCATCCTCATCGACATCCACAGCAAGATCACCAGCGAGGTCCTGGTCATCCCGGCCGACGCCCCGACCAGCCCGCCGCTGTCGATCGCGCCCCGCCGGCAGGGCGTCGAGTATTCGGTGGAGCACCACGGCCACCGGTTCCTGATCCTGCACAACGACGGCGCCGAGGACTTCGCGCTGTCCTACACCTCCGCCGACGCCCCCGGCGCCTGGATCACGCTCATCGAGCACGAGCCCGGCACCCGCCTGCTCGGCGTCGACGCGTTCTCCGGCCACCTGGTCGTCTCGCTGCGCCGCGACGGGCTCACCGGCATCCGGGTCGTGCCGCTGCACGGCGCCGCGCCGTATGACATCGCCTTCCCCGAGCCGATCTACTCCGCCGGCCCCGAGGCCAACCTCGAATACGACACCACCTCCTTCCGCCTGCACTACGTCTCGCTCGTCACGCCCGACTCGGTCTTCGACTGCAACCTCGACAGCGGCAAGCTGACCCTGCGCAAGCAGAAGCCGGTCCTCGGCGACTTCGACCCCGCCCGCTACGAGCAGCACCGCGAGTGGGCCCTCGCCGAGGACGGCACCCGCGTCCCGATCTCGATCGTGGCCCGCGCCGGCACCCCCCGCGACGGCTCGGCCCCCGCCGTCATCTACGGCTACGGCTCCTACGAGGCCTCGATGGACCCCTGGTTCTCGATCGCCCGCCTGTCGCTGCTCGACCGCGGCGTCGTCTTCGCCGTCGCCCACATCCGCGGCGGCGGCGAGATGGGCCGCCGCTGGTATGACGAGGGCAAGCTCCTGGCCAAGAAGAACACGTTCACCGACTTCGTCGCCTCCGCCGAGCACCTGGTCAAGGCCGGCTGGACCTCGTCGGACAAGCTCGTCGCCCGCGGCGGCTCCGCCGGCGGCCTACTCATGGGCGCTGTGGCCAACCTCGCCCCGGAGGCCTTCGCCGGCATCGTCGCCCAGGTCCCCTTCGTCGACGCGCTCAACACCATCCTCGACCCGTCCCTCCCGCTGACCGTCACCGAATGGGAGGAGTGGGGCAACCCGCTCGAGGACCCTGAGGTGTATGCGTACATGAAGTCGTACACGCCCTATGAGAACCTCACGGCCCGCCCATATCCGGCAATCCTGGCCGTGACCAGCCTCAACGACACCCGGGTCCTGTATCACGAGCCGGCCAAGTGGGTCGCCCGCCTGCGCACCCTCTCCCCCAACTCCGACGTGCTGCTGAAGACGGAGATGGGGGCCGGTCATGGTGGGCCGAGCGGGCGGTATGACGCTTGGCGGGAGGAGGCCTTCATCACGGCCTGGGTCCTGGATCGGGTCGGCCTCGCCTGACCAGCCACGCCCTTCAGCCTGACTGAGCGCCAGCACGGCCGCCGCCGAGCCCGCCACACCGGCGGGCCGGCGGCCCAGCCCCGCCCGGCATCACGGGCCCGGCATCACGGGCCCGGCATCACGGGCCCGGCATCACGGGCCCGGCGTCACGGGCCCGGCGTCACGAGCACGCCCGGCGCCACTGGTCGGCTCCACGGGCAGGCCCGGCACCACGGGTCTGGCACCACGGGCAGGCCAGACATTACGGACGAGCCCGGCACACCAGCGGTTCGGCGGCCGCTACGCCCGGCATCACAGATGAGCCCGCATCGTGGGCGGGGCCACCGTGTCACGGCTCGCTGGTGTGGCGGAATCGGCGTTGTCGCTGACCGGAAAGGCGTCTTTGCACGCTTGCTCCGCTTCGGGAGTGAATACTTCCGGTGATCGAAGTCGCGTCCTGGCCATCCACGCAGCCAGCACACAACTTCGATCACGTCACGACAGCACGGACGCCGAAACAGAGCCGACAAAGCGGACGGAACGACACCCTGGCAGCGTTCGAGCCAGACGGCACGCCGGCAAGACAGGCGTTTCGCGCGCTGTTCCGCTCCAGAAGTGGATCTTGTCGATGATCGAAGTCGCATCCTGGTTATCCACACGGCCGGCACGCGACCTCGATCACGCTGCGGCGGGGCGGACATCCAGACAGGCCTCGCGAAGGGGACAGGACGGCGCCCTGACGAGTGCCGCACTGGGCGGCATGTCGCAAGATCCCCACATCGGCATCTCCGGAGGCGCATCGGCTGGCTCGGAGGTGCAGGTCCGTTTCGTTCTCTTTGTTGGACCCGTCAAAGCCGCCGCACCTGGTGATCAAAGTTCTGGGCCTCGGCGGTGGTGTCCGGTGCGAAACGGCGCGGTCGGGGCATGTCGGGCGAGTCGTGACGGGCGTCCCGGAGAGGGATGAGGTTGGGGGTGGGGACAAGCCTGACGGATGTCCACAGCGAGATGTCCCCAGCTGTGGATAACAACGCCGAAACCTGTGGATGAGCGCGGGCGCCCCTGTGGATAACCACGTGGAGTACGCCCGGGATCCACCTGCGTGTTGCCTGGTTGTCACGCAAACGGTGGGGACAGGGGTCGATCTGTGAGCGGGAGAAGGTGGCGATGCCCACAGGTGTTACCCACAGCCTGTGGATAACTGCTAGTCGGTGAAAAGGGTGGCGGCCAGGCGGGGGTCGATGTTGCCGCCACTGACGACGGCGACCGTGCGGCCCGCGGGGAGTTCGTCGCGGTGGTGCAGGACCGCGGCGGTGGCGGCGGCGCCGCTCGGCTCGGCGATGAGGCGGCCGCGGCGGGCAAGGACCTTCACCGCGTCGAGGATCTCGTCCTCGGCGACGGTGACGATCGCGTCGAGGTGGGCGCTGAGGTGCGCGAGGGTCAGCTCCGACAGCGGGGTCCGTAGGCCATCGGCGACGGTGCTGAGCATGCGTTGCTCGGGCCAGATGCGCACGACGCCGGCGGCGAGGCTCTCCGCCGCGTCGGCGGCGACGGCCGGCTCGACGCCGATCACGGCGACGTGCGGGGCGAGGGCCTTGATCGCGGTGGCCACGCCGGAGGAGAGGCCGCCGCCGCCGACGGGGACGACGACGACGTCGACGTTGGAGAGGTCCTCGAAGATCTCCAGGCCGACGGTGCCCTGGCCGGCGATGATGTCGGGGTGGTCGTAGGGCGGGATCAGGCTCATGCCCCGCTCGGTGACGAACTGCTTGGCCACCGTCTCGCGGGAGGCCTGCGGGACGAGGATGACCTCGGCGCCGTAGCCTCGGGTCGCCTCGATCTTCAGCGGGGTGGACACGTCGGGCATGACGACGGTGACGGGGATGCCGAGGGCGCGGCCGGCGTAGGCGAGGGCCTGGCCGTGGTTGCCGGAGGAGTGGGTGACCACACCGGCGCGGCGGTGGTCGAGGTCGAGGCGGTGCAGGGCGTTCGTCGCGCCGCGGAGCTTGAACGCGCCGATCGGCTGGAGGCTCTCGGGCTTCAGCCACAGTTCGTCGGCCCAGGAGCACGGCAGCAGCGGGGTGCGGACCACGAGACCGGAGATCCGCGCGGCGGCGTCGCGGATGTCGTCCAGGCGAACGAGGTCTTGCTGGGTGGCGGTCACGGGGTCATCTTGACAGTCCACGGGCATGATCACCCTCCTCGCATCCGGCGAATGAGAGATCCATAACGTCAGGTCAGCCGGAGCTGTAGAACCTTGCGGCTCCGGGGTGCAGCGGCACCGGATCGGTGCCCGAAGCACCCGATTTGTCATAGTTGGCGCCTTCGGGGTGCACCCGGCTCAGCTCGAGCTGGTAGTCGAACAGGACCTTCGTCAGGTCGTGGGCCAGCTGTTCGGGCATGTCCGGCGACACCAGCAGCAGGTTGCCGATCACGATCGTGTCGATGTCGGTGGCGGTCTGGTAGACCGACTTGGACAGCTTGCCGGCCGCGTAGACGGCGCCGTACCGGAACGTGAGCGGCTTGAGCAGTTCGTCGAGCGGCAGCAGGGAGTACTGCCCGGGAGCGCTCGCCAGCAGGTCGGCGATGCCGGGGGTGGGCAGGCCGCCGGTGAAGACGAGCGCGTCGAGGGCGCCGGCCTGCATGGCCTTGGTCGTCTCCGGCAGGGACAGCCGCTGCCGGACGATGTCGGTGTCGGGGTTGATCCCGCCGGCGAAGAGCAGCCGGCCGGCGAAGACGTCGGCGCCCGAACCGGCGGACCCAGTGGAGATCCGCTTGCCGCGCAGGTCGGCGAACTTCGTGATGTGCGCGCTGTTGCGGATCACGACCTGGGCGTAGCTGCGATACAGGCGGGCGAGGGCCACGACCTTCTGCGGCTTGTTCTCGAAGGCGCCCTTGCCGGCCACGGCGTCCGCAGCGGTGTCGGCAATGCTGAAGGCGACGTCCATGTCACCGGTCGCGACGCGCTGGATGTTCTCGCCGGAGGCTCCGGTCGCCTCGGCGCGCGCCTCGTAGCCGGACACGTGCTTGGTGATCAGGTCGGCGTACCCGCCGCCGAACTGGTAGTAGACGCCGGTGGTGTTGCCCGTGGCGATGTAGAGCCGGCCCCCGTGCCACAGGTCCGCGCCGGCCCGTGGCGTCGCTGTCGGGGCGCAGCCGCCGGCCGCCAGCAGGACGAGCGCGACCAGCACACCCGCGAAACGCCTCACCGCAGCATCGCATCGCGTGGCAGCGGGTCGAGGGCGTCCGCGACCCGGTGGACCAGCATGGCCGTCTCGTAGCCGACCTGGCCGAGGTCGCAGCCGGGGGCGGCGAGCACGCCGAGCAGGGCGCGGTCGCCCACCGACATGACGATCATGACGCCGCCGTCCATGTCGACGATGGTCTGGCGCACCTGGCCGGCCTGCATGACGCGGGCCGCGCCGAAGGTGAGGCTGGCCAGGCCGCTGATGACGGCGGAGAGGTGGTCGGCCTGGTCCACCGGCAGGTCGGCGGAGCAGGCCAGGCGCAGCCCGTCGCCGGAGACGGTGATCGCGTGCGCGACATCGGGCACCTGCCGGGCGAAGCTCGCCATGAGCCAGTCGAGCTGGCCCGCGCCGGTCGGGTTCTGAGCGTCTGGCATCGCCATCACTGGTCCTTCTGTCCGGAGGCTGTGCTGTTCGTTCGGCGCGCGGCGGCCGACACGCCCTCCGCGAACGCGGACAGTCGGGACCGGACGACGTCCGGGTCGACCGCGTTGCTGCGGGTGGGCTGCGGCTGCGGTTCGGTGACTCCGGGTGCGAGCTGCGCTCCGGGACGGCGGCGGGGTAGGTCGCCCTGCTCGTTCATCGAGCCACCTCCGGCGCTGGACAGGACCCCGGGCCGTGGCGGCCAGGCACCGGGGGCAGGCGGAGCGGGCGGGACGCGAACGGGCGGCGTGGGGGTGTCGCCACCGCTGCTGAGGTACGGGCGGAACCAGGGTGCCGGCGGCCCGGACGGAGTTGGTTGCTGTGGTACGCGAGGCCGCCCCAGCGGCGCGCCGACGGTCGACGGCACGACCACCGGCGGCGGCCCGAACCCGGGCGAGGCGGACACGGGAACCGCGGAGATCGGCGCCGAGGACACGGGCGCGGACGACACGGGCGCGGAGGAAACGGGCGCCGACGCGAGCTGGGCGGCGGCCGGGGTACCGACCGGCAGGGCGCTGACGCGCTCCAGGGCCCGGTGCGGCAGCGCGACGTACGCGACCGTGCCGCTGCCGGTGGCGTGCAGCTCGACCCGGATCCGGTGCCGGGCGGCGAGGTGGGAGACCACGTGCAGGCCCATCGTGCCGGCCGCGGCGCTGCTCAGCGTCGTCGGCGTGGCCAGCCGCGAGTTGATCTCCACGAGTCGCCGGGGCGCGATGCCGATCCCGCTGTCGTGGACCCGGATGATCGCGCCGTCGACCGTGGGCCGGGCGTCGACGCGGACCTGTTGCGTCGGGGGCGAGAACGTCGTCGCGTTCTCCAGGAGCTCGGCCAGCAGGTGCACGAGGTCACCCACGACCGGCCCGGTGATCGCCAGGTCGGCGGGCTGGACCTCGACCCGCTGGAAGTCCTCGATCTCCGACGCGGCGGCGGTGATGACCGCGCCGATGCCGACGGACTGGGTCGCCGGCCGGCCAGGCTCGCCGCCGGAGAGGACCAGCAGGTTCTCCCCGTTTCGGCGCAGGCGGGCCGCGATGTGGTCGAGCGCGAAGAGGCGGGCCAGCACGTCCGGGTCGGTCTCGTCGCGCTCGAACTCGTCCAGGAGTCGCAGCTGCCGGGTGATGAGGGTACGGATCCGGCGGGCGAGCACCTCGGCCATGCGCGACACGTCGACGCGCAGCTCGGCCTGCTCACCGGCGAGCCGCAGCGCGGTGCGGTGCACCGTGGCGAAGGCGTCGGCGACCTGGCCGATCTCGTCGTTGGTCGCGGCGATGCTGCGGGTGGCCGCCGCGGCGGACGTGCCGGACGGTATCGGCGCGCCGGTGGTCACCGAGTGGATGACGTCGGGCAGTTCCTGCCGGGCGACGGTGAGGGCGGCGGCGCGCAGCCGGCGCAGCCGGCGGGCGGTGCGCACGGCGAGCGTGATCGCGATGGCGAGCGCGGCCAGGCCGATCACGGCGGTGCCGATGAGGGTCGCCCAGGCGCGCCGCTGCGCGGTGACCGCGATCTGCTCGGCGCGGGCGTCGAGCCGGTCGGACAGCTCCAGGCTGACGATGTTGAGCCGGCGGATGAAGCCGGACTGGGCCACGAACCAGGTGTCGGCGTCGACCTTCAGGCCGGCCGGCTCCTTCTCCGCGTTGCGGGCGGCGGCGCTGAGTTTGTCGGCCTTGTCGACGTCGAGGCCGCGGATCTCGTCGTCGTAGACGGTGCGCTCGGGGCCGGTCGCGGCCCGCTGGAACTCCGCGACCCGCTGGTCGCGGGCGCCCCGCAGCTCCGACATCGCGCCGAGGTCGCCGGGTTCGACGGCACCCCGGGAGAAGACCGCGCGCAGCAGGTCGCGTTCCAGCGCGGCGAAGTGCTCGACCGCGCCGACGGCGGCGACTGCGCGGGCCGCGTTGGCCAGCTCGATGTCGGCGATCTGGGCCGGCACCGCGTCGGCGATGGCCAGCAGCGCCTCGGCGAGCGGGCGATACACGGGGTCCACCATCAGCGAGACCGCGGCGTTGTTGTCGGCGCCCTCGCGGGTCGCGCCGAGGCGGCTGTAGATGTCGCTGACGGTCCGGACGGCCCGTTCGAGCGCCGGCACGGCCTCGACCGCGGCCCGGCTGTCCGCGAGGTACCGCCGGGCGGCCGCGTCGGTGCGTTCCCGCTGGGCCACCATGAGCGACACACCGGACTTGCCACCACGTTGCCGCAGCGCGGCGGTCTCGGCGACCTCGCGCTCGAGCTCGTGGACGAAGCTCACCGCGCTCGTCGCGGTCGACGCGAGGGTCCGGGCCCGGCCCGCGTCCTGCGCGGCGGACGTGGCGGTCGTGGCCTGCGCGGTGCTGAGCACGGCGAGGCCGACCATGGCGACGATGATCGGGGCGAGCAGCTGGGTGCGGACGGACCGCAGCCGGCTGGGCCGGGCCGCGCCGCCGCGCCGGTGACCGGCGACCGACGTGTCAGGCGCGCCCGACCGCCGCTGCCGACCGCCGCTGCCGATCGCACGGGGCGAGTCGGCACCGGTCACCCGGGAGGAGCTGCTGCCTGCCAACCGTCATCCCCTACCCGTCACAGAGGACACGCAATGTCCGCACGCGCATGCGGAGAGTGAAGACGAGAGTGCTCCATCGACCCGCTGTAGCGGGAAAGGTCGTTAAGGAGCACGAAAGGGCACGCTACTGGAAACGTGCTTCCCCGATAAGACTTCATTCGCCGAACGGCGCCCGGCACAAGCCAAACGGCCCGCGAATTACGACTATGCGTGACGGCGGCGTCGCAGTACGACGAAAGCGGCCGCTGCGGCGACGGCGAGAACCACCCCGAGCCCGATCCACCCCGTCGACCGGCGGCTGGTCTCGGTCTTCGCGGCGGGGCTCGGGCTTGAGGTTGCGTTAACGCTCGGCTCCGCCGGTGCGGCGCCCGTCGACGGCGCGATCGACCGGCCGGACGGCTCCCGCACCGACGGCAGCCGGCTCAGCGGCGGCAGGGTCGACGGCGGCGCGCCGGGCTCGACGATGGCCGGCGGCCCCGGCAGCGGCGGGCCGGGCGGCGGCAACGGCTTGCCGGTCGCCCCTGCCAGCAGCGCGACCAGCAACACCCCGCCCGCAGTGAACGCCTTCACATCGGACAAAACGGCACTGAGACGGCGTTCCTGAGCATTTTCAAGAACGCCGTTACGCAGGCTGCACGAACACCGACACCGTCCGTGCCGGGACGGTGAACGTGCCGCTCGCGCCGTCGAACGTGGCCTGCCGCGCGAGAGGGTCCGCCGACGCCGCCTGCACCGGGTGGAGGGCGAACCTCGCGCCGGCGTAACCGCTGACCGTCTGCGTGGCGGCGGTCGCGCCGGCGTTGAAGACCACGACGACCGTCCGGTAGCGCGGGTCGAGACCCCGGGCGTCCAGCGTCATCGTGATCACCCCGGGCGTCGCCGACGGGCCCGACAGCGGGAACGCCACCCGCTGCTGGACCTGGGCGGCGGTGCCCAGGGCGAACACCGGCGAGCTCGCCCGGATCCGCAGCAGCTCCTGGAAGCGCGCCGCGGCCAGGTCGATCGCGGCGCAGTCGGGCACCAGGGCCGGGTCGGCCAGGAGCGGCTGCGCGTAGGACCACTTGTCCTGGTTGTCGGCGGCCGGTGGCAGGCCCGCGCCGAAGCCGTTGCCGCCGGCGCAGTTCCATCGGATCTGGTTGAACCAGTCACCGGAGTTGAACGAGTTGCGGTCCAGGGACTTCGAGCGCAACCGGTCGGAGCCGGTGGTGACGAACCCGGTCCCCTGCCCGAACACCGTCGTGGACAGGGCGAGCACCTGCAGCCTGGCCCGCTGCTCGGCGGTCGTGCCGGTCGGCAGCTTGTAGGCGAGGGCGTCGTAGAGGATCTCGTTGTCGTGCGCGTCGACGTAGGTGACGCCTTCCGCGGGCAGTCTGGTGTACCCGGCGGGCGAGCCGTTGTAGTCGACCTGCGCGCCGGTGACCCGGTGGCCGGTGGAGTCGACGAACTCGTAGGCGGCGAGGTTGCCGGTGAGCCCGACCTGGATCAGGTCCTGGTAGTGCAGCAACCTGGCCCGCTGCTCGGCGGTCGTGCCGTTGGCCGGGTCGCCGTTGGGCGCGGTGTACAGGCCCGAGGCGAACCCCTGGATGCGCGGGTCGCCGTCGAAGGGGCCGCCGCCGCGGACCGCGTCGCGGAGCCGGTCGTTGAAGGTGCCGATGCCGGTGCCGGCCATGTTGGTCTGGGTCGCCTGGACGAAGCGGGCGTCGTTGGCCACCTCGCCGAAGTTCCAGCCTTCGCCGTAGATCATGATCTTCTTGCCGTCGACGCCGTCCTTGCCGACCGTCAGCTGGTCCAGGGCGGCGCGCACGGCCAGGATGTTGGCCTTCGGGTGGTGGCCCATGAGGTCGAAGCGGAAGCCGTCGACCTTGTACTGCTTGGCCCACAGCACCACGGAGTCGACGACCAGCTTGCCCATCATCGCGTTCTCCGGCGCGGTGTTGGCGCAGCAGGTCGAGTTGGCCACGGTGCCGTCGTCGAGCAGCCGGTGGTAGTAGCCGGGCACGATCTGGTCGAGGACCGAGTGCGGGTCGGTGCCGGCGGCGGTCGTGTGGTTGTAGACCACGTCGACGACGACCCGCAGGCCGGCGCCGTTGAGCCCGGCGACCATCTGGCGGTACTGGTTGATCCGCGGGGTGCCCTGCGGGTCGGTGGCGTAGGAGCCTTCCGGGGTCGAGTAGTGGAACGGGTCGTAGCCCCAGTTGTAGCCGTCCTGGGCCGCGATCTGCGCGACGCAGTCCTGCTGCTGGCCGGAGTCGGGTGGCAGCGCGGCCAGGTCGCACGGCGGCTGCAGCTGGTCGGCGCGGCGCTCGGGGATCGTCGAGATGTCGAAGGTCGGCAGCAGGTGCACGTAGGACGTGCCGGCCTGGGCCAGCTCCCGCAGGTGCGTCATGCCCGCCGACTGCGCCTGGGTGAACGCGAGATACGTGCCGCGCTGCTCCGCCGGCACGGTCGTGTCGGCGATGGAGAAGTCACGCACGTGCAGTTCCTGGATCTGCGGCCGGGCGGGCACCGGCGGTTTCCGCAGCGCGGACCAGCCGGCGGGCTGCAGGGCGGCGTCGGCCAGGTCGACGATCTGGCTGTGGGTGGAGTTCGCGGCCAGGGACACCGAGTACGGGTCGGTCACCGACGCGGTCGTCACCCCCCGGACCGCGGGCTGCCAGGCGGTGACCCGGAACCGGTAGTACCGGCCTTTCCAGCTCCGGTCGCCGGTGACGCTCCACACCCCGGTGTGCTCGTCGCGCTGCATCGGTGTCAGCACCGGCTGCGCCGCCGGGTTGTCGAAGAGTTCCAGCACGACGTTCTGCGCGGTCGGCGCCCAGACGTTGAGCGTGACCCGGCCGCCGCTGAACCGCGGGCCGAACTTCACGCCGACGGCCCCGACGTAGAGGTCGTCCAGCGCGCCGGCGACCTGCACGCCGCTGGCCTCGGTGACGGTGCCGGCGGCGTCGCGCTCGACCACGACGACCTGCCCGCGCAGCGCCGTGGACAGCGCCGCCCGGTCGCCGGTGACGTGGAACGCCTGATACGACCACAGGTGCGGGAACCTCGCCCGCTGCGGCTCGGTCAGGCTGCCGGTCGCCCGCATGGCGAGGGCCGTCGCGGTGCCGACCACCTGGCCGTCGACCACCGACAACCCGCCGGCGGGCGCGGACAGCAGCTCGTAGGTGTGCCCGTCGGTCGGGCCGGCCCGCCAGGCGATGGTCTCGCGGTCGACCCAGACGGCCTTGGCCTTGGTCAGGTCCGTGTCGGGCGTGCCCTGCGGCGGGATCGGCAGCAGGTACCGCTCCCGGCCGGACAGGATCCAGACCTCGTGCCCGACCGTGACCAGGTCGAGGGCCTGGTCGCTCGGCAGGTCCTTGGTGTCGCCGTTGTGCACGATGTAGTTGAGCGTGGTCGCGTTGTCGGCGAGGGGTACGCGGAATCGGGCGCCGAACGCGTCGAACCCCTCGGGCGGCAGCGGGCTCGCCCATTCCGTCGGCGTGGCGGCGCCGGTCCAGACGTGCAGCCCCCATCCGGTGTAGTCGCCGGCCGGGCGGCGGTAGTGCAGCACCGCGGTGTGCTCGGCGGCGGCGCGGGTCGGGTGGACCGTCGCCTCGCCGGAACGGATCCACGCCTCGCCCTGCTGGCTCGGCAGGACGGACTGGTCGGCGCCGGGGTCCTTCACGTCGCCCTTGTGGACGATGAAGTTGACCGGCTTGGTCGGGTCGGTCACCGGCACGTGCCAGAAGGCGCCGTACGCGTCCGTGCCGTCGGGCTGGCGCGGCGCGGTCCACTCGGTGCCGGTGCCGGGCGCGAGCCCGTCGCCCCACAGGTGCAGGCCCCATCCGGTGTAGTCGCCGTCGGGTCGCCCGTAGTGCACGGCGACGGTGCCGGTGGCCGCGGCCTGCGAGGTGTAGATGGTCGCGTCTCCTTGCTTGAGCCAGATCTCGGGGTGTTTCGTCGGGTCGAGCGAGCGGTCGACGGCGACGTCCTTCACCCCGCCGGAGTCGACCACGAGGAAGCCGACATTCGCCGCCCCCGGTTTCAGCTTGACCCATGCGAAGCGCCCGAACGAGTCCTCGCCGGCGAACGGGGCACCGACCGGCCACGTCATCGGCGTCTCGATGTCGCCCCACGCGTAGAGGCTCCACGGCTCATAACCGCCGGTCGGGCGCTGGTAGTGCACGATCGCGTAGTCGGGTGCGACGGCGCTCGGCGGCGTGCCGACCTTCGCGGTGATCCTCGTCTCGGCGACCCGGCCGGACCCGTCCCGCACCACCGCCTTGTACTCCAGCGACGTGCCGGCCGGCAGCCCGTCGAGGTCGTGGTAGACGCTGTAGGGCGCGGCGTTGTCGGTGCCGAGCAGCTTCCACGGCCCGTTGCCGACCTTCGCGGCGAACGTGACCGCGGCGAGGGGGTCGCCGGTGACCTCGGCCTTGACCTCGGCGCGGCCCGGGACGGGCTGCCCGGCGGCGGGCGCGACCAGCTTGACGGTCGGTTTGGCGGCCGGCTTGGCGATCGCGCCGCGGGCCTTGAACACCACGGTGCTCAGCGGCGGCACGTCGAGCTGCAGCCCGCCGTCGCCGGCGGAGGCGGCGATCCCGCCGGTGGCCGGGTAGATCCGGTCGAAGGTGGTGCTGGCCATGTACGTCGGCACGGTGACGGTCTGGGTCGTGGTCGCGTTGTTGGTCGCGACCAGGTACTCCACCCGCTGCTTCGGGTCGATCCGGGAGAACGCGAAGACGCCCGCGCCCTGCGCCGCGTAGCGGGTCACCTGGACGCCCTGCTTGAGCGCCGGGTGCGCCTGCCGCAGCCGGGCCAGGTCGGCGATGGTGCGGTAGATCGGGTGGCTCTGGTCGTAGTGCGCCACCGCGTGGGTCGTGTCGGTGCCGAGCAGGTCGTCGTCGAGGTAGTCGGGCGAGACGCTCGGGAACATGTCCTGCCTGGCGTCCTTGTCGCCGCCGGCGCCGGTGAAGCCCTGCTCGTCGCCGGAGTAGACGACCGGCTGCCCGCGGGTGAGGAACATCAGCTCGTGGCCGAGCTGGTCGCGGCGCAGGTGGCTGGCCGGGTCGGTGCCGCCGCCGGCGACGAACATGCCGATGCGGCCCATGTCGTGGTTGCCGAGGAAGGTCGGCAGCGTGCCCGCGGTCGTGCCGGCCGAGGTGTACAGGTCGTCCTTGGCGTACACGCCGGCGAGCCCGGCGGCGGAGCCGCCCCTGGCCACGTAGTCGGTCGCGGCCTGCTGGAACGGGAAGTCCAGGGTCGCCGGGAGCCGCCCCTTGCGCACGTAGATCGAGTCGAACTCGGGGTCGGCGTCGTACACCTCGCCGAACATGAAGAAGTCCGGCTTGGCGACCTTGTCGATGCCCTCGACGAACTGCGGCCAGAAGTCCAGGTTGACGTGCTTGGTGGTGTCGATGCGGTACCCGTCGATGCCGGTGTCCTTGACCCAGTCCGCGTAGATCTTCGTCATGCCGCGGACCACCTCGGGACGCTCGGTCCACAGGTCGTCGAGGCCGAAGAAGTCGCCGTATTCGCTGTTCTCGCCGCTGAACGTGGAGTCGCCGCGGTTGTGGTACATCAGCGGGTCGTTGAGCCAGGCCGGTTTCTTGGCCGTCTTGTCCGCCTCGTTGGCGAACACCGGGGTGTAGGGGAAGGACTGTGTGTTCACGGGCGGGAACCCGTGCTGCCCGTCGGCGAAGGCGCGGTCGTCGAACTTGTTGCCGGCCGCGTCCTGGTATGGGTAGTCGGTCTTGTTGCGGTACGAGTACTGGTCCTGCGCGTAGCGGATGACGTCGGCGGTGTGGTTGGTGATGACGTCGAGGTAGACCTTGATGCCCCGCCCGTGGGCGAGCCGGACCAGCCGCTGCAGGTCGTCCTTCGTGCCGAAGTGCGGGTCGATCTGGGTGAAGTCGGTGGTCCAGTAGCCGTGGTAGCCGGCCGAGATGTCGGCGCCGCTGCCCTGCACCGGCCGGTTCTTCAGCACCGGTGCGAGCCAGATCGCGGTCGTGCCGAGGTTCTCGATGTAGTCGAGCCGGTCGATGACGCCCTTGAGGTCGCCGCCGTGGTAGAAGCCCTTGTCGGCCGGGTCGTAGCCGGTGCTCAACCGGTCCCCGGGCAGCCCGCCCGTGTTGTTGGCCGGGTCGCCGTCGGCGAACCGGTCTGGGAGCACGAAGTAGAACTGCTCGGCATGCTGCTGGGTGCCGCCGGCGAGCAGGCTCGCGATCGACGGCTCGCCCTCCCACTGGGGCACGCCGTCGGCGTAGCCGCTGGGCGCCTTCGCCCGGTCCGGAAGCGTCGGGACGCTGCCCGGCACCGCGGCCAGCATGGCCACGGCGATGCCCGCGGCGGCGATGGTTTGCGTGAGTTTCAGACGCTTCATGGCGGGGCCTCATCATCTCGCGGCAGGCCGTGAACGTATCGACACAGAATGATCGACACAAGGCTTGCCGGACCTGGTGGGGACTCGCGGGGGTTACTTGAGGGAGGCGGTGATGGCCTCGCTGATCTTGCGAAGCTGGTCGATCTGCTCCGGGGTGAGCGGGTCGAACAGGTGGGTCCGCACCGCCTCGACGTGCCCGGGCGCGGCGGCCTCCAGCGCGGCGAACCCGACCTCGGTCAGGTCGGCGAACTGCCCGCGCTTGTCGTCGTCGCAGTCGCGCCGGCGCACCCAGCCGCGGGCCTCGAGCTTGGTGACGGCGTGGCTGAGCCGGCTGCGGGAGGAGCGGGTGAGGTCGGCGAGCTCACTCATCCGCCGGGTGCGTCCCGGCGACTCCGACAGCACGACGAGGATCTCGTAGTAGGCGTGCGGCATGCCCGCGTCGTGCTGCAGCTCGCGGTCGAGCCGATCGATGAGCTGCGTCGCGGCGGTGTAGAAAGCACGCCAGGCGAGTTGCTCGTCGTCGTCGAGCCAGCGCGTCGGTGGGCTCACGTCGCTCCCTCCAGGATTGGCTGCCTGCGCGAAAAGTCTTACTGATCATGCTGGAGAGTGCCAGCTTTTCCGGACGGGGGCGCCATGAACACCTACGATGGCCTGGTCAACGACTATCTTCGCGCTGTTGAGCAGGCATTGGTCGGCGTGCCCGCCGGCCGCCGTGACGAGCTGCTCGCCGACCTCAGCGACCACATCGCCGCCAAGCTCGCCGAGACCCGGACCGAGCACGGTCCGGGTGCGCCCGAGACCGAGGTGCACTCCGTCCTCGACCTGCTCGGCGATCCGGCCGAGCTGGCCGCCGAACTCGCAGCGGCCGAACGCGACGCGCACTCCGCCGACGCCGGGCCCGCGGTGCCGATCGAGATCAACCCTGGTCGCAAGGTGGGCGCGCTCATCTGGGTGCTCATCACGGTCGCGATGGCGTCGCTGCTGTGTATCGGCGTCGTCCTGGCCGGCGTGTTCGTCTTCTTCGCCGGCCGCTGACCTGCCGATCCCCTGCGAGGCGACCCGCCGCCCGCCGACCGACCTGCCGGGCCGGCACGGCCGGCTTCCCGTGAAGCGTGGCCGGGCCCACCTGTGGAGCACGGCCCGCTGCCTGTGGAGCCCTGCCGGTTCCCTGTGGAGTGCGCGCCTGGAGACGTCGACGCCCTGGGCGCCTTTGACCGAAGGATCGACGGACCCGTGGATCACGGTTGCCGCGATGACGGACGGTCGCGGAGTCCGGCGAGACCCCGCGACCGCGGCTCGTCACCGTCGCCGCCGGGCGGAACGCGCACTGCTGCGCATCCGCCCGGCAGCCGCCATCCGCGTCGCCCCGTGATCCCCCGTTGACGCGAACGTGCCGTTGGCTTCGGCCGGAGCCGATCGATGCACGGCCATGCATCGTCGGCTCCGAACACCCCCCGTTGAAGCCATCTGGCTGGCGGGTCCAGATCAGCGTATCTAGACGTCTAGGTTCGCGCAATTGTTGATTTGAGGAACGGTGGTCTAGATTTGCCGGGTGCGTGGCCGGCTCTTTCCAGTCGACGATGGCTGGTATGAATGGCGCCAGGAGCCGCCCCTGGCGCAGACCGTCCAGGTGCGGGTCGGCGTCGCGCCCGGCGGCCGGCTGGTGCTCACCGGGCTGCACATCGACGGCAGCCCGAGCGCGGACCTGCTGCGCGCCATCCCGGTCGGGCGCATCGAGGCCGCCGCCAACGCACAGCTCGCGGTCGTCCACGAGTCGATCGACACGCCACCGGTGCTCAACCCGCGCCCCCGGCCGGTCGTGCCGCCGGTCGCCGTCGACGCCGGCTGGGAGATGGTCGAGCCGGCGCTGGCCGTGGCCCGCGCCGCCACCACCGACGGCGCCAGGACACGTGGGCGGCCCGACGTCTTCTACCGCGAGGTCGCCGACGTCTACCTCGACTTCGCCCAGGACTCGCCGCGCCCCGCCTGCGACCTCGCCGACCAGCACGGCGTGCCGGTCAGCACCGCGCACCGGTGGGTGAAGGAGGCCCGGCGGCGCGGGTTCCTGCCCCCGGGCCGGCCCGGAAAGAGCGGCTGAGCGCCGATGCGTTCGTTCGATAAGGTGTACAGAGTGTCGATCGACGCCGCCGTGCGCACCCGAGTGCACCGCCTGCTCACCGACTATCTCGGCGGGCAGCCGGTCCCTGACGACCTGAGCGTGACGCCCGCCGCGATCCGCAGCGGCACCGCCGTGGTCTACCTGCGCCTGGTCGCCAACGATCCGCCGTTCGTGCGGGTCTTCTCGCCGCTGCTGCGCCGGCTGCAGTGCTCGCCGCAGCTGCTGACCGAGCTCAACGAGCTCAACAGCCGACTCAACTTCGTCCGGCTGTTCTGGCGCGACGACTCCGTCATCGCCTCCTATGAGCTGATGGCCGAGACGCTCGACGCGACCGAGCTGGGCAACGCCTGCGACTGGGTCGCCGACGCCGCCGACTACTACGACGTCCGGCTGCACGACCAGTTCGGCGGCGAGCTGGCGTTCGCGCCGCCGCCCACGTCCCAGCACCCGGCGGACACGCCGCACGGCAAGATGGGGGCATGAGCGAGCTTTGCGAGCGAATCATGTTGCAGTGCGTTTCTGAGCCTCGTGGCGCCGGTGAGCGAAGCGAGGCGGCGGCATGAGCCGTCTTCTCGTCTCCACCGTCGGCGGCAGATCCGTCGACGCGCAGGGCGTAGCCCGTTTCGTCTCGACCGACCCGGCCCACCTCGACCAGGTCGTCGCCGAGGTCGCCCTGGCCGACGCCGACACGTTCGTCGCCGCCTGCCGGTCCGCCCGCCGCGCCCAGCGCGACTGGGCGGACGTGCCGGCACCGGTCCGCGGCCGGGTGATCGCCAACCTGGGCCGCCTGGTCGAGGCCAACTTCGAGGCCCTGGCGGCACTGGTGACGCGGGAGGTCGGCAAGACCATCGCCGAGGCCCGCGGCGAGGTGCAGGAGATCGTCGACACCTGCGACTTCTTCCTGGGCGAGGGCCGCCGCCTCTACGGCCAGACCGTGCCGAGCGAGATGCCGGACAAGCAGCTCTTCACGTTCCGCGTGCCGGTCGGGGTCGCCGCGATCATCACGGCTGGCAACTTCCCGGTGGCGGTGCCCAGTTGGTACCTGGTGCCGGCGCTGCTGTGCGGCAACGCCGTGGTGTGGAAGCCGGCCGAGTACTCCGCCGCCTGCGCCGACGCGTTCGCCCAGCTCATCAGGCGCGCCGGGGTGCCCGACGGGGTGTTCGACGTGGTGTTCGCCGACGGTGCGACCACGTTTGCGGGCCTGGAGCGGGCGCTGGACGCCGGCCTGGTCGACAAGGTCGGGTTCACCGGCTCCTCGGAGGTCGGCGCGCGCATCGGCGAGCTCGCCGGCCGGCACCTGCAGAGCGCCTGCCTGGAGCTCGGCGGGAAGAACCCGATGATCGTCACCGAGGACGCCGACCTGGACCTGGCCGTGCACGGCGCGCTGTTCGCCGGGTTCGGCACCGCCGGCCAGCGCTGCACCTCGCTCGGCACGCTGATCGTGCACCGGGACGTCCTCGCCGGCTTCACGGCGCGCCTGGAGGACGCGGTGCGCAACGCGCCGATCGGTGACCCCACCGACCCGTCGGTGCTCTACGGCCCGCTGATGACGGAGCGGTTCGCCGCCCGGTTCGACGACTACCTCGGCTGGATCGAGGACCACCACCGGGTGCCGGGCCCGACCGGCAGGATCGGCACCGCCAGCCCGCGGGAGGGGTTCGTCGGCGACCCCGGGGCGGGCCTGTTCTACCACCCGGTGCTGGTCCATGGGGTGCGCCCCGAGGACAAGATCTTCCAGCAGGAGACCTTCGGCCCGCTGGTCGGGGTGACCGGCTACGACACCCTCGATGAGGCGATCGAGCTGGCCGACGCCCCGGGCTACGGGCTGTCCGCGGCGATCTACACGACCGACCCGCGCAAGGCGTTCACGTTCCGGCGCCGCACCCGGGCCGGGATGGTCAGCGTCAACAACTCGACCTCCGGCGCGGAGGCGCACCTGCCGTTCGGCGGCAACGGCAAGTCGGGCAACGGCAGCCGCCAGTCGGGCGTGTGGGTGCTCGACCAGTTCACCCGCTGGCAGTCGATGAACTGGGACTACTCGGGCCGGCTGCAGCGTGCGCAGATGGACACCCTGGAGATCACTCCCGACCTGGATTATCGGCTCAGTCAATAACGAATCGGATATTTGACGTAAATTCCCCTACAGGGTCGTCCACGGTGCCAATCGGGCGGCCCTCTACGGGGGGACCATGCAATTCCGAAATCGCCGGAAAGGCCGGAAAGGCCGGCACGGGCAAGCACAGCAAGAGCGGCAAGGGCGCCGACCGGGTCGACTTCGCCCGGCCGCTGACCGTCGCCGCGACACCTCGCTCAACGGACCGGCCGAGGATCGCCAACTGCGCGGAGACCAGCAACATCACGGCCACCGGCGCATGGTCGGTCAGCACCATCGAGGACCACGAGGAGACCACCCTCGATGTGACGCTCACCAGGCCGGACGACTGCGGCAACGCGACCGGCCTCGGCTACGTGATCGCGCTGCCGACCGGCACCTACCGCTCGTACGGCAGCGTGGTGGACACCTGCTCCGCCAACCCCGTCAGCGGCGGTGTCGGCTCGACCACCTTCACCGTCACCGGGGCGACGATCGCCGACACCTTCACCAGCTGCACGATCACGTTTCCGGTCACCAGCGGCACGTCCGGGCAGTACATCTTCGACACCGCGAAGTTCACCAGCGTGACCGCCGTGGTGAGGAGTCAGACGCCGCAGACGCTGACCGTCCTCACCGCGTCGCCGCGGGTGGGCGCCAGCTTCGACCCGACCACCATCGACGCGTTCACCACCTCGACCCTGACGGTCGGGCTGGCCCGGACCGACGAGAACTCCACCGCCGTCACCAGCGGGCTCGGCTACCGGCTCGACCTGCCGTCCGGGCTCGTCGTCGCTGCCGGCACCCCGACCAACGACTGCGGCGGCACCCTGACCACGGTCAACGGCGCCACGTACGTGACCCTGAGCGGCGCGCAGCTGACGGGGTTCCCGTCGCTCTGCGAGGTCAGCTTCAAGGTCACCGCCGCGGCGGCCGGCGCGTACGCACTCGAGAACTCCGCGATCAGCACCGCCGTCGGCGTGCGGGCCAACCTGGACAGCAACTGCGCCGAGAGCGGGCGCACCGAGGGTGGGTGCCAGCCGGAGCTGCAGGTGAACAAGGTGGGACAGTCGATCACGTTCCCTCAGCCGGCGAACGTGGCGGTCTCCCAGCACACCGTGCAACTGATCGCGGCGTCGTCGTCGGGCCTGCCGGTGTCGTTCACCAGCACCACCGGCGGCGTGTGCTCGGTCAGCGGCAGCACCGTCACCCTGCTGACGCCCGGCACCTGCACGATCACCGCCGACCAGGGTGGCAGCGGCGCGTACGAGCCCGCGGAGCAGTCGATGCGCTCGTTCACCGTCGGCCAGCCGACGACCACTCCGACGCCGGCGCCCACGCCCACTCCGACGCCCACGCCCGCGCCGGCTCCCGGTCAGGTGGTAGCGACGGCGGGGGTGGCGCAGATCAGCGCCCAGTGGCAGGCGCCGGCCGACACGTCGGCGGTCACGGGGTACATCGCGACGGCGACCCCCGGCGAGGCGACGTGCTCGACCGGCTCGGCGTCCGACACGTCCTGCGTGATGGGCGGGGTCGCGGGCGTCACGTACACGGTCACGGTCGTCGCGAAGGGCACGGGTGCCAACTCGGCGCCGGCGGGACCGTCCAACGCGGTGACCCCGACGGCACCGCCGATCAGCACGACGGTGCCGGACACGAACCTGACGCTCACCACGGACAAGGGCATCATCACCACCGCCGTGCCGAGCCAGGACATCGTGGTCATCGGCACGGGCTTCATGCCGTACTCGACCGCGACGATCGTCATCTACTCGCAGCCGATCAACCTGGGCAGCGCGACCACGGACGGCGCCGGCAACTTCAGCAAGCCGGTCAAGGTGCCGGCGGATCTGGTGGTCGGCGGGCACTCGCTGGTCGCCGCGGGGGTCGACCCTGACGGCCTGCCGCACAGCCTGAAGATGGCGATCCGGGTCGCGGCGAGCCCAGCCCGCACCGGTGGGTCGGGCTCCGGCTCGCTCGCGGTGACCGGCGCCCCGATCGCGGCGATGCTGCAACTCGGCCTGGCGACGACGTTCGCGGGCGGCGGGCTGCTGCTCTCGGGCCGGACCCGCCGCCGCACCGGCTGACCACCACCGCACCGAACCGGAGACGCCGGCCAATCCACGGCCGGCGTCTCTGCGTCAGCCGGCTTCAGGCGGCCGCCACCGCGACCGGGACGGGCACCGCGATGCCCCGGCGCGTGCGGAAGAGCAGCAGCGACAGCGCCGCCGCCGAGACGGACAGGCCGCCCGCGATGTACCAGGCCAGGTCGTAGTTGCCGAGCCGGTCCCGCAGCAGGCCGGTCGTGGTCGCCGCGATCGCCGCGCCGAACTGGTGCGACGCGAACACCCAGCCGAAGACCACCGGGCCGCTGGCGCCGAAGTACTCCCGGCACAGCGCGACGGTCGGCGGCACCGTCGCCACCCAGTCGAGGCCGTAGAACAGGATGAAGACCACCATGCTCGGCCGGACGGTCGCGGCGAACAGCACCGGCAGCACCAGCAGCGACGCGCCGCGCAGCGCGTAGTACCAGCCGAGCAGGATCCGGCTGTCCATGCGGTCGGTGAGCCAGCCGGACGCGATCGTCCCGACGATGTCGAACAGGCCGATGAGCGCGAGCAGCGACGCCGCCACCGGCTCGGTCATGCCGTGGTCGTGCGCGGCCGGGATGAAGTGGGTGCCGATGAGCCCGTTGGTCGTCGCGCCGCAGATCGCGAACCCGCCGGCGAGCAGCCAGAACGCCGGCACCCGCGAGGCGCTGCGCAGCGCGCCGATCGCGCGCCGGGCCGCACCGCCGGACGGCACCGGCGGCGGCGCGGCATCCTCCTCGCTCGCGCCGTAGGCGGTCACGCCCAGCTCGGACGGGTGGTCCCGGAGCCGCCACAGGACGAGCGGCACCACCAGCAGCGCCGCTCCGGCGACCGTCAGCGCGGCCGCACGCCACCCGCGGGCGTCGACCAGCAGCGCCAGCAGCGGCAGGAACACCAGCTGCCCGGCCGCGCCACCGGCGGTCAGCACACCGGTGATCAGGCCACGGCGCTTGACGAACCAGCGGCCCGTGATGGTGGCGACGAACGCCAGCGCCATCGATCCGGTGCCGAGGCCGACCAGCACCCCCCACAGCGCGATGAGCTCCCAGCTGTGCCGCATGAACACGGTCAGCCCGCTGCCGGCGGAGACCAGGAGCAGCGCGTACGCCACCACCCGCCGGATCCCGAACCGCTCCATGAGCGCGGCGGCGAAGGGCGCGGTGAGGCCGAACAGCAGCAGGTTGATCGATACGGCCAGGGAGATGGTCCCCAGCGACCAGCCGAACTCCTCGTGCAGCGGGTGCAGCATCACGCCGGGCGTCGCACGGAACCCGGCCGCGCCGACCAGCGCCACGAAGGCGACGACGGCAACGGTCCAAGCAGGGTGGATACGTTTCACGGAACAATAATCTTGGGTTTGGTACGGGTGGGCGAGTGGCCCGACAGCCATAGTGCGCAAGAATCGGGCCATGGTCCTCAAGCATGTTGTTGCCGTGATCGCGTTGGACGGCGTCGTCGCGTTCGACCTCGGCACGCCGTCGCAGATCTTCGGGGCCGCCCGTGGCGACGACGGGCACCGGCTGTACCGCATCCAGATCTGCAGCCCAGGAGGACTGCCGGTGCGCAGTGCGGCCGGATTCCAGGTGCTGCCCGAGCACGGCCTGGAGATCACCGCGGTGGCCGACACGGTGATCGTGGCCGGTATCCACCGCGGCGGGCCGGTCGAGGACGCGACCGTCTCGGATGAAGTCGCCTCGGCGTTGCGGGCCGCGCTTGCCCGGGGCGCCCGGGTCATGTCGATCTGCACCGGGGCGTTCGTGCTCGCCGCCGCCGGCCTGCTCGACGACCGGCCGGCGACCACGCACTGGGGCTGGGCCGACCAGTTCCGCGACCTGTACCCGCAGGTCAAACTCGACCCGGACGTGCTGTTCATCGACGACGGCGACGTGCTCACCTCGGCCGGCGTCGGCGCCGGGATCGACCTGTGCCTGCACGTGGTGCGCACCGACTTCGGCAGCGAGGTCGCCAACCGGGCGGCCCGCCGCAGCGTCGTGCCGCCGTGGCGGGAGGGTGGCCAGGCGCAGTACATCGAGCGGCCCCTGCCCCGCATCACCGACACGACCACCGCACCGACCCGCGCGTGGGCGTTGCAGCGGCTGGGCGAGCCGTTGACACTGCAGGACATGGCCGCGTACGCCACGATGAGTGTGCGCACGTTCACCCGCCGCTTCCGCGAGGAGACCGGGGTGAGCCCGGCCCGGTGGTTGCTGCAGCAGCGGGTCGATCATGCTCGCGGCCTGCTGGAGAGCACAGACCTGGCGGTGGAGCAGATCGCCCGCCGGTCCGGGCTCGGCACCGCCGCGTCGCTGCGCCAGCACCTGCAGACCACGATCGGTGTCGCCCCGAGCGCGTACCGTCGCACGTTCCGGGTTGTGCCGGGCGCGCCGGGACGGTAGGCAAGAGGAGCGATCACTGTCGATCCTCCGGGAGGCACCGTGCGTAGGCTCGTCCCGTTTGTGCTTGTTCCTCTGCTCCTCGTGCCCTTGCCCGCTCCCGCTTCCGCGTCCGACGCTTCCGGACCTACCGCTTCCGGTTACGGCGGGGCGGTGAGCTCGGTCGATCCGCGTGACCGAGCCGTTCTCCGCGGGCATCGGCGGCGGCGGGTTCTTCGTCTACTACGACGCCCGCAGCGGCAAGGTGTCCACACTGGACGGCCGGGAGACCGCGCCGGGGTCGATGACCTCGACGGCGTTCGTGAACCCCGCGACCGGCCTGCCGTACGCGTTCCAGGAGGCCCGGGTCAGCGGCATCTCCGCCGGCGTGCCGGGCACCCTGGCGACCTGGGACACCGCGCTGCACCGGTGGGGCAAGCGGTCCCTCGCGACCAACCTGCGCCCGGCCGCCGACGTGGCCCGGCGCGGGTTCACCGTGGACCAGACCTTCGCGACCCAGGTCAGCGACAACGCGGCGGCGTTCTCGCAGTTCACGCCGACGGCCGCGCTGTTCCTGCCCGGCGGGCAGCCGCCGGCGGTCGGCAGCACGCTGCGCAACCCCGACCTCGCCGCGACCTACGATCTGGTGGCCCGCCGCGGCATCGACGCCTTCTACGGCGGCGAGGTGGGCCGCGACATCGTCCAGGCCGTGCAGCACCCGCCGGTCGCTTCCGCTCCTGCGCTGCCGTGGCAGTACGAGATCCGCCCCGGCGGCATGACCCTGGCCGACCTGCGCGCCTACGAGGTCCGCCGGCCCGCGCCGACCCACATGGTCTACCGCGGCTACGACGTCTACGGCATGGCCACCCCGTCCTCGGGCGGCTCAACGGTCGGCGAGGCGCTCAACATCCTCGAACGCTCCGACCTGGGCGCCCTCGACCGCACCCAGGCGCTGCACCGTTACCTGGAGGCGAGCGCCCTCGCGTTCGCCGACCGCAACCGCTACGTCGGCGACTACACGCCCCGGCCGCTGCTCGACGCGCTGCTGACCAACGGGTTCGCGGCCGAGCGGGCCTGCCAGATCGACCCGCTGCACGCCGCCGCGAAGCCCGTCCTGCCCGGCGTGCCGGACGGCCGCTACGACGTCTGCGCCACCGCGACGGGCGGCGCGTCGAC
Source organism: Dactylosporangium cerinum (assembly GCF_042653625.1). Classification (NCBI taxonomy): domain Bacteria; kingdom Bacillati; phylum Actinomycetota; class Actinomycetes; order Micromonosporales; family Micromonosporaceae; genus Dactylosporangium; species Dactylosporangium cerinum. The sequence goes on along the minus strand of NZ_JBHSIU010000013.1, from coordinate 322,002 downwards.
CGACTTCGGCAAGTCGACGACCAACCTGACCGTCGCCGACAAGTGGGGCAACGTGGTCGAATACACGCTCACCATCGAGCAGATCGGCGGCAACGGCATCGTGGTGCCCGGCCGCGGCTTCCTGCTCAACAACGAGCTGACCGACTTCAACTTCACCAACACCCAGGGCACCGCCGACGACCCGAACCTGCCCGGCCCCGGCAAGCGGCCGCGCAGCTCGATGGCCCCGACGATCGTCCTGCAGGACGGGCGCCCGTTCCTCGCGCTCGGCTCGCCCGGCGGCTCGACGATCATCACCACCGTGCTGCAGATCCTGGTCAACCGGATCGACCTCGGCATGACTCTGCCGGAGGCGCTCGCCGCGCCCCGGGCCACACAGCGCAACACCGCGGCCGTGGTCGCGGAGCCGGCGTTCATCGCCGGGCCGGGTCCGGCGCTGGGCGCGCTCGGGCACACCTTCACGCCGATGGCGGAGATCGGGGCGGCGACGGCGATCGAATTCCTGCCGCGCGGGAAGCTGCTCGCTTGTGCCGAACCGATCCGTCGCGGCACCGGATCCGCCGGGACGGTGCGCTGAGGGTCCCGGTGACGGCGACCTTTTCCTTGTCAACCGTACCAACGACCTCCTAATCGATCTTAGAAGTCGTCACCCTCCAGTAACGGAACGTCGTCGCCGACTGGAACGTCGAGCTCAGCCTATAGCGACTCACGAGAGGCGCGCCGCCCCACGTGGGGCGGCGCGCCTCGGCCGACTCGGGCTCGTCCACCGCTCGGCCGAGCGGGTGGCACGACAAGCGGAAGGATTTCCGGGGTCAGGCACCCGGGGATCCTTCCGGTTGTAGGGAATCCGGCAACGGCGCCGGCCCGCCGCCCGATCCGGCGCCGCCGATGTCCGGATCAGCCTCTTTGTCGGCTTGTGCTATGCCGGGAGTGGACCTTCCTGGTGATTGAAGTCGTGCGCCGGTCGTGGGCGACCACGGGCGTCCTCCGATCAACGACGCGACGCGAACGACGCGACACAAGCGCGACGCGAACGACGCGACACAAGCGCGCCGCGAACGACGTGACGCAGCGCGGCGTGGGATCGTTGCATTTCGTGAGGGCCGAAGTCGAGAACGAGCTGCGCCGGCTCGCGCCGCAGGTGCTCGGTGTGCTGGTCCGCCGGTACGGGCAGTTCGACGCCTGTGAGGACGCCGTTCAGGAGGCGTTGCTTGCGGCGGCGGTGCAGTGGCCGGTCGAGGGTGTGCCGGACAACCCGCGCGGCTGGCTGATCACGGTCGCCGCGCGGCGGCTGATGGACCAGTTCCGCAGTGACGACGCCCGGCGGCGGCGGGAAATCGCCGTCCATGTTTCACATGAAACATCAGACATTGTGGACATTCCCGATAAAGACGACACGTTGCTGCTGCTGTTTCTGTGTTGTCATCCGTCGCTGTCGAGCGCGTCGCAGCTGGCGCTCACCCTGCGGGCCGTGGGCGGCCTGACCACCGCGCAGATCGCGCACGCGTTCCTGGTGCCCGAGAGCACCCTCGCGCAACGCGTCAGCCGGGCCAAGCAGAAGATCAAGTCGGCGGGTGCGAGCTTCACCCTGCCGCCCCCGGCGGAGCGTGAAGGCCGGTTGCAGGTCGTCCTGCAGGTGCTGTATCTGATCTTCAACGAGGGGTACACCGCGTCGTCCGGCGAGGAGTTGCACCGGCCCGAGTTGACCGTTGAGGCGACCCGCCTGACCCGGGAGGTGCACCGGCTCGTCGACGACGGTGAGGTCGCCGGGCTGCTCGCGTTGATGCTGTTGACCGACGCCCGGCGGCCGGCCCGCACCAGGCCCGACGGCACGCTGGTCCCCCTCCCCGACCAGGACCGCACGCTGTGGAACCCGTCGATGATCGCCGAGGGCGTGGACCTGATCACCAGGACGCTGCCGATGGGCCCGCCCGGCTCGTACCAGCTGCAGGCCGCGATCGCCGCGATCCACTGCGAGGCAGCCTCGGCCGAGGACACCGACTGGCCGCAGATCCTGGCGCTGTATCAGCTGCTGGAGCGGGTCGCCCCGAATCCGATGGTGACCTTGAACCAGGCGGTGGCGGTGGCGATGGTGCAGGGTCCGGCGGCCGGCCTGCGGATCCTCGAGGCGCTGGACGCCGACGAGCGGCTGGCCCGCCATCATCGGCTCGCGGCGGTCCGGGCCCATCTGCTGGAGATGTCGGGCGACATCACGGCGGCCCGGGCGGCGTACGAGCTCGCGGCCCGCCGCACGACCAGTCTTCCCGAGCAGCGCTACCTGCTGTCGAAGGCGGCGTTACTGCACCGGTAGCGGCCGGGCCTGGTCGGTGGCCAGGCGGACCGCGATCAGGCCGAGCAGCGTGCCGGTCACGTACCGCTGGATCCGCAGCCACGTCGGGCGTTTCGCGAGGAAGACCGCGATCGACCCGGCGGCCAGCACGATGCCCGTGTTGACCAGCATGCTGACCGCGATCTGCACCCCGCCGAGCAGGAAGCCCTGCGTCATCAGGTGCCCCGCGCGGGGGTCGACGAACTGCGGGATCAGCGAGGCGTACATGATGGCGGCCTTCGGGTTGAGCAGGTTGGTCATCAGGCCCATCGTGAGCAGTCTCCGGGTGGAGTCCGCCGGCAGGTCCTGGTGGGTGAACACGGATGTGCCGCCGGGGCGGACCGCCTGCCAGGCGAGGTAGGCGAGGTAGGCCGCGCCGGCCAGTTTCACCGTGAGGTACAGCGCCGGGACCGTCGCGAAGACCACGGACAGTCCGGCCGAGGCGAGGGTCAGGTAGACGAGGAACCCGGCGGCGACGCCGCCGAGGGAGATCATGCCGGCCCGGCGGCCCTGGGAGATGCTGCGTGAGACGAGGTACATCATGTTCGGCCCGGGCGTGAGCACCATCCCCAACGCCACGAGCGCGACCCCTGCCGCCGCTCCGATCGTGATCATGGCTGTGACGCTGCCAGCCGGCGGGCTGCCGGTCGAGGGCCAATCGGAGGTCAGAGGCTCTTGACCCAGCGCCGCCAGTCGTCCTGCGGGGCGTAGCCGGCGGCGGCCCAGGCGTGGTGGGCGAGGGTGTTGTCGGCCAGGACCATGGCGTCGGCGCGGCGGCCACCGAACTCGCGGAAGCGTTCCTCGGCGGCCTGCAGCAGCTGCGCGCCGATTCCCTGCCGCCGCCGGTCGGGGTGCACGGCGAAGCGGTACAGGTGGCAGCGCCAGCCGTCGAACCCGGCGATGAGCGACCCGACGATCTCGCCGTCGATCACCGCCAGTTGCAGCGCCGCCGGGTCGCGGGTGATCAGCGCCTGGACGGCTGCGGTGTCATCGCCGCCGCGGTTGGTGTCCTCGGCGGCGATCTTCCAGAAGGCGAGGACGGCTGGGACGTCGTCCAGGGTGGCGGCGCGGAGGATCATGACGGTGACCGTACGACACCGGGAGTAGCCGGGTTTACCACCCTCGGCGGGCGACGCGACGCCGGCATTCCGGCAGGCTGGACGCCATGAAGTTCACCCCGAAGTGGCGCAAGGCGATCCTGACCCTGCACGTGATCACGGCGGTGGGCTGGCTCGGCGCCGACATGGTGCTGTTGACGCTCGGCATCGCCGGGCTCACCGGTGGCGTCGGCAAGGACGTGGCGTACCCGGCGATGAGCCTTGTCGGCGCGGTCCTGTTCGTGCCGCTGACCTACCTGGTCTGGGTGATCGGGGTGGTCAACGCGGTCGGCACCCCGTGGGGGCTGCTGCGCTGGTGGTGGGTCGCGGTGAAGCTGGTCATCGTCACGGTGATGGTGTTCCTGGTGACGTTCCTGCTGTACCCGGGCCTGGTGCACGCCGGCGAGCTGAAGGACGCGCTGCCCCGCCGCGATCAGATCAACCTGGTCGTCGCGCCCAGTGTGTCCTCGACCCTGCTGATCATCTCGACGGTGCTGTCGACGTACAAGCCGTGGGGTCGGCGGGTGCGGCAGCAACAAGCGGATTCGGCTTCGCGAGCCCTGGTCGGCGAATAGGGTCGGATCGACGGGCCTCATCCATCGATCGCGACTAGGGAGTTTGTGATGACCTCTCGGCTCAATCCGTACCTGAGCTTCCGTGGTAACGCCCGGCAGGCGATGGAGTTCTACCAGGGCGTGTTCGGGGGCGCCCTGCGGCTCAACACGTTCGGCGAGTTCAATCCGGAGGCCGGCCCGATCGCCGACCAGATCATGCACGGCATGCTGGAGACGCCGAGCGGTTACACGATCATGGCCTCCGATACGCCGCCGGAGATGGGTCACAACCCCGGTGACAACATCACGGTCAGCCTGAGCGGCGACGACAGTGTGGAGTTGCACGGGTACTGGGACAAGCTGTCGGCGGGCGGGCGGGTCAACGTCCCGTTGGAGAAGCAGATGTGGGGCGACGAGTTCGGCGCCTGCGTCGACCGGTTCGGCATCCCGTGGATGGTCAACATCGGTCAGGCGGGCTGACGCGCGACCGCCACGTGAGCGGCGGGATCCGGTGCCGGATCCCGCCGCTTTTGCATGCCCGCCCGTCGCAACGATGACGGCAGTTTTACGCAACAAACCGACAAGCCGACGACAATTCCGGTTCCAACGTTGCGTAAATATTTCGCAGGACCTTGTGGAGCACGGGACGGGGGTCCTAATGTCACCTCACCCTCATCCTCATGGCGCCGCCCCGCCGTAGAGCGTCTCGGGCGTCCGCCCCCTCCCGAGAGAATCGAGTCATCGATGTCACGGAGCACAGGACCTTTAGCGCGGTGGTCCAGCGGGCCGCCGCGGTGGGCCGCGGCGGCGACGGCCGCAGCCGTCGGTCTCGGCGTCGTGGTCACCGGCGCCGGCCCGGCCACCGCGGCCGGAACCGCACCAGTGGTGACCCGCGCCGCGATCGACCCGGCGCTGACCGCGGGCCGCGGTGCCAGCGTCGGCTTCGTCGAGCAGGAAGCCGAGAAGGCCAAGACGAACGGCACCGTCATCGGTCCGGACCGCACGGCCTACACGCTGCCCGCCGAGGCCTCGGGCCGCAGCGCGGTGAAGCTGACCCCCGGGCAGTACGTGGAGTTCACGCTGCCGAAGTCGGCCAACGCGATCAACGTCCGTTACAGCATTCCCGACGCGCCCAACGGCGGCGGCATCACCTCGCCGCTGGACGTGACGGTCAACGGCGGCAAGAAGTCCACGATGACGCTCACGTCGCAGTACTCGTGGCTGTACAACCAGTACCCGTTCTCGAACGACCCGAACGCGGGCCTGCTGCACCCCGACTGGTGGATCACCGAGTGCGCCTGCGTGCCGGCCGCCACCACGCCGACGCCGACGATCACCACCCCGTTCCGGCCCAACCACTTCTACGACGAGCAGCGGCTGCTGCTGGGCAAGACGTACAAGGCCGGCGACAAGGTGCGGCTGACCGCGCCGGGCAACAGCGCCGCGTGGACGGTCATCGACCTGCTCGACTCCGAGCTGGTCGGCGCCCCGAAGATCAGCATCATCGCGGCCAACGTGCTGCTGTTCGGCGCGGACCCGACGGGCCGGCGTGACTCGGCCGACGCGATCGACAAGGCCATCGCGTTCGCCAAGAAGACGCACCTGAAGGTCTACATCCCGCCGGGCACGTACCAGGTGAACCGCCACATCATCGTCGACAACGTCACGATCGAGGGCGCCGGCTCCTGGTACACCATCATCAAGGGCAAAGAGGTCGCCCTGAGCACGCCCGCCCCGGACAACTCGATCCACACCGGGGTCGGGTTCTACGGCAAGTACTCGCAGGACGGCGGCAGCAGCAACGTCCACCTGTCCGGCTTCTCGATCATCGGTGACGTGCGCGAGCGCATCGACACCGACCAGGTCAACGGCATCGGTGGCGCGCTGAGCAACTCGACCATCGACGGCCTGTACATCCAGCACACCAAGGTCGGCCTGTGGTTCGACGGCCCGATGACCAACACCAAGGTCACCAACAACGTCATCGTGGACCAGATCGCCGACGGCCTCAACTTCCACACCGGCGTGACGAACTCGAGCGTGTCCAACAACTTCGTCCGTAACTCGGGCGACGACGGCCTCGCGATGTGGGCCGAGAAGACCACCAACGCGGGCAACACGTTCGACCACAACACGGTGCAGACCCCGGTCCTCGCCAACGGCATCGCGATCTACGGCGGCAAGGACACCACGGTGTCCAACAACCTCGTCGCGGACCCGATCCGTGAGGGCAGCGCGATCCACATCGGCTCCCGCTTCGGCGCCGAGCCGTTCACCGGCTACGTGAAGATCACGGACAACACCACGGTCCGCGCCGGCACGTACGAGCTGAACTGGAACATCGGCCTCGGTGCCATCTGGTTCCTCGCGCTGGAGAAGAACATCGACGCGGACATCCAGGTGACCGGGGACCACTTCCTCGACAACACCTACAACGCGATCATGCTCGTCGCCGACTGGCCGGTGAAGGACCTGTACTCCATCACCAACGTCAAGTTCAAGGACATCCGGGTCGACGGCACGGGCACCTCGGTGCTCAGCGCCCGCGCCGCGGGCTCCGCCACGTTCGAGAACGTGGACGCCCGCAACGTCGGCGCCGTCGGCATCAACAACTGCGGCACGTTCCACTTCACCCCGGCCGGCTCCGAGTTCTCGGTCGTCGACCTGGGCGGCAACGACGGCGGCGGCACCACGGGTCCGTGGCTCGCGCCGTGGGAGCTGCCGAACACCATCACCTGCGACGACCGCCCGCCGGTCGTCGTGCCCCCGGCGCCCGCGCCGTGGTGATGACACCCCGTTAGCGGGAAGGGCGGGCGCCTCGGGGCGCCCGCCCTTCCTTTTGTCATGGGGTACCCCCGAGCTCAGTGCTGCCGCAGCGCCTGCGGGCGGAACCGGTCCGGCGGTGGTGGCAGGAACAGCAGGCGGTCGTTGAACGCGGCGGTGACGTCGGGGCCCACCGCGCACCGGACCGTCAGATCCAGCATCGAGGTGAACGGGCCGCGCTGGGCCCGCTCGGCGATGATGCGGCGGGCCACGTCGCGGCGCATGCCGAGAACCTTGTAGATCACGTGCTCGGGCACGGCGTTGACGTCGATGAGCCCGCCGTCGTTGTGGGTCCGCACCAGATCCGGCCGGCCGATCGCGAGGGCGAACCTGGCGACCGGGCTGGTGACGAGGAGCTGGCGGGCCTGCACGCGTCGCTCGATCGGGCCGTTGCGGCGGCGCCGCCACACGTGTCGCAGGTGCTCGTTGAGCAGCAGCACGTGCACCGGGACGCCGATCGAGACGATGATGACGATCGGAATCATGATCGGGTCGGCCCAGGAAGAACCGTCGTCCTCGACCGTCGCGATCATGAGCACCCAGAAGAACGCCGCCACCACGAAATAGCCGAACGCGGCGGCGAAGAGCCGCCCGCTGCGCCGGCGGGTCGCGTGGTACAGGATCGGCACCCAGGCGAGCAGGCAGAGCGTGCACGCGCCGGCGATGATGCCGAGCACCGTCTCGACCCACGTGATCCACGGTTGCCGGTTGAACTCGGTGCCGAAGAAGGGGTCGACGCCGAGGGCGTACGGTGGCCAGCGCTGCGCACCCGCCGGCGCCCGCATGAGGGCGTGGTCCTGCGGGAACGGCACCGGCGGCGACAGGGGCGGCAGCGGCGGCGGCTGCGAGGGCTGGGGCGGCTTCGGCGGGGCGACGAGGAACGGCGCGGGGCTCACCGGCGCGGTGGTCGGCGACTCCATGGGCGCCGGGCTGACCGGGTTCCATGCCGCCGCGGACGAGACCGGCGCCGGCGCGGTCGTCGTCGCCGGCTTGCCCGTCGCGATCGGCAACGTCGACGGGTACGCCAGCGCCGGGTCCGAGCGCAGGATCCGGCGCTGCAGGTCCTGCAGTTCCTCGCCCGGCTCGATGCCGTGCTCCTCGTCGAGCAGCGTCCGCAGCTCCCGGAACGTCTGCAGCGCGTCGGTGGGGCGCCCGCTGCGGTGCAGGGACAGCATCAGCAGCAGCCGGAGCCGCTCGTGCAGCGGAAACTCCTCGACCAGCGCGGCCAGGTCGGCGATGAGCTCGCGGTGGTCGCCGCGGCGCAGCCGGATCTCGGCGAGCGCCTCCGAGGCCGACACGCGCCGCTCCCCGAGCCGCACCCGCACCGCCTCGAACACCGGCCCGCCGAGCCCGGCGAACGGCTCGCCCTTCCACAGCCGCAGCCCGGCCCGGAACCCGTCGGCGGCCTCGTCGTCCCGTCCGGCGGCGTGCGCGGTGGTGGCGGCGTCGACGGCGGCCTCGAACTCGGTCGCGTCGACGTCGAACGGGTCGATCGCCAGCTGGTATCCGGCCTCGCTGAGCGTCAGCAGCCGCGACGGGGTCCGCGGTGACCGGTCCGGCTCCAGCAGGCGGCGCAGCGCGGCGATGTACTTCTGCAGCACGTTGGTCGCGTTCTCGGGCAGGTCGTGCGGCCAGACCGCGTCGATGATCTGCGCGGTCGGCACCGGTCGCCCCGGCTGCAGGAGCAGCACGCCGAGGACGGCGCGCTGCTTCGCGGGCCCGAGGTCCAACGGCCGATCACCGGCCCAGGCACGTTGCGGCCCGAGGATCTCGAAGCGGAAGCCCCCGTCCATCCCATTCCTCTGGCTGCGGTGCGGCGATAGGTGCTGGTCAGCCGCCTAGACGGTCGGACGGCAGCATATCGGCAGCGGCACGGCAGTGGGAACCGGCAGCATTTCGGCAGTCAGAACGGGCCGGCGACTCAACGGGGGGTCGCCGTCCCGTCCGACAACGCTTCAGCTCGCCGAGGCGCGGGTCAGGCGGTCGTGGACGGCGAGCCAGTCGTCGCCGACCGGCGGGGCCTGCGCAAGGATCGTCGCCACGCCGGCGTCATCGAGCCGGTGCAGGGCTGCATACAGGTCGGCGGCGTACTCAAGCGGATCCGCGGACAGCAGCTCAACCTGCACCCCTCGGGGCGCCGTCGAGCGGTGGGTGAGGATGCCGACGGTGCCGGCCTCGGCATCCTCCGCCCACGCCGTCAGCTCGTCCGGGTCGTCCACGAGGTGGAGCCTGGCCCGGGGTGCGTAGTGGCGGTGGGCGAGTCCAGGCGACCGGACGCCGGCCGCCGGCACCGGTGCCGAGCCGGGCAGCTGCAGCGGACCGACCACCTCGCGGATCGCGCGGAGGCTCAGCGCTCCCGGGCGCAGCAGCCGCGGCGGCGAGACGGTCACGTCGACGACCGTGGACTCGATGCCGAGGCGGCACGGGCCGCCGTCGAGGACCAGCGGCACGTCGGGCAGGCTGCGGATCACGTGCTCGGCGGTCGTCGGGGAGATGCTCTCGGACCGGTTCGCGCTCGGCGCCGCGAGGGGCAGCCCGCACTCCTCGAGCAGGGCGAGGGCGACGGGATGGGCCGGCACCCGGATCGCGACCGTCGGCGGGCCGCCGTTGGCCGGCAGGTGGTGGGCCCGCTCCACGACGAGGCTCAGCGGGCCGGGCCAGAACCGGGCCGCCAGGAGCCGCGCCGCCTCGGGCCACTCGTGCGCGAGGGCCTGCGCGTCCCGCGTGGACGCGACGTGCACGATCAGCGGGTTCCAGGACGGGCGGCGCTTCAGCCGGTACACCTCGGCGACGGCCTTGGCGGAGAAGGCGTGCGCGCCGAGCCCGTACACCGTCTCGGTCGGGAACGCGCAGACGGACTCCTGGCGCAGCAGCTCGGCGGCGCGGCGGAGTCCGGCCGCGTCGGCGGCGACCACCCCGTCAGTCATGAGCGCAAGACTAGAGGGTCGCGCAGGTCGACCCCGTTGAGCATCGCCGCGGGGCCGCCCCCGAACGAGGTCAGTTTCCGTTGCAGGAAGCGGGGCAGCCGGGGCAGCAGGCGCATCGCCTGGGCCATCGTCCAGACCTGCAGGTCGCTGCGCGGGATCAGGGTGGCGAGGACCGACGGCCCGATGGTCCGGCTGGCGGCGACCGCGTCGGCGAGGGCACGTTCGTAGGCCGGGAACGCCACCGAGGCGTCGTCGCCGGCGGCTGCCAGCTCGGAGGCGAGGACGTAGGCCCCGACGATCGCGAGGCTGCTGCCGCCGCCGACCGCGGGTCCGGGCCCGTAGCCCGCGTCGCCGGCGAGGGTGATCCGGCCGCGGGACCACGACGGCAGCCGGATCTGGCTGATCGAGTCCAGGTAGAAGTCGTCGGCGGTGTCGAGGTGCGCCAGCAGCCGGGGCACCTCCCAGCCGAGGTCGGCGCAGACCGTCCGCAGCAGCTGCCGTTGCGCGGCCGGATCCCGGTGCTCGGACCGGGGTCCGCGGAACAGGATGACGACGCGGGCGCGGCCGGGGGTGCGGGTCGGGTAGAGCGCGACGGCCCGGTCGACAGTGTTGTAGCCGAGGACCCGCTCGTCGAGGCCGATGAAGTCGGGCACGCTGAACACGGCGAGGTAACCGCCGAGGAAGTGGCTGTAACCCTCCTCCGGCCCGAACACCAGCCGCCGCACCCCGGAGTGCAGCCCGTCGGCGCCGACGACCAGGTCGAAGGTGGCCGTGGTCCCGTCGGAGAGGGTCGCGTCGACCCCGCCGGCGTGCTCCTGCAGTCGTTCGATGGTGGTGCCGAAGGTGTACGTGACGTCCTCCCGCGTCGCGTCGAACAGGATCCGGGCCAGGTCGCCCCGCATGATCTCGATGTGCCGGTCGGAGATGCCGGCGAGCAGCTGGGCGGCGTCGATCGTGACGTCGGGCCGGCCGGGCCGGATCAGGGTCATGGTGTCGGTGCTGGTCCGCGCTGCCTCGGCCTGGGGCAGCAGCCCCATCCGGGCGATGACCTCGACGGCCGGGCCGAGCAGGTCGACCGCCTGACCGCCGTCGCCGACCCGTAGTTCGGGGGTTCGCTCGACGACGGTGACGCGGTGACCGTTTCGGTGCAGCCAGTACGCCAGGACGGGCCCGGCGACGCTCGCGCCGGAGATGAGCACGTGCATGTCTCCCCCTACGTTCGTTTACTTACCGATAGGTAAAGGGAACCACTTACCTCCCGGTAAGTAAAGTAGAATGTGACGCGTGCCAAGGGTGAGGACCACAGAGACCGCCGACCGCATCCGCGCCGTCGCGCTGGAGCTGATCGGCGAGAAGGGCGTGGCCCAGGTCAGCCTGCGGGAGATCGCGGAGCGCGTCGGGATCAGCAAGCCGGCGCTGTACTACCACTTCGCCTCGCGCGAGGAGCTCGTCCTCAGCCTCTTCCAGCCCCTGGTCGACGACGTGTCGGCGCTGCTCGACGACTTCGAGTCGGGCCGCTGGCCGGGCGACATCACGGACCGCCGGGCACTGCTCGGGGCGTATTTCGACGTCACGTACCACCACCGCGACATCACCAAGATGGTCATGCAGGACCCCAGCGTGCTGGCCGACCTGAACCTGGCGGCCGTGGTCGGCGGCTGGGGCCGGCGGGTCACCGCCCTGCTGTTCGGCCCGGCGCCCACCCTCGCCCAGCAGACGCGGGCGACGGTCGCGGTCGGCGGCCTGGGCGACTGCACGGTGATGTTCACCGACGTGCCGGCGGCGGAGCTCAAGACCGCCGTCCTGGACGCCGTCTGCGCGACGCTCGGCTAGTTTCCCTCCCGCGGGCGGCAGGGTCGCTCAGCCCGCAGGCGGCAGGGCCGCTCAGCCGGCGATCCGCACCAGCCACTCGTCGAGCAGGCCACGCTCCGCGGCGCTCAGGGCCGCGCCCTCCGGCAGCGACGCCCGCAGCAGCCCCGCGGCGCCCGCCAGGCCATCACCACCGCCGACGCCGTCAACGGCGCCACCGCCGTCGCCGGCGGCACCGCCGGCCCGGTGCGGCACGGTCACGGCGGCGATGACCGACTCGCGGGCCAGGACCGACAGCGCCGGGTCCCGCCGCGACGGCGGCAGCGAGATGAGCGTGAGCGTCATGCCGCAGCCCGCGGCGTGGATCAGTTGTGCGGCGCGCTCCTCGCCGACCCGTAGCCGGCCGGCCGTCGCGATCCGCCGCACCTGCCCGGCCAGCACGTCGGCGGCGGCGCGGGCCGCGGGGGACTCGACGCCGGGGCGGGGCTCGCCGTAGATGAGGGTGTAGACGGCGGGGTGGGTCAGGCCGAACGCGACGTGCAGGTCCCACCCGCGCCGCAGGTCCTCGACCGGGTCGGCGGTGTGCTCCAGGGCCGTCTTGCCCTCGAGGTACGACACGAAGCCGTGGCTCGCGACCGCGTCCAGCAGGCCCTGCTTGTCGCCGAAGATCCGGTAGATGGTCGGGGCCTGGACCCCCGCGGCGGCGCTGACCGCCCGGGTGGAGATCGCCTCGCGGCCACCCTCGTCCAGCAGGGCCGCGGCGGCTTCGACGATCTTCTCGCGGGTAGTGGTCACGGTAACAACGCTAACACTTGCACGTTATCGATGTAGTGATAGCGTGAATTTGTTAGCACCGTTAACACCGTAGGAGATGCTCATGAGCAGGGTTGCCGTGGTCACCGGGGGATCGCGTGGGATCGGCCGGGCCGTTGCGCTGCGGCTGGCGGCGGACGGGCAGGCGGTGGTCATCGCGTACGGCCACTCGTCCGCCCCCGCCGACGCCGTGGTGGCCGAGATCGCCGGCCGGGGCGGGCAGGCCGTGGCCGTGCGCGCCGACGTCGCGGACGAGAGCGCCGTCGCCGGGCTCTTCGACGCCGCGGAGCAGCGCTTCGGCGGGGTCGACGTGGTCGTCAACGCGGCCGGCGTCATGCACCTTTCACCCCTGGCGGAGCTCGACCTGGACGAGCTGGACCGCATGCACCGCACCAACATCCGTGGCACGTTCGTCGTCGACCGCGAGGCCGTCCGGCGGATCCGGCGCGGCGGCGCGATCGTCAACTTCTCCACCTCGATCACCCGCCTGTCGTTGCCGACCTACGCCGCGTACGCCGCGAGCAAGGCCGCCGTCGAGGCGATCAGCCCGATCCTCGCCAAGGAGCTGCGCGGCCGCGACGTCACCGTCAACGCCGTGGCCCCCGGGCCGACCGCCACCGAGCTCTACCTCGACGGCAAGGACGACGCCACGATCGAGCGGGCGGCGAAGATGAACCCGATGGAGCGACTCGGCACCCCGGAGGACATCGCCGAGGTCGTCGCGTCCCTCGCCGGGCCCGCGCGCTGGGTGAACGGCCAGACGATCTATGTCAACGGCGGCGTCGCCTGAAGCGGATATGACCGGAACCTGAACCCGGATGTGACCGGAAAGACAGTGTCGTCGGACTCTTGTCTCAGCGCCGGCAGACGGCACCCGCGGAGGGGATGTACCGTGTCGGGCACGAGGATGAATTCAAGTTGTCACGACGCCGGGCGCGGCACTGCCACCGCCCCTCGGCGCACGGGAAACGGGGAGCCGACATGGGACGTGGACGGGCCAAGGCCAAGCAGACGCGGATCGCCCGGGAGCTGAAGTACTTCACCCCGCCGACCGACCTCACCGCCCTCCAGCACGAGCTCGCCGGCGTGCACCTTCCCGAGCACGACGACGCGGACCCGACGGACTACACCCCGGACCGCGACGACCGCACGCCTCGCTAGGACACAGCCTGAACACCAGCGAGCTGACCGGAGGCGGTCAGCTCGCTGTGGTCTGCCGCAACGCCGCCAGCACGATCCGGGAGAACTCCTCGGGCGCGGACAGCATCGGGAAGTGATCACCCTCGGCGATGACGCTGAGGGTGGCATCCGGTGCCTGCTCCGCGAGCCGCTGCGCCCACAGCCGGGTGCCCTCGAAGTCGTGGCCGCCCACGACGACGTCGACTGGCGTGGTGAGCTCCCGGAAGCGGGTCTTCACCGGCGGGTCGAGCTCATAGCCGAGCGACTCCTCCAGCAGCATCCAGTAGGAGTTGGCGACCTGCAGGCCGACCATCAGGCGCCGGTGGTCCGGGCCGAGCGCCGAGCCCCACCCGCCGATGTCGAGGGCGGCCGCCGCGTGCACCCCTTCGTCGGCCTTGACCTGCTCCAGCCGGGCGAAGTGGTCCAGCATCACCTGCCGCGCGGCGGACTCCGCCGGGCTCGGATCGGGGACCTCGCCGAACGCGCCGCACACCGCGACGACCCGGCGGACCCGCTGCGGGTGCCGGTGCGCGAACGCGAGCGCGCGCCGCGCCCCGTCGGACACCCCGACCAGCAGCGCGGCGTCCACCCCGGCGGCGTCCAGCACGGCCTCGATGTCGTCGAGCTCGCTGTAGGGCTCGGCCGCCCGGGACGACAGGCCCATGTCGCGGTAGTCGAACGTGGTGACCCGGGCAACCTGCCCGAGCCAGGCGACGGTCGACTCCCACATCCGCAGGTCCGAGGCGCCGGCGTTGAGCAGGACCACGTCGGGTCCCTGACCCTGGGTGCGGCTGTACAGGTAGCCACCGGGCACGTCGATGAAGATCTCTTCCCCCATGCCGGGGATCGTGCTCGCCCGGCATGGGGGAAGTCAACCGTTATGCGAGCAGCTGCAGCTCAGCGAGCTGGGTCTCGGCGGCGCCGTGGTTGGCGGTGATCTGCAGCCGGTACCGGCTGTAGGCGGTGCCGTTCGAGACGGCGAACGCCCGCGTCTGCCGACGGTCGGCAAAGTCGACGTTGCTGCGGGCGTCCACCGTCGTCCAGGTGACCCCGTCGTTGGAGTCCTGCACCGTCCAGCTGCGAGGGTCGCGGCCGGGCAGGTCGTTGGCGGAGGTCAGGGTGTACTGCTTGATTGCCACGCCGGCGGACAGCTGGCAGGTGATGGTCGTGGGTCCTGCGGCGCCGGGGTGGAGTAGTGCCAGGGTGCGCCCTCGACGAACTCGCAGCCCCACGAGTTGGGTTTGAAGTCGGCGTCGCTGGTGCGCCACGTGCCGTTGCTCTGTTTGCCGCGGAAGAAGCCCACCGACTGGGAGAACAGGTTCACGTAGTCGAGGGCCCGGTTGCGGAAGTACGCCGCGTCGTCGGTGTAGCCGAGCGCCTGCGCCATCTGGGCGATGCCGAAGTCGCTGGTGGCGTCCTCGAGGGTCCACGACGCCGAGTCACCGCGGACTCGAATCCGGAGCTGAAGTCGGTCGCGGCGGCCCGGGCCGGGGCCGGGACGGCCACCGCGAGGCTGCCGGTGAGCAGGGCGACCGCCCAGATCTTGCGCTTCATGAGAACACCCGCAGTTCGTAGATCCGGGTGGCGACCTCGGTCGTCTGCGTCGGCGTGCCGACGTTGAGCCGCACGTACCGGCCGGAGACCCCGCTGACGGGGTGGGTGGTGGTCGCCGCGGTGTTGGCGGTGACGTTCACGGCCTGGGTCCAGGTCGTGCCGTCGTTGGACACCGAGATCGTGAACGCCTTCGTGTTCATGCTCGCGGCCTCACCGCCCGCCTGGGCGTGCGCCAGTTCGAACCGGCTGATGCTCTTGGTGCTGCCGAGGTCGACCTGCAGCCATGCGCCGGCGACCGACGAGCAGAACTTGTCGGAGTTGCCGCCGCTCACGCTGCCGTTGACGGCCTTCTCCGGCCCCTCCGACGCCGCGCAGGCGGCGCTGCCGGTCGCGGGCCGGCCCTGGGCCACGTTGACCCCGGCGCCGACCGGCGCCCCGACCACCACGTTGTCGAAGGTGGCGGCCGCGTTGAAGACCCGCAGCCCGTCACCCCCGGCGGCGAAGGTGCCGTCCGTGACGCTGATCTTCGGGTTGGTCAGGTCGTCCACGTACACCTTGATCGACGACCCGATCGCGGTGACCCGCAGGTGGTAGCTGGTGCCGGCGGTGACGGTCAGGTTCGCGGTGCCCAGTTGCGTCCAGTTGTTCGCGGCGCGGCCCAGGACGACCCGGCCGGCCGGGCTGATGCCCGCGTAGTAGCCGTTGTAGCTGTCGGTGCCGCTGGCGGCGTTGCTGACGCGGAACGTGAGGCCCGCGTCGCCGCCGCCGCTCGTGACCGTGACGTCGGCGTCGTAGGAGAAGTCACCGAAGTTGGTGTCCAGCTGCGCCTTGCCGCCCAGCGAGTTGCCGGCCACGTACCTGCCGCCCGAGGTGCTCCAGGCGCCGCCGTACGTCTTCCAGCCCAGCGCGTTGTTGTCGGCGAAGTTGTCCTTCACCCGCATCGTGATCCGCGGGATCGTGCCGTCGGCGTTGAACGTCATCCGGTCGTAGGCGAGCTGCCGGTGGTTCCCGTCCGACTCCGCGAGGGGCCGCCGGTGGTAGAGGATGTACCAGGTGTCCGTGCCCGGCACGTTGATCACCGAGTTGTGCCCGGAGCCCTTGGCGACCGCCGGGTCCTGCGCGAGGACCTTGTCGAGCTTGGTGAACGGCCCGGTCGGCGAGTTCGACATCGCGTAGGACACCGAGTAGTCCGGGCCGGTCCAGCCCCCCTCGGACCACATCAGGTAGTACTTGCCGTTGCGCTTGAACATCTGCGAGCCTTCGACGTAGCCCGACGGCGTGATCTCCTTGAACGTGCTGCCGTCGCTGAACGTCCCCAGGCTGATCATGTCCGGGTTGAGCTTGGCCACGTTCGCGTGGCTCCAGCCGCCGTAGTAGATGTACGCCTGCCCGTCGTCGTCGATGAAGACGTCCTGGTCGATCGGCTGCGCACCGTTGTAGAACTGTCCGATCAGCGGCCGGCCGATCGCGTCCCGGTAGGGTCCCGCCGGATTGTCGGCGACGGCGACCCCGATCCCGCCGAGCGCGGAGTTGTTCTGGATGTCGTTGGCGGCGAAGTACAGGTAGTACCTGCCGTTGCGCTGGATCGGCGCCGGCGCCCACATCGCGTAGCTCGCCCAGGACACGTTGGCCTTGGTCAGCACGTTGGGGTGCCTGGTCCAGTTGACCAGGTCCGTCGAGGAGAACGCGTCCAGGTAGGTCTGCTCCGAGTACCCCTTCGACGTCGTCGGGTAGACCCAGAACGTGTTGTTGTACACGGCCACGTCGGGATCGGCGTACCACCCGTCGACGATCGGGTTGCCGGCCTCGGCGGTGGTGTAGTCCGGGATCGCGGCTGCTGCGACGCCGGGCGCGAGCACACCGGAGAGGAGTGCGGCGGCGGCTACGGCGGCAATGCGTCTGGCTGCAGTGGACATCGGTGGCGGCTCCGATGGTGACGCGCTGGCGGGCGCGATGACGGATCGTGCGCCGGCAGCAGGGGCGGCGCCGGATCGCACATGTTCCGTAAATATTGAACAGAACGCATGAGAGGCGTCAAGCTTCAAGCCCCATCGATGCCCGAAATGGCACAGAGGTCCGCTCGCGCTCGCACAAATTCAAACGTTTTCTGTCAACCCTTCGCAGAACACCCAGCCTGGGACGGCGCAGCCGCTACCGCCGCGGGCGCTCCGCGCACGCCGCCGGCTCGCTACGGGTACGTGATCGGCACGACCTCGACCCGGATGCCCGGGTCGGTCTGCCGGATGTGCGCGACCACCCGCGACACCGACGGCGCGTTGGTGACGAACCGCACCGGGTCGGGGCTGTCCCGGATGAACTGCTCCAGCTCCGCGTCGGTCTTGGTCGGTGTCGGCAGGACCCAGATGGTGTCCGGCCACGCCCGGCCGTGGTTGTTGTAGAGCACCGACAACCACAGCGTCCCGTTGTAGGTCGTGATCGCGTCGTGCCGGCCGTTGACGTACAGCACCGTCACGTAGCCGTCGTTGGTCGGCAGTTTCTGGAATGTCCTGACGATGGCGTTCGCCGGCTGGATGAAGTTGTTGAGGTCGCGGGCGTACGCCTCACCCCAGCTCCGGTCATTGGGCGGGTGCCGGAACCCGGGGTTGGCCGGCCCGGCGAAGAAGATCGCGCCGACGAGCAGGACGGCCGCGACGGCCGCGGACGGGATGAGCCCGGCCAGCCAGCGCCCGCGCCGCCGGTGCGGCGCCCGGAGCGCCGCGGGCACCAGCAGCACCGTCGCGCCGGCGCCGACCAGCAGCACCACCAGCAGTTCGTGCAGCGACTTCTCGTAGTAGTACCGGGTGGCGCTGCCGTTGGTGGCCGCGTAGAGCACCGCGGCGTATGCCACGCTGCTGATCACCCAGGCCAGCATCATCCGCCACGCCGGGCTGCGCCGGGCGGTCCGGCGGACCACCAGCCCGAGCAGCACCACGGCCAGCAGCCCCGACAGCAGGATCACATTCATCGCCTCGACGCCGCCGTCGCGGGTCAGCTGCTTGACCGAACTTGCCTGGCGCAGGTTGATCAGCGGCGCGAACAGCGCAACCGGTCCGCCGACGAGGATGGCGCCGAGCGTCCAGCGCCAGTGCCTCAGCAGCTGGCGGCGATAGCCGACGGCCCAGATCACCACGGCCACCGACGCACTGAGCAGGAACAGGTAATAGGTCATGGACACGGTGCACAGCAGGGCCGCGGCCGTCACGATCTGCTCGCGCGGATCACTCAACGGACGGGACAGCACCGCGATGAGCAGGGCGAACGGTCCGAAGACAGCGACCTCGCTGACAAAACCGTGGGTGAAGATGGGAATGCCGTCGCCGAAGAACAGGAAGCCGGTGACGATCGCGGCCACGGGCAGGAACGCCCACCCACGCAACCGCTGCCCGCCCACCCACCGGGCGCTCCACATGACACAGGCGATGCTCAGCGCGAGGCTCAAGCCGTACAGCAACGCGAAGTTGTGCAGGCGGGTGAGCGGCGTGCCGTAGCTCGAGCCGGAGTGGACGAAGTTGTTGATGAGCGCGAACGTCACGTGCGCGCCCTGCGGATACGTGGCGAAGCCCGCCTGCAGCGGCACCGCCATCTCCGGCTGGTGGAACGGCAGCAGTCCGCCGACGCGGTAGATGTTGTCGAAGATGCCGAAGTGCCGGGCGCCGTCCTCCCCGAGCGCGAGCACCTTCAACGCGGCGGTCGGGCTCGGCGCGAGCGGCCGCAGGATCAGGACCGCCGCCACGGCCGAGGCGCCGACCAGGACCACATCGGACGGGTCGATCCGGGTCGGCAACGTGGGCCGGCGCCCGGTCACGGCCGCGACCAGGACCAACGTGGTGAACGCCGTCCCGGCCACCGGCACCGGCTCGAGACCCCACGGCCAGACCGAGAACAGCAGCGCGCCGAGGCTGACCCCGCCGCTGAGCACGGCGAAGGCGATCACCAACCGGTCGATCAGGGTCCGGCCGGTCCGAAGCAGCGACGCCGTCCCGATCCAGACGAGCACCGGCAGCAGCACGTCGAACCCGACCAGGTGGGTCGCGAGCGGAACAACCCAGGCGACGACCACGCCGACCAGTGCGATCCGCGTCCGCGGGAGCCAGCCCCGGCCGGCCGACGCCCGGCCGGGCTCAGCCTGAGCCGGCACCCGATGCGAGCGCGACCGGCCATCGTGGTCCGCTGGTTCGGTAGACGCTCGCCTGCCCTCCTCGGACACCGGCACGGTCACCGGAGCGCTCCCCCACACACCGCAATCAACGTGCTCATAGGGATTGCTCCTGATTCGTTCGACCGACCGTCTGGATCAGACACCGTCACCCATGGGGTTGCGTGAGGTGCCTGATCTCCAAGCCCGGCAGAGCTTACGACTCGCCGAACTGCAACGGAAGACCGATCCGTTCAAGAAACGTTAACCCTTGCGCCAGACGGCCCATTGTTGGTTCCGGTCCACCACCACGAGCCGGAATCCATATCGCTGCCCGTCCCAGGTCTCCAACTTGGCCTGCTCGGGCGGGTCATATGGCGCAATGACCACGTTCGCATCGCTCGGTGGCGTCGGATCGACCGTTTGGTCCCAGATGAGCAGCGGCGTCCAGTAGATCTCGCGCATGTGGTTGTACTGAACGAACCAGACGGCCTGCTGTTTCGCGAACGCGACGCGGTCGCCTTCGTGGACGTAGCCCTCACGGACGATCAGCGGCGTGCCGGGACGGTACTGGTTGACCTCCATCGGCAGGCTGATCTTCTCGGTCGCGACCACCATGTTGGCCGCGACCACCAGCCCGACGGCCGTCAGCGCCGCGGTCAGACCCCAGCGGGGCCGCAGCTGCAGGAGCGCCACGATCCCGGCGAGGGCGATCAACGCGAGGATGGTGGGCCGGGTGACGGAGATGTGATCCCACCGCCAGCCCATGAAGGACAGCTCGGGCGAGTCGAAGTTGAGGAACCTGCCCCAGCCGTGCAGGCGGGTCCGGATCGACACGACCGCACCGGTGAACAGGATGAGCCCGGCGGCGGAGCCGCCGAGCACCACGGCCTGGCGACGGTTCTTCACCGCCAGCAGCGCGGTGAGACCGATCAGCAGCCAGAGCGGGAACAGCAGGTGGATGTAGCGCGCATAGGCGTAGTAGTTGATCCGGTTGTCGCCGGGCGGCAGCGCGGCCGAGCTGGACAGCGCGATGAGCAGCGTGGTGAACAGCGTCGCGGTGATGATGATCCGGCGGGCCGCGGAGGCCGTGTCGGACAGTTCGGCCCGCAACGCCCGCAGGCGCGTCAGCGGCAGCACCGCGGCGATGAGGCCGACCGCGCCGAGGCCCAACGTGCTGACACACAGATACCAGATCTGCCCGTCGGCGGTGCCCAACATCCGGCCCAGGCCGGACAGCGTGGTGATGGCGTTGATGGTGGTGTTCGTCGGGCTGTTGCCGGCGCTGTCGATCGCGTCGCCGCTGACGGCCTTCAGGATCGGGTCGAGGGTCATCACCAGGCCGGCGCCGGCGATCGCGGCGACGGTCGTCGCCCAGCCGCTGCGCCGCAGGATCAGCACGGTGATGACCAGCAGGACGTGCACCAGCACCACCATGGTGCCGCGGATGTGGGTGACGAACAGCAGACCGGCCATCGCGCCGGAACCCAGCGCCCCGAGCACCCGCACACGGGCCGTGGTGCCGGCCAGCCAGATGTGGGCGAGCACGAGCCAGGCGAAGACCATGGTGGCGAGCACGGAGTCGGTCAGCGCGAACTGCGAGTAGAACACCACTGCCGGCATCGCCGCGGCGACGAAGGCCGCACCGAGCGCCTTGCGCACGGGCAGCACGAGGATCCGTCGCGCGTAGAAATACAGCAGGGGGAAGACCAGTGCGTTGAGCACCGCGTTGATGACGAGCACGCTCCGGTACACCGTGAAGGTGTCCTGCGTGAACCAGTACACCGGGGAGATGAGCATCGGATAGCCCATGCGCCGGAACGTCTCGTTGTCGGTGGTCTCACCACCGGCACCACCGGCCAGCACGCGGCCGGCCACCAGGTAGCCGTCCTCGTCGGCGTGGGCGGCGGGCACGTTGAGGTGGCGCGACAGCCACACCCGCCATCCGACCTGCAGGAGGTAGCCCACGATGACGGCAATGACGATCCATTTTCCGCTGAGCTGCCGGCCGGCGGTGTCCGACCCGACCGCGGGCGACGCGCCGGTCGGTTGCCCGGAATCCGGGTCCTCCGCGGTCGGTCTTGTCGTTGATGGTGCCCCGTCCGACGGGGTCGCGATCACTTGGGCTGGGTCCTGCTGCGAAGGCTCCGCCGCAGCGGCGTCCGCGTGCTGACTAACCATCATCCCCTCGACGGGTCGCGGATTTGCGGCTCGCCACCGGCCAAGCGAGCACGGCTCAGAGCGGCCAACGCTACCACAATGCAGTTGGTGGCTTTTCTTCAGCTCAAGCCCGGTATTACGTACTATGACGGCCACGCAGCGCCACCGAATCGATTCGTGCGGTCATTTCACCGGTTCGGTGGCACGGCGTGCACGATCTGTACCTTCGCCGGATACTTGGCCGCCAGATACTCCGCAGCCGCGATATTCGATTTGGCGGCGGGGTCACCGTATGCGGACCGGCTGACGCCGGGCTTCGCCGAGGCCCGCGACGGGTGATCCGGATCCAGCACGAGGAAACTGGCCTGGGGGTCGAAGACGAAGAACCGGACCGGCACCGGGCTGTCCAGCACCAGGGTCTCCAGGGTCTCCAGGGTCTTCGGCCGCGACAGCGGGTCCTGCCACAGGTACCAGACCTGCGCGTACCGGTAGTTGCGTTGCATCACGGACGCGTAGGTCGACGCATACCAGTTGCGGTACGGCGAACTCATGAGGTCGACATTCATCATGCCGCCGCCGTCCGGGAACATCCGGGTCATCAGGATCGCGTCACGCGCGCCGTCGGGTGAGCCCCGCTCGAGCGCCGCCGCCACCCGCAGCCCGACGCTGGGGCGCTGGTTGTGCCAGCGACCGCCGGCCACGACCATCGCGACGACCAGCGGCAGCACCACGGCGAAGGCGGGCACCGCGCGGCGCGGCAGCACCCGGGCCAGCCCGCCGAGACCGACCAGCGCCACGATGATGACCAGGTGCAGGGTCTTCTCGAAGTAGTAGATGGTGCGGCCGATGGTGATCAGCTGGTACGTCGCGACAGCCGCCGCCATCGCACCAGCGGCCGCGACGCCCAGCACCGCGTTCCGATTTCCGGGTGCGCGCAGGCCGCCCCGCCGGGTCAGGCAGAACAGCACCAGCGCGATGAGCACCAGCGTCGCCGCCCGGTCGGTGGTCCGGGCGGTGCCGGGCAGGGTGAGCTGGTAGCCGCTGGCCGCCTTCGCGTTGAGCAACGGGGTCAACAGCACCGGGGCCGCGATGAGCACCACGACCAGCCACGCCACCGGACGGCGCCAGAGCCGTTCCCGCCAGGCCCAGATGCCGGCCATGACCATGGAGTACGGCAGGAAGAGGTGGTAGCTGAACGAGACCCCGACCAGGAGGAGCGCCACCGTGGCGAGCTGCTCGCCGTAGCTGGCCAGCGGCCGGGCGACCAGGCCGGTCAGCAGCGCCGCGAGGGCCAGACCCACCAGTTCGTTCGGGTACCCACTGATCAGCACCGACACCGGGTCACCGAAGAACAGCCAGGCGGCGATCAGCCCGATCGTGGCGAGCAGCCGGACCGGGCTCGCGCCCGCCCCGGCGACCCGTCGCGCGCTCCACAGGACCGCCAGGATGAGGAACACGAAGGCGGCCACGCAGAGCCAGACCATCACGTTCATCGAGACAGTGCCGTCGGCCGCCGCGGTCGGTGACGAGCGGATGAAGTGATCCAGCACGGCGAAGCTGAAGTGGGTGCCCTGCGGGTAGTTCCGGATTCCCTCGGCCAGGTCGGCCGGCGCGTAGCGCAGCG
The DNA here is from genome assembly GCF_042653625.1 of Dactylosporangium cerinum. NCBI lineage: Bacteria > Bacillati > Actinomycetota > Actinomycetes > Micromonosporales > Micromonosporaceae > Dactylosporangium > Dactylosporangium cerinum. The sequence goes on along the minus strand of NZ_JBHSIU010000013.1, from coordinate 298,998 downwards.
ACTCCTCCGGGTTGAGGAAGGCGTAGCCACCGACCTGACCGATCATGTCGAACAGCAGGAAGTGCCGGGACATGTCCTCGCCGGGGATCAGCAGGCCCAGCCGGCCACCCAGGTCGCGCAGCACGAACGGCTCCAGGGCCAGCGCCGTCACACCGCCGAAGCCGACGGCCAGCACCCAGTCCCGCGCCCGCCAGCGACCGGGCCGCGCCGGCCGGCGGCCGGTGAGCAGCGACAGCAGCACCAGGACACTCAGGGCGAACCCACCCACCGCCACCGGATGCAGGTGCCAGGGCCAGACCGAGAACAGCAGCCCGGCCACGCACAGCGCCGGGAACAGCTGGGCCAGGCTGACCACCACCCTGTCGAACCAGCCGGCCGTGCCGCGCTGCAGGCCGGCGAGACCCGCCACGACCACGACGAGCAGCAGGGCGTCGGCGTGGAGCAGATGGGTTGCCAGCGGCAGCAGCCAGGCCAGGGCGAACGCGGCCGACCAGCCGAGCGGGGCCCGCGAACGCCGGACAGGTGTTCCCGGTCCGGCCGTGACGGTGTTGCCACCTGAGGTGACGGCAGTCAAGGGGGAGGCTCCTTGAGAGTCAGGCGCGGATCAACGCAAGCAGCAGGACCATGCCGGCACGGGCGAGATAGATCGACGCCTTGACGGGCGAGTTGCTCGGGGTGCCCGCCATGCGGGGCCGCATCGCCACCGGAATCTGAGTGATCTTGAATTTCATCCGGGCCGTCCGCACCAGCACCTCGATGGTGTCGCCGAGATACTCGGCCGGGTACCAGTTGGCGAACAGCTCGATGAGCCGGCGGTTGCACGCGCGGTGGCCCGACGTGGTGTCGGTGAGCCGGGTGCGGGCCAGCCGGGAGATCACCTGCGACAGCAGCCGCATCGCCCATTTGCGGGGGCCCTTGACCGCATACCCGCCCTCGCCGGCGAACCGGGCGCCGATGACCAGGTCGTGGTCGTCGAGCGCGTCCACGAGCTTCGGGATGTACCGCGGGTCGTGCTGGCCGTCGGCGTCCACCTGGATCGCCACGTCGAAGCCGTGGTCCCGGGCGTAGCGGTAGCCGGTGCGCATCGCGCCGCCGACACCGAGGTTGTAGGGCAGCCGCGCGACGATCGCACCGGCGGCCGCGGCCCGCACCGAGGTGTCGTCGGTGGACCCGTCGTCGACGACGATCACCGAGACGCCGGGCAGTTCGCCCCGGACCTCGGCGACGACATCCGCGATCGAGCCCGACTCGTTCCAGGCCGGGATGATGATGAGGACGCGCTTACCGTTGATCATTGCTGCGCTCCCGCTCGGCCCGAAGCAGTGCCATGTCTTCCGCGAGTGTCCTGGTCTCCTCCTCGAGGCGGCTGACTTCCCAGCTCAGGTGCACGCACACGAGCAGCAGGAACACGATGCCGAAGAAGAGCACCAGGCTGACGCCGGATGCGATGCCGATGGACTTCACCACGGTGTCGGCGAGCGTCGGAAAAAATCCGAGCGGCAGCACCACGAGACTGACGCCGAGCCAGAGAATCGCGTATTTCTCCTGGAGTTGGCGTCTGCGCAACAGCTCGATCATGAAGCCGAGTGCCGCGAGCGCGGTCAACCCGGTGACGATGGTCAATTTCATGCCGGTCCCTTTCTGAGGCCGGAGTTGCCCCGATTCGGCAGCGCTGCGGTCAGCATCCCACGCCGTTCTCACGCCGGGAAATCCCGGTCACGGACCGCGCGAGGCACTCACTCCTGACGGCAGATTGTCTGGATTGCCGGAATTTGCCAGCCCGTCCACCGCGGTGGCGTGCGCCCCGGCGGCGCTGGACATCAGCGCATCCCGCACCGCCGGTGACAAGGACTCTCACGAGGTGGGGAGTGTAGAGCACGTATCGGACCGGACCCTTGGTCGACTACACTCCGGCAGCACCCCGATGGGACCGACATCCACGCTCGGTGACCACCCCCAGCGGGCCTGTGCATGTAGACCGAATCCTGCTCACGTATTACTCTTCCTGAGCGGTACGCCTCACCCGGCCTCATCCGCCAGGTGAGACAGCACACTCGCTACGGGTGACAACGGCCTGACAGGGGGACGCGGTGAGTGAGACCGTGAAGGCATCCGGTGGCACGACCGATGGCACCGACTACACGGACCGTCTGCAGCGCCTGAGCGGTGCGGGATGGAAGCGGGCCCTGAACGTGCAGGCCCCTTACCGGTGGAACATCCGCCGGCTCGAGCTCGGTTTCACGCTTGACGTCGGCTGCGGCATCGGCCGCAACCTCGCGCACCTCGACGGCAACGGTGTGGGCGTCGACCACAACCCGACCTCGATCAGCGCCTGCCGGGAGGCCGGCCTCACCGCGTTCACCATCGAGGACTTCTTCAAGTCCGAATACGCCACCCCTGGGCGATTCGACGCGATCCTCGGCGCGCACCTGATCGAGCACGTCGAGGAAGAGCAGGCCAAGGAGATCGTCTCCTCCTACCTGCCGTTCCTGCGCTCGGGCGGGCGGGCCGTCTTCATCACGCCGCAGGAGCGCGGCTTCGCCAGCGACGCCACCCACGTCAGGTTCTCCGGCTTCGACGAGGTCGGCAAGATCTGCACCGATCTCGGACTCACGCTGGACCGTCAGTTCTCGTTCCCGTTCCCGCGCCCGACCGGGAAGGTCTTCACCTACAACGAGTTCGTGACCGTCGCCCGCAAGCCGTGACATTCCGCCGGCTGTCGATCGCCGGCGCCTGGAAGATCACCCCCGCACAGCACGGTGATCCCCGTGGGCTGTTCATGGAGTTGCGCGACCCTCACCTACCTGTGCTCGGAGACCCACAACTCGACGGGTGAGCACGTCATCGTGTGGCCTGTCGACAAGCCGCAGCTGCCCGCCCGCGACGCCGTCTCTGGCGTAGGTGCGCGACGCCGGGCAGCTGCCTGATCTCGCCACCCGCGGTCTGCGGGCGCCGTAGGGCCTTCTCGTGGCGCTCATTTCCTCGGCTGGTTTGTCCCACAGACCGGCTACGCCACTTCAACGTCACGACCCGCCTGGTGACGCCGCCCTGAACGGCGACGGCGCCACCGGAGCTGTCTCCGGTGGCGCCGTCAATTCCTTGCCCTGGGGTGCCCGCCACGCCGTGGTGCGGCGTGGCGGGCGGTGTGCTGCTTACTTGGTGAGCATCTGCCCGGTGGCCGTCCGCGGGTCGAACGACCTGGCCGCCGTGATCGGCAGTTCGAAGGTGCCGGTCACGTCGAGCGCCATGTGGACCGTGTGCGCGGGGTTGAAGACTGAGTACGTGTTGCCGGCGGCAACGTCCACGTACGCGGCGTTCGCGCGCACCTCGTGCGGGAGAAGGTTGAGGTTGCTGACCCCGGGCCGGGGCCCCTCGCCCGACCACAGGGTCAGGTAGGTCGAGTTCGACGGGTCGATGCCGGTCACGTTCGAGACGAGCGACCAGGTGTTGTCGCCGGCGACCGACGAGGCCGGGAAGGTCCGGGTGCTGTTCGGCCCGAGCGGGGCGTTGGCGTCACGGGTGTCGGTGATCCGCGTCGGCGTGATCGGCTGGAACCGCAGACCGCCGAGCGTGCTGTCGTCGTAGAAGCCGACGATGTCCACGATGATGTGCGTCGAGCCGCCGGAGCCGTTGTAGATGCCGATCATCGGCGTGTCGCCGCACTGGTCGAAGACCAGGCCGCACTGCGCGGTGGGAACGACCGCGAAGTTCGACACGGCCGCGTTCTTGCCGAAGTTGAGCGTGGATGCGGTCGGCTGGGTGCCGACCCCGTTCCATGCGGTGAGGTAGCCACCGAGGGTGCCGTTGACCGCGGTGATGTTCACGGCGAACGCACGCACGTTGGTGTCGATGGAGCCGTCATCGATGGTGATGGCGGTGTGGACCGTCTTGCCGGGCGCGACCGGGAGACGGTTGCCGCTCTCGCGGGTGTCGAGCATCCGGCCCGGTTCGAGCAGCTGGTAGTCACCGCCCTTGGTGGGGGCGGCCCCGGTCGCGTAGTAGCCGACGACGTCGGCGATGACGCTCACGTTGCCGGCCGGGTTGTAGATGTCGATCTTGCCGTCGGTGCCCAGCGGCACCGTGACCGCGTTGGCGCCGGTCCAGCCGGGGGTGAAGTTCAGGTTGGACACGGTGGGCCGTGCCACCCCGGTCGGGTAGACGGTGAGGAAGCCCGCCGACGTGGGGCCGGTCACCGTCAGGTTGAGCACCACCGTGGAGACGTTGGCGCTCGGCACGCCACCCCGGCCAGAGACCTGCAGCTGCAGGGTCTTCCCGCCACCCAGCGGCCCGGTGGGTGCACCGTTGCCTTCACGGGTGTCGAGGATGCGGGTGGGGGTGAGCGGGAAAAAGGTGCCGTCGGGCGTCGACGGGTCGATGCTGGCCGCGTTGACGTTGGCAACCGGCGCCGCATCGGCCTGAGCCGGCAGCATGACCGCGGCGAGCGCCACGGCCCCGAACAGGCTTCCTACTGTGCGCGTAAGACGCATGTTACTCCCCGTTGTTGTCGCATTGATGCGAAGAACATTCGGGACAGTACCGACCCTGCCGTTCCTCCACAAGGGACGTTCATCCCGAAATCCGCACCGGGTCCGGTTTCCGGCCGCATTCACCAATTGAATTCGGTGGAACATTCCGGTGGCTTCGAGTAGTCCCTTGGACGGCCTCGACACAACGCGACGGCGCCACCGCAGTCCGATCACTGCGGTGGCGCCGTCATTGCTGTGTCCGCCTATCCGGGCGGACCGGTTCGAGCGGGTGTGGTCAGGCCGGGAGTCGGTACGAACCGACCGGCCGGGGCCCGGTCCCGCCGAATCTCGGCGCGCCGGCGGACCCGCTGGCCTGCAGGGCGGTGCCGCCCTGCAATTCGAACGTGCCGGCGACGTCGATGACCACATCGACGGTCCAGGCCGCGTTGTACACGACGTATTTACCATTGTCGCCCAGCGCGATGTAGGCCACATTGGGCCGCACTTCGTGCGGGGTCAGGTTGAGGTTGCTGACGTCGGGTTTGCCGTCACCATAGGCATACAGGGCAAGATAGGTCGAATTCGACGGATCCACGCCGGTCACGTTGGCGACGATCGCAGGGGACCGCTGGTTGGTCACCGCGTTCGGTGCCTGAATGACCGTGTTGCTGTTCGGCTGGAGCCGGTTGGCGCCGAGACCGATGCGGGTGTCGGTGATCCGGGTGGGCGTGATGGGGTGGAAGCGCAAGCCCTGTCCGGTGAAGCCGTCGTCGTAGAAGCCGACGATGTCGACGATGACGTGCGTGGTGCCGCCGGAGCCGTTGTAGACGGCGATCTGCGGCAGCCCGTAACAGCTGGGCTGGTAGGTGCACAGTGCGGTCGGGACGACCGCGAAGTTGGACACCACCGCCCTGGGCCCGAAGTTGACCGTGGAAGCGGTCGGGCGTGGGCTCGTTCCGTTCCATGCCGTCAGGTAACCGCCGGCCGACCCGTCGACCGTGGTCAGGTTGACGGCCACCGCCCTGATGTGCGGGTTGAGCTCGTCGCCGTAGTCGAGCGGCAGGAGCACGCCGCCGAACGGGTCGAGGGGTCCGCCGTCCTCGCGGGAGTCGTAGTACCGGATCGGGACGTCCGACCAGTAGTCACCACCGGTCGTGGGGTGCGCCGCCGTCGCGTAGTAGCCGACGACGTCCGCGATGACGCTCACGTTCCCGGCGGGGTTGAAGATGTCGACCTTGCCGCCGGCGCCGACCTGGACCGTGACCGAGTTGGCACCCGTCCAACCGGCGGTGAAGTTGAGGTTGGACGCGGTGGGCCGGGCGACGCCGGCCGGGAAGACGGTGAGGTACCCCGCCGACGTCGGACCCGTGACGGTCACGTTGAGCAGGACCGTCGAGACGCCCGTGGCGGGGACACCGCCGCGACCGGTCACCTGGAGGTGCAGGGTCTGGTTCGGCCCCAGCGGCCCGGTGGGGGCGCCGTTGCCCTCGCGGGTGTCGAGGATCCGGCTGGGGGCGAGCGGGAAGTACGAACCTTCGGGCGAGTTCACGGCGAGCGTGAACAACGCGGTGCGCGTCGTCGTGCTGCCGGTGCCGATGACGGTGATGCCGTAGTTGCCCGACGGCGTGGACGCGCTCGTCGTGATCGAGATCGTCGACGAGCCACCCGAGGTGATCGACGCGGGGCTGAACGATGCGGTGGCCCCGCTCGGCAGGCCGCTGACGGACAGCGACACCACCTGCGCGCTGCCGGCCGTGGTCGTGGAGCTCACCGTCGCGCTGGTGGACTCACCCGGCTCCACCGTTTGCGAAGCGGGCGAGGCCGACATCGAGAAGTCGTTGGACGGCGTGCTGTTCACGACGTGGAGCAGTTTGTTGGGCGAGCTGGTGCCCGGGTTGACCACAACGCCGTCGGTGGCGTTGCTCACGAGGTAGTCGCTGATCTGCTGCGGCGTCCAGCTCGGATTGGCCGACGCCACGAGCGCCGCGGCGCCCGTCACGTGCGGTGCCGCCATCGACGTCCCGCTGATGGTGTTCTTCGCGGTGTCACCGGTGAACCAGGACGACGTGATGCCGACGCCCGGCGCGAAGATGTCGACGCAACTGCCGTAGTTCGAGAACGACGCCCGGTTGTCGTTGACGTCCGTGGCGCCGACCGTGATCGCCGCCGGAACCCGCGCCGGGGAGGCGGTGCAGGCGTTGAGCGGGTTGCCCCGCGCATCGCCGTTGCCGGCGGAGACGGCGTACGTGACGCCGGAGTTGATGGAGTTGGCCACCGCGCTGTCCAGGATGGTGTCCCCGGGGCCGCCGAGGCTCATGTTCGCCACCGCCGGCTTGACCGCGTTGGCCGTCACCCAGTCGATACCCGCCACGACCTGGGCCGTGCTGCCACTGCCGCTGCAGTCCAGGACGCGCACGGCGACCAGCTGGGAACCCTTCGCCACACCGTAGGACGAGCCGCCGACCGTGCCCGCGACGTGCGTGCCGTGACCGTTGCAGTCGGCGGCCGTGCCGCCCGCGGTGATCGCGTCGAAGCCGGTCGCCGCCCGCCCGCCCAGGTCCGTGTGCGAGAAGCGGATGCCCGTGTCGAGGATGTACGCGTGCACGTTCCCGGCCGTGTTCGGATACGTGTACGAGCCGTCCAACGGCCGATTACGCTGATCGATCCGGTCCAGTCCCCAGGGCGCGCTCGTCTCGATCCCGGAGATCCGATACAACCCGTTCCGCTGCACGTACTGCACGGCGCTGTCCGCGGCGAGCCGCTTGGCCGCGGCCTCGTCCATCGAGACCTCGAAGCCGTGCACCGCCCGGCGGAAGACGTGCCCGACCTTGCCGCCATACCTGCCCGCAAGCGTCCGGACGGCGGTGTCGACGCCCTGCTGCCCGTCCTTCAGCACCACCACGTAGCTGTCAGCGACGACGGCGTCGGTGCCGGCCGGCAGGATCTCCCCGCTCGGCGGCGCCGCGGCGGCCACCCCGACGTCTGCGGCCACCAACAGCGCCGTCGCCACAAAGGCAACGGCGCGTCCTGACCACCGCGTTCTCCTCGGAAGTCCCATCCCCCGTCCTTCCTCACTCCAGGTCGGCCACACACGCTGAGGCACTTCGCGCAGGGGTCATTCATCGCCAGAGCTACATACTTCGACCCGACGGTCAGAGAGACAGCCGCCGGCCGGCCCGGCCAGGGCGAACCGTGTGGGCATCGATGACCACCTCGGCGGGCTCGACGATCCGAGCCGGCAGCAAGACCCCGCGAGTGCTCAAGCAGGTGAACATACTGACCAGTCACATCGAGCGCAATGGCCCATCAGGACACCTTGCAGCCCGAACTTCGGCCGAGGCTGCGGTGAAGGGGCGGGACGGCAGTCACGGAAACAGCGTGAGCTCCGGCGCTGTGATGATGTCCACCAGCGCGTCGATGCTCAGCGGCAGATCCGGCCGTCCCATCGGGAGCCTCTCCACGACCGATACCTGGCCCTGCGCTGCCGGACCGGTGCCGGTGTCCGCGTTCGTGGCACTGGCGAAGGTGATGGTCTGCCCCAGGTAGGCGCGAACGTTGACCAGTTGCACCTTGCCTCGTTTGAGTGAGCCGCCGATCACGACGGTGACCAACTCGCCGTGCGGGCCGGTGCGGACCGTGCAGGCCGGCGCGTGGCAGCCCGCCGTCGCGTCCGCCGGTGTCTCGTACGCCGGCAGCGACCCGAACCCGATTGTCCCGACGCCACGGCCGTCGGCGACGACAGCAGACGAGGTGAACGACGGAACTCCCGCGGTGCTGTGGAACACCTGGAGCGGCACAGTGGCCTCCGGGCTGCGTTGGTCGCGGAAGAACGTCACGCCCGGAAGCCGGCGGGGCACCTCGCTGAGCAGGTAGCAGCTCAGCCGGGCGGCGGCGTGATCGGTGGGCTCCGTCGGCCAGACGATGACGTGACCGTTCTTCTCGTTGACGGTGCTGCTCGGCGCGGTGGTGGGTGAGCTCGGTGACGCGGCGGTGCAGAACGGCGACGGGTCGAGCGCCGCCCAGCTCGGGCCCGCCGGCAGCGCAGGGCCCGCCGCCTGCCCGGGCAGCAGGCCCAACGCGAGCACCAGCACTCCAGCGAGTGCGGTCAGACCAGCCGCTGAGCCGGCCGCGACATGCAGCCGGCGCCGGCGGCGCGCCCGGCGACCCGCGGCGAGGACACCGGCGGAGTGGACCGTCATGGGCGGGCCGTCCGAGACGTACGACTGCAGCGCGTTGCGGATCAGCGTGTCGTCCATCTGCCTACTCCTTTGTCATCGCGGGTGTGCCCAGCGCCCGGCGGAGGGCTTCGACACCCCGGGCGTTCTGGCTCTTGACGGTGCCCTCGGCCATGCCGAGCAACTCGGCGACCTCGGCGATGGACAGGTCCTCGAGGTGGCGCAGCACCACCACGGCTCGCTGGCGGGCGGGAAGGCTTCTCAACGCCCGGCCGAGCGCCTGATCGCCGCCGCCCGGCTCCACGATCCCGGTCGTGGCAACCTCCGGCAGGTCAGCCACCGGGGTCTCCCGCCGCCGATTGCGCCGGTGCGAGAGGAACGTGTTGACCAGAATCTTGCGGGCGTACGCGTCCAACGACTCCGGCTGGACGCGGCGCCAGTGCTGGTACAGCTTGACGAAGGTCGCTTGCACGAGATCGTCGGCGGTGTGCCAGTCGCCGCACAACGCGAACGCGAACCGGCGCAGCGGCACCGCCCGTGCGGCGAAGTACTCCGTGAAGTCGGAGTCGGTCAGGACCACATGCACCTCCTGGATCGCACCAACTACTCCTGGGACCCGGGAAAGGTTCAAGCCGGTGCGACACGGCGTTTATGCGCTGTTTGTCGGCTACCAGAGCGACGCGTTCAACGTGGGTGCGATGAACAACCAGACCAGCTCGGTCAAGGACAGCTGACCCTGCATCCGACTCGCTGCTCCCTGCCCCGCCGTGCCGGCCGGTGGCGTGCGGACCGGGATCGATCTCCTATCCATCGACCGCGATCGTCATCACGCGGAGGAAAACGAGCAGTCACCGTCCACATCGGACGCGCTCGGCGCGGAAATGTGCAGGTCAAGTGGTGGGCCTCAGGGACTCAAACCTTGAACCTACGACAAGGCCGACTGAGACCCGGCCAGACATACGCTGACGGCGGGCCCGCTGACCGGGCCCGCCGTGCATTCTTGGCGTCAGGCCGCCTCGGACAAGCCGGGCTCGCCGTCGGCCGACTCCGGCAGGTCCCGCAGCGTCACCCGGTCGCGGGCGGCGTCGAAGGTGAGGACCTCGACGTCGAGGACCTCCCCCACCTCGACCTCGTCGCGGTCGAGGTCGGCCCGCAGCTCGTCGGTCATCACCGAGCTGTGCAGCATCGCGAGGCGCGACCGGCCGGGGAGTCGCACCAGCACGTAGCCGCCGGTGTCTAGGCGGACCACCTTCGCCACCTCGGCTTCGAGGCGCTCGCCCGGGCGCGGGCCGTCCGCGACCGGTCGGCTCGGCGCGGCCGTGACCCCCGAGCGGGTCAGCACCCGGTCCAGTTGGAGGCCGATGCGGCGACGGTCCACGTCGACGCGGCCGACGGTCGTGGCGACCTCGTCGCCCACCGACAGCTCACGCCCGCCGAGGGCGGTGGTGTGGATGAGCCCGTCGATGCCGTACCCGACCTCGATGAACGCGCCCAGTCCCGCGCGGACGCGCCGGACCACGCCGGTGACCGTGTTCCCGGGCGGGAACTCCGCCCGCAGGCGCGGCCACGGGTTCAAGACCCCGGCGAGCATCGTGTATTTCATGCCGCCGCCGGTGTCGACGTCGAAGGCGCCGGTCACGCGGTCACCGATGGCGTACACCTTGGTCATGTCCGGCACGATCCGGCCGTAGTCGACGTCGGCGTTGCCCAGCACGCCGCGACGGCCGCCGCTCGCCTCGATGACCGCGAACTCCCGGGTCACGGTGATGACGGTGGCGGGGACTGGGTCGGTGCCGCCGGCGGCCATCGGCACCAGCGCCATCTCGACCGCCGGCTCCGAGCGGATGGCCACGAGCTGGTTGTGCAGTTCCTCGCGCATGTGCCGGACGTCGTTGTACCGGTCGCTGTAGCGGATGTACCGCAGCCGGCCACGCACGTCCGTCGGGATGTCCTCGGCGTCCTGGGTCAGGTACAGGCACCGCTTGCCGATGATCGTGGCCCACCCGAACTCCATCGACACGTTCGGTGACCGCAGGGTCCAGTCGAACAGGACGGCCTCGGCCTGCTGGATGCCGCGCCAGACCGGCCCCATCACCGACTGCGGGCCGTAGATGTTGTCGGCGCGCACCGGCTTGAAGCCCGCCGCCTCGGCGATCGGCGTCAGCTCGTCGGCGTAGAACGCGTCGAAGTCGAACATCGTGCCGTCCTTGAGCTCGCGCTTGCCGTATGGCGTGGCGACGAACAGGTTGCCCTCGATGGGCCGTTCGTCGCGCAGGAGGTGCAGGTCGCTCATGATTTCCTCATTCCTTCGGCGAACCCCCGCCCTTCGGTGGTCCGGTGCCGCTTACGATTCCGTCGTTCGACCAGCGTCCGAAATGGAGAGACCGCTGAGTTTCCGCTGAGTTCGGTCCGCCCGTACCGGTTCCGGCTCAGCGGCAATTCCACCTCCGGCGCCTGTGCCGACACCTACCGCGCGCGTAGGCTCGCGGTACACGGAGCGTGGGGATCGGACTCGGGCCGTCCCCGGCGGATGGAGGCACCGGGGTGTCCACCGAGACGGCGGGCCGATTAGTCGGCCACTTCCTGTGCGGCGAGACCGCAGAGTTCGGCCCGTTCTCGGCCCTGGACGAGGACGAGCCGGTCGAGCTCGAGGAGCTGCTGGCCGGGCGCCTGTACCGCGCGCGGATGCTCGACCGCAACGAGCAGTCCGTGGACGTCGAGCTGTTCCTGGGCATCGAGGAGATGGGCGGCCTGCTCTGGGAGCAGGACGTGCGCGCGCTGCTGCGGATGTCGGCGTCGCCGCACCCGGCACTGCCCGAGGTCCTCGACGGCGGGTACCTCACCCACGAACAGACCATGGCCGCGAACGTGCCGGGCGGGATGGCCTTCGTGGCGAGCCGCGGCGGCCTGCGTTGCGCCGGGCCGAAGGACGTCGACTACTTCCGCGCACACCCGGCCGACGCGGTGCGCCAGTTCCGGTCTCTCGCCGAGGGGCTCGCGGAGCTGCACTTCCTCGGCATCACCCACCGCGGCCTGTCGCCGGAGAGCATCGCGGTCTTCGACGGCCCCCGGATGCGCCTGGCGCGTTTCGAGCTCAGCTCACTCATCGCCGATCTGTTCCGCACCGCCCTCGACGGCGCGGCTGACCCCGACGAGCTGCGCCGGATGTTCGGCCGACAGCTGCTCTACGCGCCGGTGGAACGGGTCGCGTACCTCTACGGCGGCGACAGCAACCTGATGGAGAGCGAGAAGTCCGACGTCTACAGCCTGGCCGCGATCGCCTACGAATGGTTCGTCGGTCCGCTGCCGGCCGACCGCCTGTCCGTGCCGCCGCCCGGCACCGCCGCGGCGTCCGCGGCCGAGGTCCGCGCGGGGTATACGGCATTCGCGCAGCACCTGCGGGATACGGCTGACGGCTGCACCGACACGCCCGCCGAGCTTGCCGCCATCCTGGCCCGGATGCTCCATCCCGACGGCGACGTGCGCCCCAGCGCCCACGAGGTCGTCGGCCTGATCACTGCCGGCTACGACCGGATCATGCTGGACATCGAGGGGCCGCCCGCGATGCGCAAGCATCTCATGATCTACATGCCGGCGGAGAGCGCGGAGACGATCTTTCGCTGGGGCCTCGTCGAGCACGACCCGCGAACCGACGAGGGCCGCGCCGAGCTAGCGGCCTTCATCGCTAGCGATGTGCGCGGCGCCTTCATGACCGCCTCCCCTAACGGCGCCGTTCCGTTCATCCGCGGCCACGACCCCACCAGCCTGCAGGAGTCTCGTCAGGTGGTCCTCGGCAACCAGCTGGCCTGGTTCTGCGACTACTACCGCCCGCGGGATGAGCACGGCCACCTGGAGACCCCGACGGAGCAGGCGCTGCTCATCAAATACGTGGTCCAGAAGTCGGTGCCCACCATCGAGAAGAAACTGCGCGAGCTGGACTGGAGCTCCGCCCGTCGGCTGCCCGAGCTCGACCTGCGTGCGATCGACATCGACCGCGAGGTCCTGGCCCGGCGCATCGCTCGCGCGCCCTCGTGGCGCAATCTTGTGGACGCGACCCGGCCGGTCGACACCGAGTCTCCACAGGAGCTGGGCTTCCGCGAGGCCGTCGACTGGCTGCTGGGCTTTCAGGAGGTCGAGCTGGACGCCCGGGTCTACCCGTTCGTGCTCGCCGAGGCCGAACGCTCGGAGGCGCTGGTCCGCTACGACCCCGAGCGCGACCAACGCCGGATCGTGTCGTCTCCTATCTTCGTCAAGTACGCCGCGACTCCGGCCCTCCGCCCGGAGTTCGGCTCGTTCTTCGCCGGCCTGGAGAACGAGGAGGACAGCGTCGACGTCGAGATCCTGGAGGACCGCAACGGTCGGCCCGGCCGGCAGCGGGTCACCGCGGCTCAGGTCGTGCGCCGGGAGGGCCAGGACCGGCTGCTGCTGCGAACCAACCGCGGCGAGCCGCCGATACCGGCGAGCGGCTGGCTGCGACCGGCCGGCGACCGCGGGTCGCAGCTGAGCCTGGACCGTCAACGCAGCGCCCGCAACGACCTGTACCGGGCCAAGCATCTCCAGGGACACCTGCGCACGCCACGCACGATCCGCACCTTCGAGTGGCGCTGGCGCGACGCGGGCCGCGAGCTCAAGGGCTCCGGCGGAGAGGTCGTCCGGGAGATGCTGGTGTGCGAGCCGTTCGCCGCCGTGCAGGGCCCGCCCGGCACGGGCAAGACGCGGGTCGCGGCGACGGCGATCGGCGCCTATCTCGAGCGCTTCCCGGCCGCGCGCATCCTGGTCTCCGCGCAGTCGAACTTCGCGCTGGACAACCTCGCGATCCGGGTCCTGAAGCAGATCGGCGAGATGGACGACGACGGCCGCCTGGTCCGTCACGAGGATGCCGACAACCGTCTGCGGCCCGTCGCGCTGCGGATCACTGGGCGCGGCGCGGACTCGCAGGCCCGGGTCGATCCCGCGGTGCAGAAGTGGCAGCGGCTGGAAGGTGCGGTGCGGCTGGCCGCGCAGGTGCGGGCCCGCGTCGAGCGGCGGCTCGCCGCCACCCACGACCCGCTGCCGCCGCTGCTGGGCGAGGTGCTCGACCGATGGAGCCGGATGCTCGGCGGGAAGCAGGAGTCGGTCGTACCGGAACTGGCCGATCGCCTGCACCGCGGCGCCAACCTGGTGTTCGCGACGTGTGCGGCGTCGACGCCGGAGCTGCTGTTCCCAGCGTCCGAGGCGATGTTCGACTGGGTGATCGTCGAGGAGGCGGCCAAGGCCTGGCCGACGGAGCTGGCGATCCCGCTGCTGCGCGGCCGGCGGTGGACGCTCATCGGCGACCACTTCCAGCTGCCGGCGCACCGGCGCGACGACCTGAAGCGCTTCCTCGACGCGTGCGCGGCCGACCCGAGCCCACGGATGGCCCAGATCACGCCGGACCGGGTCGCGGAGTACATGCGCGTCTTCGACCTCTTCGGCGGGCTCTTCGCCGGCCAACCCGACCCGCGCAAGCCGCTGCGGCGGATGTCGGTGCAGTTCCGCATGCGCGAACCGATCGGCGACCTCGTGAGCCGGGTCTTCTACCCGGAGCTGCCGGAGCGGCGGCTGGACGACGGCCTGCCGGTCGGCGGCCTGGACACGCACATCGAGGAGGACCCGGCGCTGCGGATTCCGCTGGTGTACCTCAACCGGCCGCGCGATCTCAACGCGCAGTCGCTGGTGTGGTTGGACACCGCCGGCATCACGTCGTGCCACGACGAGCCGCACTGGTCGAACCCCGGCGAGGCGGCGGTCGTGCAGCGGTTGCTCGAGGACCTCGACCCGTTCCCACGCCCGAACCGGGACGGCTACGGCCCGTCGCCGCTGGCGGTGCTGACGCCGTACCGCGAGCAGCTGAGCCTGCTGCAGCGCAACGGCAGCGTCCGGCCCTACCTGTCCACGATCCACGCGTTCCAGGGGCGCGAGGCCGACATCGTGATCGTGTCGCTGGTCCGGGACACTCCGCGCGGCGGCACCGCCGGCCCGCGCGCCGTGTCGGCCGGACTTGGTCACCTCGCCCAGCGGCAGCTCGTCAACGTCCTGTTCTCGCGAGCCCGGCGGCTCCTGGTGATCGTCGGCCGGTTCGAGCACTTCGCCTCGATCACCGGCCCCAAGGGAGTCTGGACCGACGTCTGCCGGGCGGTCGAGCTCAACGGGGTGACGGTCAAGGCCCTGCAGCTCTACGGCGACCTTCCGGGCCTCGCCGCGCCGGCCGAGCTGGGCGAGGACGAATGGGCGGTGCGGTCGTGACCGGCGCGCCGATAGGGTCGAAGCTCACCGTCTACGTGCCCTGCGACGTCGCCACGGTGCGGGTCCGGCTCGGCTACCAGGAGACACTCACGCCGATCGAGCAGGTCGTGCTGCGGGCGGTCGACGCCGGTGCCGACACCCTCGGCGGGCTGTGCGACGCGCTCGGCCTCAGCCGGCGCCTTACCCTCGATCTGGTGCAGGACCTCTGGCGCACCGGCTACCTGCGGCTGGTCAAGTCCTACTCCGGGCTCGAGGTGACCGCGAAGATCCGCGAGCACCTCGCCGCCGGAACGCTCGAGCGGCTGGAGAGCGCGGAGACGTTCGTCGACGACCGCCAGGTCATGATTGACCGGCTCACCGGCCACGTCATGCCCATCCTGGGCACTGGGGCACCCGTCCAGCCGAAGCTCGCGGTACCGCTCGAGGACAGCCCGGTCCGCATCGCCGACGCCCCGATCGCGGCCGTGCTCGACGCCGTCGAACGCGGTCTGGCCCGGGAGGAGCAGGAGCGGTTCGGCGACCGACCTGAGCCCGGCACCGTGCGCGACGGCCGGCGGCGCCGGGTGCTCGGCGCCTACGTGACCGACCAGCAGGTCAGCGTCAGCAATCGGCGCTGGCTGGCCCTCGACATCCAGACGGCCATCGACCCCGACACGGACCAGCTCGCCGTCTCCGTCGTGGACGGCGGGCTGCCCGACTCGCACCGGGCCGAGGCCGCCCGGCGGCTCACCGACCTCGTCGCCCGACAGCCGAAGGACCCGTTCGTCCAGACGCTACGCGGGTATGCGACGCCGGGCCTGCTCTCCGCGCCGACGATCGAGCGCGCCGTGGCCCGGCTTGCGGACCAGGCCGCCACCGCGGCCGCCATCCCGGCCGGACAGCGCCGCAACCGCCACCGCGAGCTGAGCGCAAACTACCGGCAGCTGAGCGGCCTGATCGGCATGAGGGTCGAGCGCGAGGTGCACGCCCGGGTCGTGGTCGGCGCCGACCACGTCGGCGAGTTGGTCCGGCTCATCGGCGCCGCCCGCAGCCAGCTCGTGCTGAGCAGCCCCTGGCTGCGCTACGGCGCCCTGGCCGCCGTCACGCCGGCGCTGCGCGACGCCCTCAAGCGCGGGGTGCAGGTGGTCGTGCTGTGGGGCATCGGATACCAGGACAAGCTGGACGCCGACGTCGCCGGGCTGCTGTACGACACGACGCTGCGCACTTCCGCCCGCGTCGTCGCGTCACTCGACGGCGGCGGCACGCCCGCCGCGGACGCGGGACCGCGGCCCGGCCCACGCCGGCCCTGGTTCCTGGTGCCGGAGACCT
Source organism: Dactylosporangium cerinum (assembly GCF_042653625.1). Taxonomy (NCBI): domain Bacteria; kingdom Bacillati; phylum Actinomycetota; class Actinomycetes; order Micromonosporales; family Micromonosporaceae; genus Dactylosporangium; species Dactylosporangium cerinum. The sequence goes on along the minus strand of NZ_JBHSIU010000013.1, from coordinate 282,785 downwards.
CGTCGCGGACGCACGCTAAGTTCGCGGTCGCCGACGACCGGGTGGCGCTGGTGACGAGCTGGAACCTGCTGAACCAGGACCGGCCGCGGCACGAGGTTGGCCTTTACGTCACCGCGCCACCGGCGGCGGAGGCTCCGGGCTGCCACCCGATCCGGGAGATCCTGCGCTGGGCCCGTACCGCGGTCCCCGGCTACGAGATGAGCCGGCTGATGCTCGTCGGCGAACACGAGTTCGCCCTGCGCGAGCCCAACCGACCACCGGTCGCGCCGGACTGGCCGCCGCAGCTGCCAGAGGTGCCCACGGCGCCGAACGAAGGCATCGACGAACATGCCGAACAGGCGGCGCGGCACTGGGGTGAGAGCTGGCGGTACGTCGCCGGCGCGATCGGCGCCCGGCTTGCCGAGCGCGAGCATCCGCCCGCCGAGGTCGTGTTGGACGGCGTGCACCGCACGCTGCTGTGGACCGCGCTGCGCGAGGCGCGCCGCCGGCTGGTCATCGCCTCGGACAAGCTCAGCCGCCAGGTCGTGGACGAGCGCTTCATCGACGCGCTGGACCGGGCGGTCGAGCGCGGCGTCGCTGTCACGATCGTGTACGACCGCCCGCACGAGAGGGAGCGCACGATGTCGGCCGACGGCGCAGCGCTGTCGAACGCGCCGACGGAGGCCGAGCGCGGGCTCGCGGTGCTGGTCGAACGGCACGGCGCGGGCTTGCGGGTGCTGCGGACCGGCAATCATGCCAAGGTGCTCGTCTGGGACGACGAGGCGGTCGTCAGCAGCTTCAACTTCCTGTCGTTCGAGGGCGCCTACAGCTCGATGGCCGCCCATCGCCAGCAGAGCGAGCTCGGGCTGCGGCTGACCGGCCAGCCGGTCGCCGACGACGTCGCGCGGGCGGTCGGCGCGGACGTGTCGCCGGTTCGAGTGGCCGCGCCGGTCGCCGCCGCCCGCCAGGTCGACGACTCGTTCGCGGTCGCGCAACTGGTCCTTAACGACGTTTCCGCGGGTACCGACATCGCACGGGCCGTCACCGAGCACCTCGCCGGCCCGGGAATCGACCCATGGAGGGTGCTCGACCGGCTGGCCGAGAACGCCGGCCGGGACCTGCTGCGCGTCGCGTCCGCGTACTGCGTGAGCGCCCACGCGGACACCATGTCCCGGTTCCGGCGGGAGCGGTGGCTGCGCTGGCTGTTCGAGGATCTCTGGATGGACGGGCTGTACGTCGAGGCCGCCCTGCTGCGCGCGGCGATCGAGGACGACGAGGCGCGCCCCGGCCCCGCGATGACCCGCCTGGCCGCCGCGCGCGCCGTCGCCCTCTACGGCGACGTGGTCGCCGAGGTGTGGGACGAGGTCGTCGACGGCGCCCCGGCGGCCGAGGACGAGGACGTCGTCACGCCGACCCGCCCGGCGGCCGAGTGCGCCGCGGTGCTGGCGACAGCCATGGAGCGGATCGTCTTCCACGGCGACCAGGAGGCGGCGACCATGCTCGAGCTCGGGATGTACACCCTGGGGCCCGGCTGGCAACCGCTGGCGGCAGCCGTCCGCACGTACGCGGACCGGAGCTACCACCGGCCGGTCCCGCTCGGCTTGATCAGGTCCAATCTGGACCGCCACCACGACCTGGCAGACCAGGCGGCGCTGTGGAAGCACATCAGCGACGGGCTTGACCGGGTCGAGCAGACCCAGCTGCAGAACTCGCACAGCGTCCGCGTATTGCACGAGCTGGTCAATGGCAAGGACTCAGCCTTCGCCGACGTGCGCGGGTGCGGCAAGGAACGCGACCTGCGGCGGCTCGCCCTGCAGGTCGCGCCCGGCCTGCCGGCCCACGATCAGCTGGGGCCCCTCATTGACGAGGTGAGCCGCGCCATCGACGACAGCAAGCCGCCGGTGCACGGCGAGCATCGCAAGCGGCTCCTGCGGCAGCTGACCGCGATCGTCTCTGACGTGCGGGCGCTCGCCGCGACCTACGACCCGGACATGGACGCGGAGCTGGCCGGCGACCCGGACAAGGCCGAGCTGCTCGACCGGGCCCGAGACCTCGCGGCCGTCGTCGCGGCGGAGCTGCCAGACCTCATCGTCGCCGTCGACGCGGCGACCAATCCCGAGAACCGCTTCGTCCGGGACGTGCTGGACTCCTTCGCCGTCCTGCAGGACTGGGCCGCGCTCGGCGCGGAACCGGCGGCAGCATGAGCATCGACGCCCTCGACCTGTTCGCGGCATCCATCAGCCGGCTGCGGTATCCGACGCTCGCCGCCGCGCTGGCCGGACCCGAGCGCCCCGGCGCCGAGCGGGCCGTGTCCCTGCTGCTCGGCGACATCGCGAACGCCCGGACTCCGGCCGAGAGCCTGGCCGCGATGATCCACGACGGGCAATTCGATGCCGTCGAGGGCATCCTCCTCGAGTTGCTGGAGAGCCTGGGCGCCACGCCGCTCGGCGAGGACGAGCTCGCGCGGCTCATGACCGACCTGGACGTGACCCGGGCGGCAGCGGTGGCGGACGTCGGCCTGGCCTGGGCGACGCTGGAGGAGCGGGCCGCGGCGCTCGGGCTGCCGCGCGAGGACGGCGACGAGGTGCTCCGCCTCGCGGGGGTGTCGCGTCCGGATGCCGAGGAACGCATCGCCGCCCGCACTGACCAGATCGGCGCCGAGCTCGAACGCCGGCTGCAGAGCGATCTCGGGTCGGCCACGCCCGGACCCGACGCCGAGTCCTGGCACGAGGCGGTGCGCCGCTCTGTCGACCTCGGCGAGTTCGGCATGGCGACCGACCTGCTGAACTCGGGGGCCGCCGCCGGCGTCGGCGGACACAGCCCCATCACCGTGCCGCCGATGATCTGGCGCTGGCCCTGGGCCGGCCGGCCGGTGGCCGAGGTGCTCGAGTGGTACGGCGACCGGGTGGCGCCGCCCGACGCCGAGTTCGGCCGCTACCGGCCCGCTCCGGACGACGCCGAGGCACAGCGGCTCATCGTGGCCGTCGGCGCCGTCGTGCTCCGGACCGACCGTGACACCGTCGCCGAGCTCGGCGCGGCATTGGCCGCCGCAGTCGGCGGCCGCGCCGCCGAGGCCTATCCCGACGGCGACGGCTTCGCGGTGACCCTCGACGTGACCGACCCGCGGCTGGCGAGCCTGGCCCTGTTCACCGACCGGCTGTCGCTCTGGGCCGGCGCGACGGCGCCGCCGCCCGGCAACCGGCCCGTCGTGTGGTTCCGGCCGGTCATGCAGGAGGAGTCCCCCGCGGACCCCGGCCTCGCGGTGCTCGACGTCTCCACACTGCTGCGCCTGATCGCGCCGGTGCACACCGCCAGGCCGGTGGAACCCGACACCCGGCGCATCAACCTGCTGCGCCGCCTGATCCCGCAGCTGGACCCGGCCGCGCTGCTCGCCAGCGGCGTGTCGTTCGACGGCGCCGCCCCGGCCCGGGAAACGCTGGCCTGGCTGATCGACGCGTTCGGGATGGTGCCGGAGGCGGCGGTGCTCGACGGCCTGCTCCAAGACTTCGGCCTCCATCCGGCAGCGCATGGTCGGGCCGTGCGCAGCCTCATCGCATCCGGCCGGTCGACCGAGTCCGGCCGGCGGATCACGGCCGACGACCTGCGGGCCGTGCGGACGAGCACCCGGGCCGAGATCCGGGCGGCAGTGCTGGCACCGCTCGCCGCCAACCCGCTCGTCCGGGCGACGCTCTGGCTCACGCTGCAGCATCTCGCGGTCGAGTCGGCCTGCGCGGCCGACGACATCCTCGACGGATTTCGACAACGAAACGTGCCGTCGCGCGTGGCCGCCCGCATGATCAGCCGCACCGCCATCACGGAGGCGCTCGAGACCCTGACCGCGCAGGGTCTGCTCCGACGGCGCGACCGCGGCTACGGTTCGGCGGCGCCGGGGCTGGTCGCCGCCCTGCTCGATCCGGCCGAGATGCCGGCGGAGCGGCGCATCGACGCCGTCTTCGAGGAGCTGTCGATCGAGGCGCAGACCGCCGACGACGCCGCCGCCGCTGTCCTCGGTCCCCGGGTCGCGCACCTCATCGGCCATCGCGTCGACAACGACGTGCTCAGCGTCATCGCCCGGCTGCAGCGCATCGCGGCCCAGGTCGACAATCCGCCAGCCCGGACCGCGCTGACCGAGTTAGAGGAGCGGATCCGCGCGCTGGGCGGCGGCACCTACGTGCAGCTCTACTACGAGGCGCTTTCGCCGCCCGAACCGGTCGAGGTGACCGGCCTGGTCACCCGGCTCATCGGGAGCGTCGAGTGGCACCTGCCCGCCGGTCTGAATATCGAACAGCCCTTGGGCGAGGCGTGCTGGGTGCGCATCAACCCCACGATCCTGCTGGAGTCGCTGCGCAACCTGGTCCTCAACTCGGCGCGGGCGCTGGCCCGGCTCGACGGCACCGAACGGCGCGGCATCCAGATCGCGGTCACCACGCAGCCGGAGACGGCGGACCGTCCCGTGCCGGTGACGGGTCCGTGCGTCGTCATCGAGGTGGCCGATAGCGGCCTCGGCTTCTCGGCGGAGGAACTGGCCCGCGCCCGGGCACTGACCGAGCCGACCGGCGCGCTCTGGCGCCCGGCGGCCGCGCTGGACGGCGCGCGGCAGGGGCTGCCGATGAGCGCGAGCCTGTTGTGGGAGTACGGCGGCCGGCTCGAGGTGCGCAACGGCTCCGCCATCTGGTCGGGCGGCTGCGTCAGAGCATGGCTGCCGCAGTCGACTGACCATACTCGGCCGTGAACCGGGCGATCCTCGCCTCCGCCTGCTCCAGCTCCCCGCGCCCGAGCAGGCGGACGATCGCATCGCGCTCGTCCTCGCAGGTCAGCAGGCGCTGCCGGCCGAGGCCGCGGCCGAACAGCTCGGCCTGCTGGACGTGAAAGAGGACCGAGTCGACCGACCGCCGCCACCGTTCGCGGCGCCCCCGCGGGGACTGGTCGGTCATCGCTCGGGCCGCCGCGATCAGCCCGTCCTCGTTGACCCGGCCATTGCGCTCCTTGCGGATCACGTCCATCAGCCGGTACTTCTGACACAGCTCCAGCTGCCGGTTCGCCGAGCAGTCGACGTCCACCGACATCAGGGTGGCCGGGATGTGCGTGTGCAGCCGCAGGTACTCGGCGACCTTGATGGTACCGAGGCTGTCGTCTGGCCGGTCCTTGACGAGGTGACGGTCGATGAGCGCCGCCTGAATCGACTCCAGCGTCCCGTCGTCGCGCAGCTCGCACCACCGCTCGAAGGACTCCGCCGGCACGATCTCGAACTCGTCCTCCAGCAGGCTCGTGATGTCGTCCATGATCTGGTCCTCGACGACGAGCAGCCGCGGCTTGCCGGTCGGCGCGCCGGCAAGCCGCGCCAGCGCCCGGTCCTCGGAAAACATCGCGGCGTGCGCGGCCAGGCCGCTCAGGCGGCCGCGGCCCGCCGGGTCCATCGCCTCGACGACCTCGATCAGTCGCCGACGGGCGTCGACCACGGCCCGCCACCGCTTGCGCGCCCGCTCGTCGACGTCGACGAGCGGGTTACCGCGCCAGAGCCGCAGCAGCCGATCCACCTCCTGCGGATCGGCGTCCGCGGCCAGCGCCGCGACGCCATCGATGAACTCCCAGGCGTCGACCGACGCCACCTGCTCCTCGTCGAGCGTGTAACGCTTACGCTCCCTGTAGTGGGGCAATGGCAGATCCCATTTGTTGCGCATGTCGCTCAGCCGCCGCTGCAACGCCTCCTGCGTGCAACCGCTGCCGACGTCATCGAGCGCTCGGTGCAGCTCCGACTGGGACAGCCCGGTCCGCCCGGCGAGCGCGATCACCAAGAGCGTCTGCCCGTACACCGCGCCCGGCAGCTCCACCCGCTCGTCACCCGAACTGAGTTCCAGTTCGCCGAGTATCCGGATGGTCCACACGCCGACTCCCGGTTCGTTCGGGTCCGACGCGCGGCCGGCTCCTCATCGATGCTAATACGGTCACGGAGCCGCCCGGGCCGCCCGTGCCGCACGGTGACCGTACGGTCACCGTTGTTCGGCCAGGTGGCCCATCCGTACCGGAGGTCGTCTTCGCTGCCGCCCGCAGTACGCGCATAGATCAAGCGAGTGCCGCACCGAGTACGTCGGCGCCCAGGTGACGGAACTGCCTTGGCGGCCAAGCGACGGGTTTCCGCACAGCGACGACTTCGACACGCCGCAGAAGCGGGCCGCCGAGCACCGCTCAATCGAGGCGGCGCGAAATCTGGCCCCACGGGCACCGGATGGTCATCGCCCTGGACCGGCACACCGTCCAATCACTCCGAGAGCACGCCCGCCGGCAACGCCTCGAACGACTCGCCGTCGGCAGAGCAGATGGCGCCGCTATGGGTTTGAGGGGGTGTGGGTGGAGCGAAGCTCCCCCACTGGGGAGCAGGCGAAGCCTGCGCGAGGAATCCACCGACCAACGGCAAGCCGGACCGGAGGTCCGGCGAGCAGGGTCGACGCAGGTCGGTGGGCCGCCAGGGACTCGAACCCTGAACCTACGGATTAAAAGTCCGCAGCTCTGCCATTGAGCTAGCAGCCCGCGCTTGACAGGGTACCTGCGCACAGCGTGCAGTTCCACGCGATACCCCTCTACTGGGCGTTTCCGCAGGTCAAGTCATTGGCGGCTCGGCAACAACCAGATCTCTGCGGCTGCGATCGGCAGCGTCGGCGCGGCCAGCACCAAGGTTGGGCCAACACAGGAACCACCACGGATCCACCCGAGTGTCATCGCGCTTCCTGAAGCCCTGACCCCGGTGGATCCACCGGGGGTAACGTGCAGGTCATCTCCGATCTGAACCAACGAACTACCGCTAGTCCGACGACTGACGCGGCACGCGAAGGAACGCGGCACCGACGACCAGGGACGCAATGGTGCCGATCAGGGCGGGTGCCATCCAGAGCACGCCGAACGAGAAGTCGGTACTCCGGCCGCCGGACGACACGGTCAGGATGGCGAGCGGAAACCGTCAGGATCATGGTGACCACCGGAACCGCCGTTCACCGGGCGGCGATGCCCCATCTTGGACCCGTGCCGGCGCCGAGATCGACGAGCGTGCGTCTGTTCAACGTGTGCGCGACGACCATCGATATGCCGCCGAGCAGCATGACCACTGCGGCCGCCGCTGGCGCCACGGTCGCTGAGGTAAGCGCCCGTTGCCTGTTCGGCCGAGTGGTACGCCGTCCGGATATGGGCGTGTTGGTCCGAGCGGTTTTATGCCTAACCACAACGTATGAGTGGCTTTAGCGGGTTCAGTCCGGAAGGTTACATAAGGTAGCTGCATCGTCACAACACGAGGGGGATCGTGATGCGCACTACGCAGCGAATCATGGCTATGGCCGGACTGACCCTGGCCACCGGCGCCGTCATCGGCATGAGCGCCTCGACGGCGTCGGCCGCGACCGTCCAGGACAGCAAGAGCACCGTGGCCCAGCCCCGTCCGGGCGGCGGCGACCACCCCGGCGGCGGCAGCGGTGGCAATGGCCGGGGCGGGGATTGGCGCGGCAACGACGGGCGCTTCCACGGCGGCTGGGACGGACACCGCAACGGCGGCTGGACCCAGTCCTGGACGGTGCGGACGTTCCAGAACAAGAAGAGCTGCACCTTCGCTGGCTGGATCGGCGAGCAGCGGGGCGCCTGGGACGACTATGACTGCTACCGCGTCGGTCGCGGCGGCAAGTACGTTCTCGTCGCCCACGAGTACGGCGGTCGCCGCCACCGCTGACCGAAGCCGCCCGGTGCGGGCACGTCGTGCCCGCACCGGCATCCACGCACCGTGCTCGACCCGGTCCCTGGGCGGGTCGGGCACAGCCTGCCGGGCCTACCTGCATCCGGCAGCGGGAAGGCTGTGCGGTCGAGGCCCGTCGAGCCGTACGGCAACCACAGCGGCCGGGATACGTTCTCCGCATCCCGGCCGCTGTGTCGTTTGGACACTCACCGCAGATCAGTTGACGTCAGCGCTCAGGCATCGGGGCCATGCCGGCCAGGGGCCGCGCCTATCAGGGAGCCGGGCAATTGATCGCGTCGCCCTGGCGGTAGTCGCCGGCCGTGGCGCGGTGGTATGCCTCCACGACGGTGTGTTTGAGCCGGCCGCGGTCGCCCACTTGATGGCCGGCATCGCGTGCCCATTCCCGGATGGCGATGTTGACCGCCTTGCGCTCCGCCGTCCCCGGCGCCCCGTACTCCGGGTCGCTGGCGGGGCGGCCGGTCGTGCGGCTTGGACGGCCCCGACGAAGCGCTGACCGGGACAGCACGACCCGGGAGGGTGGCGGCTGGACGGTGCTCGCGGCGCGCACGAACGGGCCGAGCGCTTCCCGGAACGCTGCGGCGTGTGCTGTGGACAGGTCGATCGTGTACCTGACGCCGTCCAGTTCGAACGGGATGGTCTCGTCTGCGGTGCTGCCGTCGAGGTCGTCCTCGAGGATGCGGACGGTGCGTTTCACCATGGGGTTACTGCCGTTCGGGTCAGATGTGGCGCGGACGTCGTGGGGCGCGTCGAGGCCGTGTGGCGTGCCCTTGACGGCAGGACGCGGCGACGGCGGTGTGCTGGGCGTCGCCGGGAGGTGGGCGGCGAGGAGGTCGGTGAGGAGGTCGGATTGCCGCTGTTGCGGGAGTTCTGGGTGCTGGTTGGCCTGGCGGTGCAGGCGTCGGCGGAGCGCGCGACATCGGTCGGGCTGTAGGCGAGGGCCACGCTGACGCAGTACCGGTGCGCGTGGGCGTCCAGGCCGGTGAGCCGGAAGCTGGTGGCCGCCGCCTGGACCGTCCCAGCGACGGTCGCCGGCCCGTCGTCCTCGGCGAGGAAGACGATCGCGGGTCGGGTGCCGCCGCTCGGGTCGGTCCAGGCGACGTCGATCGTGGCGCCGGTGTCCCGCACGATGCGCACGTCCTTGGCTGGCGCGTACACCGGCGTCCACGCAGCTCGGCTGGGCGTGGACCGGCTGCCGGCTGTCGGCGCACGTGCGGCGTCCGGGCCGGCGATGACGAGGGTGGTGATCACGGCTGCGGACGCCGCGCCCAGCAGGACCACAGCGGCGAGCAGCATCCAGTACGGCAGCGACCGCCAGCTGGCCGCATACGGTCCTCGCCCAACAGAGCGAACAGACCGAACAGACCGCGACCACCGCGCCGGTGCTGGCACGGTGGGCGTGTCGCGGCCACCCGATGCCGGCGCGGTGTCTGCCTGGGTGTCTGCGGTGTCTGGCGGGCGCTCGTGCGCGCTGTCTTGGCCGCGGCGCGGGGTGGCGAGGCGGTCGACGGTGGCGGTGAGCTGTCTGGTCAGCGGGTGTTGCCGGCCGTGTTCGGCGACCGCCGCCGGGAGCAGTGTTGTGGCGAGGTGCCAGGCTGTGTCGTGTCCGCCGAGCCGCATCCGCAGCTGTGTCAGTTCGACGCCGATGCGCAGGACGTCGACGGGGCTGGTGCCGTATTCGTCGGCCAGGCAGGTGTAGGCGCGGGTGAGGGCTGGTTCCGCCGTCGCGGGATGCCCGTCGGCGGCGATGGTGGCCGCGCCGGCGGCTGCCAGCAGTGCCGGCCACCGCCCGGGGTCCCCGGCCGGCGGGCGGCGTTGGGCGACGGCGCGGTACTGGGCTGCTGCCTCGTCGAGCCGGTCCTGCGCGGTCAGCACCCGCGCGTGGGTGACGGCGAGCATCGCGGTCTGGTACGGGCCGAGACTGGGCCAGGCGGCCAGGTCGGCGATCACCGCAGCGGCGTCGTCGATCTGTCCGAGACTGAGCATCGCCTCGGCGAGCATCCGGGTGGCGTCCGCGGCGTCGGTGTGCTCGACCTCGACACCCTGCAAGATCCGGGACCGGACCTCGACCAGCAGCTGGTAGGCGCCGCCGAAGTCATAGGCGGCCATCCGGACAGCCGCCTCATCGACCAGGTCGGCCGGCGTTGCCGGTCGTGCGTGCCGGCCGCCGCTGTTCCCCGCCGCGCCCGTGCGGGCTGCATGGTCGGTGCTCATTGCGGCTCCGGCTCGGTCGTGGCGGCGGCGTTGCCGTGCTGGAGCCGCCGGTACGCGCAGACCGGCGGGTGAGCTTCCGCGATTCGTGACATCAGGGTGTAGGCGTCGGTCAGCACGGCGACCCGCCGCACGGTGTGCTGCGGCGGCAGCGCGGGCCGGGCCTGGGTCCAGCGGCGGTTCGCTTCCCGCTCGAAACCGCACGTCGTGAGCAGCCCGGTGAGCCGGAGCACGATCGGCAACCCGCGCGGGTCCCGGTTGCCGTGCTTGGCCTGCCACGCGTCCCATACCCCGCTGAGCCGCTCGATCGCGTCGGCGCACCGGCCCGCCGCGTGCAGCGCTCCGGCCAACGGTGCCGCCACCGCACTGGCCTCGTCCACCTCGCCGGTGCTGAGCAGCGCGGCCGCCGCCGCGGCGTAGGCGTCCGCGGCGGCCGCGTGCTCACCGCCCGCCGTCAGCACCTCGGCCAGCACCCGCCGAGCTCGTAGCGTCGCCCAGTGGGCGTTGCCGTGCAGCTGCCGTGCCGTGGCGGCCCCGTACCGCGCCCACCGCACGGCCAGCGCTGTGGTCGAACGATCGGCGGTGGCCGCATCGTTGACGAGCAGGTTCGCCCACAGCGTCGCGGCCTCGCCCCGCACGGCATCAGGCGGTGTCGACTCCGGTACGGCGGTGAGATGCGGTTGCAGGAGTGCTGCGGCGCTCGTCGTGTCCCCGGCGAGCAGTGCCGCGTACGCGCTGTCCAGGGCGTGCCGCAGCGCCGGGTCGGGTGCCGTCATGCCACGCCGCCGCTCGTCGGCGGGGCATTCGACGCTGCGGTCCGTGACGTCCTCGCGGGTGTCGGCAGGACCGTTCGTGGGGCGCTGCACGGTCGCTGCGAACCGGGTCGGCACGGCACGGAATCAGCAGCGCGCCGGCTCGTCGGCAACGCGCGTGAAGGACTACCGGCATGTGTCGGCGATCGCGGCGATCGCTGGACGGGTACCTCTGCCGGGCTGTGACGGATCAACAGCAGCATCGCGGGTAGCAGGACGGCGGCCAACACGCCGGCGGCGACGACCAATACGACCGTAGCGGTATGTGACGGCGCCGCGTTCCACCTGCTCGTGCCGGGTATGCGCCGGCGGGTGTCGGGCCTGCTGGAGGTGGATGCGTGTGTCGTGTTCATCGCGGATCCGCCGTGGCTGGTTCCCCGGATCGGGCGTCGTTGACGGTGATATGCGCGGCGGATGTCGCGGTGCCGCGGTCGGCGCAGTGTCTGGCGACGGCGGCCGGGGTGAGGGTGGTGTGGGCCCAGATCTGTACGCGTGCACGGCGTTGCCCGTCTCCGTCCGGCACGACGTGGATGGTGTGTGCGGTGATGTCGGGGTGGGCGTCGAGCGTTTCGCGGAGCGCGGCCACGGTCACCCTGGCGCCGCCGGGATCGAGGTAGTGCCTGGCCGGGTCGAGCCGCCGCAGGGTGAGGTTGCCGTCTGGGTCGAGGGTGCCGATGTCGCCGGCGGTGCGCCAGGCTCCGGCGGTGGTGCACGGCAGGTCGGCGCGGTGGTTGGTGGCGCCGCGGCTGGTGGAGGCCTCGATGAGCCCGGCGACGCCGCGCGGTGTCGGTTGTCCGGACGGGTCGACGGTCCGCAGGTGGATGCCCGGCAGCGGGGTCAGGACGTTGGGCGGTCCGCCCGCACGGCTGAGGGCCCCGTCGTAGGTGGGGGCGTGGTACCAGGCGGTGACGGCCGCGCCGGCCTGGGTGGTGAGCGCGGCGAGGTAGCCGGCGTTGACAGCGGGTACCGCGGCGGGCACGACGATGCGGCGCAGCGCCTGGGTGGCGACCGGGAGCCAACCGGCGACCGCCTCCTGGTGTCGGATCAGTGCGACGAGCTGCCCGGCGGCGAGGACCGCCCAGTCAGCGCCGGTCTCCACCGCGGTGGCGAGCCAGTCCTCGGGCTCGAACTCGTGCCGCAGGACGATCGTGCCACAGGCGAGGAGTTGCCGGACGGCGGCCTCGAAGATCGCGGCGGCGTAGAGGGGCGAGGTGATGAGTGCGGTGCCGCCGCCGGTGAGGCCGATCGCGTCGCCGAGCCGGGGGTCGGTCGGCGGCACGCCACCGGTGACCGAGATGTGGCGGGCGCCGAGCTCGGCGTGCAACTGCGCGCGCCACGGCCGGCACGTGTGGGTGACGCTACTCGCCTGCTGTACGGCGGCGTTGAGGGTCTTCAGTCGCACCGTTGTCGCAACCGGCAGCGGAATACCGCCGGTCAACCACACTCCCAGCGCGGCCGCAATGGTCGCGGCGTCAGGCCGGGCGACGACCGGCACGATCGTCTGGTCGGCGGGGCGGCGCGCCGCGTCCTGATACGCCAGCTGCCACAGGTCGGCGAACGTGGTGCTGCGGTGGCGGTCGATGACGGCGACGCGGTCGGGTTGGGTGGCGGCGAGGTGATGGAACCGGGCGATGATGTCTCGGACAGTTGCCGAGGCCGGCGCGGCGGCATCGGTGTCGCTGGTCATGATCTGCTCCAGGTCGGCGTATGGTGAGGTGATACGGGCCGTGCTGCGGCTGCGGCTGGGTCTGTGCCGGCGACGGTGCCGCGCTGTGGACGGCGAGAGGTCACGGCAGCAGCGCCGTCCAGATGGCCGTGAGGCCCGCCAGCTGGGCTGCGTCGTGCCGCTGGCGGCCACCGGGCGCGGTACACACCGACCGGTGACGCACCGCCGCCATGATCAAGATGTGGATGAAGGCGGTCGTGTGCGTCCGGGCCGGGTCGCCGGGTTCCGGAAGCAGCCGGCTCGCCTGCTGGATGTACCGCTGCGCCTCGGGGATCCGCCGGCAACCGGCGAGCAGGCCGACGAGCTGCAGCACCAGGGTCAGACCGGCCGGGTCATGCGCCCCGAACTCGTCGATCCAGGCGTTCCAGCCCGCGGTCGCTTCCCGGAGGGCGATGCCGCAGCGGCCCGCGCCGTGCAGCTGCCCGGCCAGATCGACCCGGGCGGTGAGGTGGGCGGCGGTATTGCCGTGGTCGAGGTGCAGCTGGACCAGCTGACGCTGCAGCGTGCGCGCCTCGCTGTCCAGGCCGTGGCTGTACAGCACCCAGATCAGCGCCTCGGTGGCCTCCACGGTGCGCGGGTGATGCACACCGTGCAGCGTCCGGGCGGCGCGGTAGGCGTACTTCGCCCAAACTGTCGCGTCCAGCAACGCATCGGCGGCAGGGGCTGCCGTACGGGCGTAGCACATCGCGGTCTCGATGAGCGCGGCGTCCGGCAGCTGTGTCGCCGGGTCACGGCCGGCGAGGACGACATAGCCATGCAGCAGGACAGCCAAATCGTCGACCACATCGGCATCGGTCGGCGCACCTGCGCGCATCAGCACGAGGCGGGCCGCCTCGGCGGCTGTTGCGGTGCCCACGGGGTCCCTTCCTAGCGATCATTTATAGGTGTGGTGCGGGGTGGCCCGGCCTCCCTGGGAGGCACGAAGGCAGGGCCACCCCGCGTGGACGGCGGCGGCTTCGGCGGTAGGCCGTCCGCTGTCCGTCCGGCGCCCGGCCGCCGCCGAACGGCACGGGCCGGGCGCTCGTTCCGGTCCGCGAACCACGACGGCGTCGGTGTCAGCGGGACTGTCCGTAGACCGCGACCGCCGCCTCGGCGATCAGGTCGTCGGTCGCGCCGATCAACTGCTGGACCTCCGGCATGCTGCGCCCGACCCAGTCGGCCAGCGCCTTGAGCAGGCTGCGGACGTTCAGGCCAGATCCGTCGAGGTACAGCTCGGACGTCAGGTCGAGGGCGAGGATCAGGCCGGCGAGCGCGGCGGTCTGCGGGTCCGGTGGTGTGTGTCCGGTCAGGACGCTGCACAACCGGCCACGCACCCGGGCGATGACCCCGGTGTCCGTCGGTGGGTACCGGCGACGGCCGCCGCTCAACCTGCGCCGCTTGAGCTCCTGGACCAGGTCCCCGGCATACATCCCGGCCGCGGTGCGGTCATAGGCGTGCACAGCGATGGCCCGCACCGCGTCACGGACCGAGTACGACCGCTGCGGCCGGTCCAGCACGGACGTACCGCGGTTCCCGCCCAGCGTCCGGACCACCCAGTCGGCGACCGGATCACCGGACACATCCGCGTTGACGACGACGACCTGCGACCCAACGAGCCGGATCCGCTCAACCGGTCGCAGCAGGTCGTCGATCAGGGCCGCACCCGCCAGTGCCACGGCGTGCGCGCCCACGTTGGTGAGCGGCTCGCCGGTTTCGGAGTGGGTGAGGAAGAACAGCTCGACCCGCAGCGGCTGCCGCAGATTCGGCGGCGGCGCCTCACCGATCGGGTAGGTCTGGTAGGTCACTGCTGGTCACCGCATCGACCGGGCCAGGTCACGCAGCCGCCGGTGCGTTCCGCCGTATGCCGACGCCCCTTGCAGGATCGCGGTGTCGATGGCGGCGTGCATCGTGTACAGCGGGTCGCACACGTTGCCCGGCGCGGCCCTGCCGGCCTGCGATACCAGCTGGTACGCGTCGAGGATGTCGAGACCGGTCAGTTCCGCGGTCCAGGTGACGAGGTCATGCTGGCTGATCCGGAACGCGTCTTCGAGCGGGCGGGCGGCGCCGATGCTGATCAGCTGGTGGTCGGTCTCGATCCGCGGCCACGGCGTAACCACGCCCCTGATCACGTCGACGGCGACGGTGACATGCATCGCCGTTTCCACCGCGACCCCGCACATCTCGCCCTGTCCCTGCCGGGCGTGGCCGTCGCCGATGGAGAACATCGCCCCCGGCACGTTCACCCCGAGATACACCGTGGTTCCGGCCCGCAGTTCCGGGGTGTCGAGGTTCCCGCCGTGCCGGTCCGGCACGATCGTCGACCGCGCCTCACCACCGGCCGGGGCGACCCCGACGGTGCCGAGCATCGGATCCAGGGGAAGCTCCACCGTGTAGTCGCAGCGGCGGGCGTGGTAGCGGACCACGCCGGCGTCCGCGTCGATGGTGTACCGCCAGACGAGCTCATCCAGGGGCGGCTGCAACATGGCCGTGGTGTGGGTGCCGGTCAGCGCCCCGAAGTGCGGGAACGTCGCCGACATCCCCCAGTCCCGCGCGGGAGCGATGTCGATGAAGTGCAGGGCGAGGGTGTCGCCGGGCTCGGCGCCGGGGACCCGGAACGGGCCGGTGACCGGGTTGAACTGCCGGCACACCTTCGACGGCAGATCATCCGTGCTGAGCACCGCGCCGCCGAAGCAGTCCTCCGTGCTCGTTGACAGCACCTGGCCGGGCAGCACGTCAGCGATCGGATACCGGCCCCCGCCGAACAGGTACGTCAGGTCCGACTCGGTCATCTTGTGCTCGACCACGCCGTTCATGCCGCGTCCCCCGTCCCCGGCATGCCCGACAGCTTCGGCCGGCGCCCGGCCGCGTACAGGCCGATCAGGACGACGACACCGATGCCGATCCAGACGAACCCGAGCCGCTGCGCGGCGACGTCGGCGTTGATGACGACATAGGCGAGGATCGCGAACCCGGCCGCGGGCATCAGCAGGTGCGACCACACGTTCCGGGACCGCTTGCGGACCAGGTAATGCCAGACGACGGCGACGTGCAGTACGAGGAACGCGGTCAACGCCCCGAAGTTGATCAGCGACGACAGCAGGGCGATCCCGTCGGAACGCCACGCCATGTACAGGCCGATCGCCACAGACAACACCCCGGTCAAGGTGATCGCGTTGCCGGGAACGCCGGACCGCACGGACACCTTGCGCAGGAACGACGGCAGCTGCCGGTCCCGGGCCATCGCGAACAACAACCTCGACGTGGCGACCTGCGCGACGAGGGAGTTCGCGACACCCCACGCGATGGCCGTCGCGACCGCGCACAACGTCGCCAGCCACGCCCCACCCGCCTGCCGGGCCGCATCGTAGAACGCGACCCCGTCCGGATCCCCGCCGGCGAGGAGCCCGGCCGGGTCGGGGACGAGCAGCGCCGCGATCCACGTCTGCACGATGAACAGCAGCCCGGCCACACCGAGCGCGGCGACCATCGCCCGGCCGATCTGGCGGGCGCCGCCGGTGTTCTCCTCGGCCAGCATCGAGATGCCGTCAAAACCGAGGAAGGACAACACCGCGATGGACACCGCGCCGAACACCACCTGCCATGTGAACGTGTCGGCGTTGAACAGCGGCTCCCACGAGAACCTGCGACCCCGCCCGTTCAGCATCGCCCACACCCCGACCACCAGGAACACCGCCAGGACGATCAGGGCACCGATCAGCATGATCCGGGTGATCAGCGCGGTCATCCGGATCCCCCGCAGGTTCACCACGGTGTTGAACGCCACGAACCCGAGCAGCCACGCCCACACCGGGATCGCCGGGACGGTGGCGTGCATCGCGACCGCCGCGATCAGGTACAGCAGACTCGGGACAAGAAGGTAGTCCAGCAGGACCGCCCAACCGGCCAGGAACCCCACCCACGCGGCGATCCCCCGGCCCGCGTAGTTGTAGACGCTGCCCGCGAGCGGGAACGCCTTCACCATCTGCGCATACGAGGCGGCGGTGAACACCATCGCCACCATCCCGACGAGGTACGTCAGCGCGACCATGCCGCCGGAGCCGCTGTACACCGACCCGAAGATCCCCATCGGCGCGATCGGCACCATGAACACCAACCCGTAGAACACCAGATCCTTGAACCCGAGCGTCCGTCGCAATTCCGGTCGGTAACTGGCCGTCGTGGTTTGACCGTTCACATTGATCGGTATCCGCTGTTCGGTACTCATGTTTCGTCCTCCCCTGGTCGAGTCCGCCGCATGCCTCATTGCCTGCGGGCGCGGCACATCACACGCATCACCGCCTGATACGCGGATGCTGAATTGATTCGTTTGCAAGCCGTCTGGCTATGTCCGCCGTCCGAGTGGCAGCCTGGTGACCGGTTGACCATCGCGCTTTGACGCATCCCCGTCGATACGTTGCATGTGGACAGACGTGTTGTCTGATCCGCAAATCACGCATGGTCAGACCGGACCGCGCGTTTATTGCGAGGCCGCCGTTGCCCACAATGGCTGGAGCATTGACGGCGAACTTGCTGGGTATAACCCGGCCGCCGCTTGGTCCTGCCTGATGCCCGGCGTTGTTCCTTGAACGCACCCGGCTGGACGGAGGCGCTGCTCACGCCCAGCCGGGGCGCGTATTGGAGGATCATTCAGATCTCAACGGCCTGTCCAGGGCGCGGATGCGGACATCTACGTTGTCCGAAGCGCTCGCGACCCACGGATACGCGACCGGGCTTCGACCTGTCGGCTGAACGGAAGCGCCGCGAGGTGGCGGGCGCGGGGTGAACAGATCAGCGCCGCCGACCTGTACTCCGATGTAATGCCGACCCTTGCAGCGATGCGATACGCGGGAATCTGGATCGGCGTCGCGGCAATCAGACAGTCCGGGCGCTGCTGCGGCGCGGACCGTGGGGAAATCTGTGGGCGGATGAACCCGCTGGTGCGGCAGACCGTTTACTGGGTGGTCGATTCGCTGACGGACCTGGCCGACCGGCTCCTGGCGCCTACGACCTGAGTTCCGCGGACACTTCGATCCATCGTGTCAGCTCACGCAGCGCCGGCGGCCCCGGCGGGAGCAGTCTCGCGAGCATCAGCAGCGCCGCCTTCACCTGCGGTGGTATCGCACGTGCTGCAGTGCCATCCTGCATGCGAGCTGCAGCGCCTCGAGCGCGCTACAGCCTTCCAAGCTCAGTCGTTCGTCAGTTGCTTGGCGAGTCCTTCAAGGCTGTCCACACGAAGGTGCGCCTGCTGCACTTCGGGCTGCGTGGCGTAGTAGTAACCCCATGGGCCTCGCTTGACGAAGACCGTCACGAGGCCAGCTTCGCGGGCGGGCAGGATGTCGTTGTCGAGGCGGTCACCGACGTATGCGATCTGCTCGGGTTGGCAGGGCGCGGACTCGATGAGCGCGTCGAAGAAGGCCGGCGTCGGCTTCTCGGCTCCCCAGTCGTCGGAGGTGGCGATCAGGTCCACGCCGAGGTTGAGCTCGTGGAGCAGGCGCCCTGCGCGTGCGGTCTGGTTACCGGCGACGCCGACGAAGAACCCCGCTGCCTTGAGTTCGGCGATGCACGCCCGGACGTCCGGGTAGAGGTCGCGTCCGTTGAAGTGTTCGGCGAGGCCGGCGTCGGCGCGGCGCTGCCGTTCGGCGGCGAGGTCGAAACCCGGCTGGAAGTGCTGGAACACCTCGCGATAGTCGCGTCCCTGCGCGATGACCTGCCCGAAGACCGCGGAGAACGTGTGCCGGGGCACGCCGAGCCAGTCCGCCCAGGTGCCGTACTCGGTCGACTCGTTGATGAGCGTTTCGCCGACGTCGAAGTACACCGCGCGGATGGAACTGGAGGTGTTGGGATCGCTCATGAGCTCAGTACGGCCAATCGTTCGTCGAAGTCGCGGACTGCGGGCTGATCTTCCCATGGACGCAGCCGGGCCCGGATTGCGTGGAGGCGGTCCGCTCCGGTGGCGTAGCCGAACCGCTGCAGGCTCACGATGCCCTCGGTCGCGACCGCGCAGGCCTGCTCGACGTCCGGACCGTCGCTGGTCAGGTAGCTCGTGGCGATGTCCGCCAGGAACACTGCCCGCTGCTTCACTGCCTCGGGTTCGAGTCCGTTCAAGGCCGAGGTCAAGACGGTGCGGGCGTCGCCACCCCGGCCCAGCCGGAGCAGCGTGTAGCCGTGGAAGCCCGCGAGACGATCGGCGGAGTAGTAATCGAGCCAGACCGGCACGGGAGCCTGGTTCGGCTGCGCGATGAGGTCCGTCGCCCGTTCGAGGGCCTTCAGGGCGAGGGTCGGCGCGACAGCCGTCACCAGCTCCGACTCGACCGCGGTGACCCAGGATTGCAGCGTTGTCACGCCGCTGGCTGCGGCATGCCGGGACGCGTCGCCGAGGTAGTCCATGGAGGCCGCGACGTTGCCTTCGCGGGCGGGGACGAACGCCAGGTGTCCGAGCGCGGCTGCGGCAAGCGCGTTGTTGTCGGCCTGGAGGGCGGCTTCGTGCGCGAGGCCGAAGTATCCGCGGGCCTGGTTGTCGTTGTGCAGGTCGAAGAAGGCGAGGCGCCCCGCCAAGGTGCTGACCTCGCTGCGGTTGCTCAACGTCCGCCGGCGCAACGTGCCCTGCGGCAGCTGCCGGAGGAGGTCGGCGGTGGCGTCGAGGTGCGAGCGGACCAGCGCAAGCAGGTCCCGCGGCGACGAGCAGTCGTGGTAGAGCCGCCGTAGCGCCTCCGCACCGTCTTCGAGCCTGACCACCTGAGGTTCGGGCGCGCGGTGTACGCCGCTCGGAGGCGGGATGGTCAATGCGGCCAACGCTTGCAAAACGGCACGCCGACGCATGTCGTCGACCTCCTCCACAACAACGTCGCCATGCGGTTCTTCATGGCGGCAGTCATGGCCGGACGGTGACGCCGGCCGAGCCCGCCCCCGTTCGCTGACAAGGTCGGGAAGGAATCGTGCGAGATCTCCGGCCGCGCCCAGCACGGCATCACAGTCTTCGACGAACCGAGCGCTGGGCCAGCGCTGCGCCTTCTCGACCTTCGCGACAAGGTCAGCGGAGACAAACAGCTTTGCTGCGAGCTGCGCCTGCGACAGTCCTTCCCGCTCACGGCAGCGCCGGAGCCGGGCACCGAACATGTGCTGCGGCGACGCCTCCGGCGTCAACTGCCGCGGCGTTTGTCCCATCCGGACCCCAGGTGACTCGCAGTTCGAGATCACGATGCACCAAAATTCGACTCCGACAGTATCAGCGGCCCTGCACGTCAGCCGCGCATGACCGTCGATACCACCGAGCGAGTCGACTCCTCTCATTGAGCCCGACTGCCCACGAACCGGCAAGCGCGCGCATGCAGACAGTCGAGTTGTCTGCATGCTCCCGGCCTCGGGCACGAGATGTGGGACGGCCACTGATGCGGACAAGCTAGCTGTCCGCATGCGGAGCGTTGCGTCACGCATACGTATCGGTGTTAATGGATTGATCCCGCAGCGGTGGCCCGTGTTTGAAAGGGCCAGAAGTGGCGGCCCACTCAATGATCATCGCCGGTTGAACACCTATTTGGAAGGCGCGGGACTCAATGTTTCGTGATCTGACGAACGCCCCAGCCACCTGCACGTCCGTGCCGCTGGCCGGTCTGCCTCAGTCAGCCGACCTGGTGATGGTCTTCGGGAATCCAAGTCGGTCGGCAAGTGCGGCGCCCTCGATGCTCGATGCAGCTGGGGAACTCGCACAGCACCATCTGGCGCAGTGGCAGGCGGAGGATTTGAGTCGAGATCACCGCACCGACGACGCGGCGGTCGCGCGGGCGAAACGGCAGATCGATGCGATGAACCTGATGCGCGCCGAACTCGTCGACCGTGTCGATTCGCTGATCGACGACTCGTTGCCGGCCGATCCGCACGCATCGCTGCACACGGAAACGCTCGGCCAGCTGGTGGACCGGCTCGCGGTGGCGTGGGTGCGGTCGCGGCGGCTCGCTGAGGTCGCCGGCCGCGACGCTGCGCTGCGCTCCGACGCTCGCCGGGCGATGACGCTTCTGACGCAGCTGTGCGATGCGTATGACGACCTGCTGCGTGACCTCCGAGACGGCCGGCGCCGCCTGCCCGCCTGGAGGACGCTGAAGCGCTACGGAACGACTCGATGAGCACGGTGATCTCGCTCAACGGCGCGGACAACGTCGGAAAGAGCACCCAATTGCGATGGCTCGCCACCGCGGTTGCTGACTCCTCGATGCGCGGAACCATCGACCGATGGCACACCCGGTGGGTGGAAGTGTCGGAAGGCGACTTCTCTCGCTGGTGGTTCCAGGACTCGAGCACGACAGAGCATGTGCAGCTCGTCTTCGACAGCCACGCCGCACGCCGGAAAGGGGCCGACGAGTCGGTGCTGCTGGAAGACCGCGGCTGGCCGATGCTCGTGGCAGTCTGCGCGGCGACAGCGGCCGTGAAGGACGGCCTCCCTCCAGCAACGGCTTTACATCTGGTGGAGTCGCTCGTTGAAGACCTACGGCCGACGCTGGCATCCGGGGTACACATACTTCTTCGGCACTCGGTAGACCCGAGTCGTGAGGCCGCGCTGGCGCTGGCACGCGAAGCAGCGCCGCCGTCGCCGTGGTACGCCGGATATCAGCGTGCGCTGGCAGCGATTCTGGAACTGCAAGCGGCCCGTGGCGACTACCCGATCGTGGTCGTTCGCGACGACCGATCGATTCTCGACATCCAACGAGACGTTCGCGAGCAGCTCATTGCCATCGGCGTGGGCGCCCGCGGTCTGCCGTTGGCCGCGCTCGACCGAGTCTGGGTGTTGGCGGGGCTGTCAGAGAGCGGCAAGAGCACGGTCGGTGCACTGCTGCGCGACGAACACGGCGTCACTCGCCTCAAGATCGGATACCTGCTGGACGTAGCAGCGGCACGCGCACAGGTCACCGATCCATACACTGCCTGGAACGAGCTGGAACAGGCCGAACACCTCGTAGAGGAACTGGTTTGTTTCTCGGCATCGTCGAAGGCGTCGACGGTGAGTCTGGAGAGCGCCCACCGTTACGAGGCGACTCGCCATCTGCGGCGCCTCATGGGCGGGCTCTGTCAGGTGGTCTACGTCCACGCCGATGCGCCAGCCCGCGAGTTCAGGGCGGCAGAGCCGCTGGCCTCGCTACGCCGACGAGACGTCATCAAGCAGGACCGCGGCGCTGACCGGATCGAGACCGACGCCGACTGGGTCCTCAATAACTCCGGCAGCCTGGCGGCACTGAAGCTCGGCGTCACCACGATGGTTCGCTTGGCCAAGCTGCCCGGTCGTCCCATGAAGGTGTCCGCTCAAGCACGGGACTGTTTGAGCGTGTGGCTGGCGAGCGGGACGGTATCCCTGGTCGACGAGGACACAGCCGCAGTGGTGGCCACCGGAAGCGCGAACACCGGTGGATGGCTATCCGGCTGGAGTGACATCGACCTGCTGGTCATCCGCGACCGGTACCCACTCGACCGACTCCAGCATGCTCCAGCGCTACCTCCCGCCCCGAGCGAGGCAAAGGTAGCGGTCACCTACGTCACCACCGCGGAGGTCAACGCCGGCCTGGTGGTGCCGAGAATCGTCCACAGTGTGCGACAGGCTCTTCGAGAGCCCGAACGGATCTTGTTCTGCCGAGACGGATTCGAGTTCCCAGCGTTCACGCTCGCCGACGATGACGTGGCCAGCCGCGGTGAGCTCGCGCTCGTCGTGATGACGTTGCGGCGCCTGCTCGCCGCACCGTCGCTCGATGTCCGCGCCGTACACAAACACGTCCTCCTGATCATGAAAATCCTCCTGCGCGCCAGCGACGTGGAGGTTGACGGACACGACGGCATCGTCCTGGCGTTCGCGGGGCTCTTCCCCGAAGCGTTGCCGTTGCCGTCGCCGGCCGAGCTTCTGCCTGTTGTGCGCGACGCGGAAGCAGTCGCACGTGTCGTCAGCGCGGCAGGTTCCGTGCTCGACATCGTCGCGAACCTCGATCAGGTCCTGGTACGAAAGGTGCTTCCACGATGATGCTGCCGTTGGCTTCGGCTACCGCTTACCCGGCGCGGTTGGTGCCGCGTCTGGGTGTCGCCTCGGACGTCCGGAGGGTTCGTGTCGTCCACCAGCTTGACGGGATCGACGACGAGGTTGATCCCGTCGATGTGCTGACAGTGGGCCACCGACTGTGGAGCACGTGGCGACAGCACCCGGACTTCGCCGCGCATGACCTGATCCTGGGGTTGGATGCCGGTGGCATCCTGCCGACGGTGGCCGTCGCGATGGCGAGCGCGACACCGTACAGGCTCGCCTGGAAGGTAGATCTCGACCTGCCCGACAAGCGCGTGTTCTACGAACGCCATGCTCGACGGGTCGAGGTTTTCGCATACGGGCAGATGCGGGGACGGCGGATCCTCATCGTCGACGACGAGGTCACCTCCGGCGTCACCATCGCGGGCCTCGCTGAGGTGCTCCAAGCGGCGGGCGCCGTAGTGGTGGGTGCCGTATGCCTCGTGGAAGAGACCTCCGGCGGAGGCCGTTCTCTGCTGGAAGGGCTGCGGATCCCGTGCTGCGCACTGACGACCATCTGAACCTGTGGCCAGACCAGCGTGTCCGCGAATTTACAGGTGGACGCCTCATCGTGCCCCGAGAGACGACTCCGCTCGGACGGCTGTTGCCGTATCGACGCGCAGCCGGGGAGACACCACCGCCAGGGATCGGGGAGCTGGTCCACGAACGCGGGTGGTCGGTCGATCTCGGCAACCGAGGGCTCGGTGATGTCCTGCTCGGCCTGGCGATGGTACGGGCGCTCCACGACGTGACCGGGGATCGGTTCGAGCTGGAGTACCTGGGCCCACGGCCAGGCTTGATGCGCCGCTCCACCCTGCCGATGCGCGTCGGGCAGAGCAACGAGACCGGTCACATCGTGCAGACCGTGACCGCTCACCCAGTGCCGTTCGCTGCGATGCCGGAGGAACCGCCGACATGGCTGGACCTCCTCGACGGCGACCACGTCGAGATCCATGCCGCGCTTCCGATGCGCTACTACCTGCAAATCGAGCTGGCCACCGGCTGTCGACTACCCGCAGCGGCCGCTCCGGCGCCCGCCTTTACCAGCACCATACTGGCCGCCGAACCGTTCCACGTCGTCTTCGCCACCACGACAAGCATGCCCGGCCGCAAGGACTACGGCGCCGCACAGTTCGCGAAGGTCGCCGCCGAGCTGACGAACCGGGCGCACGGAGACTGGCGCTTCACGCTGATCACCCCGCTGGGCGCAGCCGGCCAACGACTCGCCTGGCAGGGCCCACCGGTTGCGGTACTTGATGGCGCCGACGCAACCGACTGCATAGACGTGTTCGCGAGCGCCCAACTGGTCGTCGGCAACGACACCGGCTTGACGCACCTTGCTGCGCTCACGACGAGGGTCGACGGGACCGGCCCCGACGTCGTCGGGCTCTACGGTCGCCACGCGCACACCAAATGGATCACCGGATCACCCCGGCACCATGCCATCGCAACCCCGTTCTCACAGTTGCTCGCTGCTGCTGATCGCTGCCCGGTTCGCGATCGGTACGACGACGGCGTCTGGGGCCGCAGCGCGGATCTGCCATCCATCAGCCCTACCCAGGTCGCCGAATACGCCGGCGTTCGAGCGGGCTGGTGGTGAGCGATGCTCAGCATCGGTCATCACCGGAGATTCACCGCCAATCACACCTGGCACGTGAACCTGCCGGGGCACCGACTGTTCCTGAAGCTCAGCCCGAATCCTGAAGAAGCGATTGCCGAGCGAGCCGGCCACGAGCAACTGCGCGGCCACTACCCTGTCCCGGTACTTCGTGCGTGCCTTCGAGCGCACCGATGGACGTTGCTGGCATATGACCGGTTCGGCGGCGAGATGCCTGGTCAAGGCCTGCTGCTCGATGAGATCAACTACGCCGATCTGACCGGTGCTCTGACACGCCTGGATCACTGCCTCGACGACCTGCTATCTCACTACCAGCAGGTCATCGCAGCTACGGCCGTGCGTACGCGACTCGCTGATACGACGAGCAAGCTGTATGGCGACAGGGCAAGCGCCGGAGGGCGCCTGGATTCGTACTACCGCAACGGCAGCCACCTGCTGACGTTTGCCGACCACGCATCCGTCAGCGCCGCCGACCTCGCGACCACCACGCTCCTGGTCGACGGCCAACCTCACAACGTCGACTTCGAGCGGCTCATCACCGTCCTGCGGTGCAGATTCGACCCTGATCGCATCGAATGGGCGGCCATCACACAGGGCGACCCGACAGACCTCAACCTCGGCTGGACTCCCGAGCAGGGCCCTGTCTGGTTCGACTTCGACACCGGCGGCCGCAACGCGCTGGCCGGCGAGTTTGCCTGCTTCCTGTGGTACCAGCACCTCCACGGTGGCTGGCTCGTCCCGACCTACAACCCGGCGGCGTTCGTCGACCACCCGGCCGCCCTACAGCACCGCGTCCTCAATAGGCCCAGCGTGCAGGTACGACGCGAGTCCGCCCGGGTCATCTCTATTGACCGCCGGCACGAGCCATCGGCGGCACGCCGCCACACCATCAGCCGCTACGTGCACGAACTCGTTACCCCGACGGCGATCGCGCTGGGCGTTGACGACATCGTCGGCTGGCTCCGGCCCTGGCTGATCATGCGCCTGCTTGCGGTGTACCACCTCGGCCGACTGACCGCTGAGGACGCCGGCCTTCACCTGGCGTATCTCACCCAGATCCTGGATCCGGACACGACTTTGGACGGCTTGTTCGCCACGACAGCGCCGATCGGGAGGTCATCATGACGCGGCCACTCGCCGTCGTCACCGGAGCCGGCAGCGGCATCGGTGCTGCCATCGTCCGCCGGCTGGCGACCGAGTACGACCTACTCCTGGCCCACCTCACCGACGACGAAGACCTGAAGAACACAGTCGCCAGCGCCGAAGCATGCCGAAGCAAGGTGCACACCTTCGTCGGCGACCTCACCGTTCCCGCCGTCGGCGCAGACCTGACCGCCGCGATCAACAACCACGGCGAGCGCCTTGAGGTGCTGGTCTGCAACGCGGGAGCGTACCCCCGCATCCCCTTCGCCGAACTCACCCCGACCCGCCTCCAGGAGGCGCTCACGCTGCACCTCCACGCACACCTGATGTGCGCCCAAGCAGCCAGTCGCCACATGATCAGACTCGGCCGAGGGCGCATCGTCATGACCTCGTCGGTGCTGACCCAGATCGGCCGGGCAGAACTCGCCCACTACATCGCGGCCAAGGGCGGTCTCGAAGCCGCAGCCCACGCGCTCGCACGCGAGCTCGGACGGCACCACATCACCGTCAACACCGTGCGGCCGGGCTCCATCGAGGTCCCGGCCGAACACGCCGTCGTCGACGATCACGACGCCATGGTGACCCGGCAGCTCGCCCGTCAGTGCATACCCCGGCGCGGACGACCTGACGACGTCGCCGCGGCCGTTGCCTTCCTCACATCGGCCCAGGCCGGGTTCATCACCGGCCAGACTCTCACCGTCGACGGGGGCTGGCACCTGACATGACCAGCACCGACGTCATCTGGATGAGGCATGGTACCTGCACCGACGGGCGCGAGCGCCCTGACGCTCACGCGCGCCCAGGAAGCCCGCTCCATCCGGACGGCCTTGCGCAGGTCACCGCCGCCGCCCGGTCGCTCGTCCGCGAGGGTTGGCGGCCAGCTCTCATCATCACGAGTCCACTCCCGCGCGCCGCTGCCAGCGCTGCAGCAGTCGGCCTGGTCGCCGACCGAACTGAGATCCACCAGGACGACCTGCTCCGGGAGTGGGCCGCCCCTGCATGCGTTTTGGGCCGCGGACCCAGCGACTACTCGCCTGAATACCTCGCGTGGCGGTCCACACGACTCGTCAACGTCGACACGGCATTGCCGGGTGGGGAGAGCCTGCGCTCGCTGCGAGACCGTGCCGTCTCCGCCAGCGCCCGCATCAACTCCCTTGCCCAGCAATACGGTGCAGTCCTCGTCGTGTCACATCAAGTACTTATCGGCTGCGTCGCCGCCGCCGGAGCCGGCGTCCACGACGTCGCGGAAGTCTTCGAGCACGCCCGGACCTTCCGGCTGGAACCCGCAGGACTCTGGCACCCACAGTCTTCCCAGCTCCGATCGCCGGAGGAACGCCGCCCATGAGCCGCCGACGCGAACCCGCCCCACCCGATTCCCGTCGGATTGCCGCAGTGATCTGGGACATCGACGACACCCTGGTCGACACGGCTCCGAGCTACCTCATAGGCCAGCGCGAGGCCATCGCCCGGCTGGAAGTCGAGCCGGCGGATGAGCAGCACGCGCTGGAGCTGTGGAACCATCTCTTCGCGCACTTCGGTCAGGCCGACCGGTCCAGCATCCTCCATGCGATCTCGATCGAACTGGGACTGGCCAAGCGGGATGCTACGGACCTCGCTCACCTTGCCAGCTCCGTCCGCCTGTCCTGGCATGTTGGTGTCACCGCCCGCGACGGCGCCGCCGAGTGCCTGTCGCTTCTTCACGCCGCCGGCTCAGCTCTCGGCATCGTCAGCAACGGCGAGCCGGAACCGCAGAAGCTCAAACTCAAGCAGGCCGATCTGTCGAGCTACTTCGCCGACGAGGCCATGGTGTTCACCCCCGCTGGTTCGCCGGGCGCCAAGCCAAGCGCAACCGGTCTGCTGGCCTGCGCACAGGCGCTGAACGTGCGTCCCGGTCAGTGCTGTTACGTCGGCGACAGCCCAACGGACATGATCGCCGCCAACCTCGCCGGGATGACGGCGGTGCTCGTAACCTCCACGCCGAAGTCGGCCCGTTTTGCAGTCGAGCAACCTGCGCACGCCGCAACGGACCTTCACCAGCTCAGCCGATGGCTGGCCGATCGGATCCGCCAAGAGGACGGTCCACCGCCGACACGAGCTGGCCGGGCGGCTGGCGGACACCTGAACCACCTGACGTACTAGACAATGATGCCCATAGGGCACATCAGTGCACGGCCAGCAAGCGAACGAGCCGGCGCAACCCTACCCAAAGGAACAGCATGTCATCAGTGGTGAAGCGCGCAGCGAGAGCGATCCTGATCGACAAGGAACAACGGTTGCTGCTGATCAAACGGACGAAGAACGATCAGCCGCCGTACTGGACCGCACCAGGTGGAGGTGTCGAGCCCAGCGATGCCTCCATAGAGCAGGCGATGCGACGCGAGCTGCGTGAAGAGATCGGGGCCGAGGTCGGCGCAGCACAACAGGTGTTCCTGGTGTCCACCCCGACCGGCGAAGCAGGCGTCGGCGTGCAGCACTTCTTCGTGTGCCGCCTAGAGCACCTCGAGTTGGACAATCGATCCGGACCAGAATTCGCCGACGCCAGCCGAGGCGGTTACGACCTCGACCGGATAGCGATCGGGACGGACGGCTCAATCGAAGTCGACCTGAAGCCGGAGTCCCTGAAAGCGTTCATCCAGACGAACTGGGCCGCGCTTACCGATGCCGCGTCAGGTTCGACCGAACAGGCCACGGCCGCGCCCACGCCGTAGACAGCGCGGTCGTGCTGATCGCCTCGGCGCCAAACCGCTGCTGGAATCGTCTGGCGCCACGGTGGAGCTACTCGCGGCGCGTGACGTTCTGTGATAACCAGGCCCACTGTTACGGTATCCACCGCAACAACCACCTGGATGCGACTCCCCGACGAATGAACGGCAAAGGGCTGTTAGTCGTTCGCTTGGCGCTGCCGCGCAACCCGCAGTCGGGTCTTGACGGTCGACGACGGCCGGTGGCCTCATCATCCCGATGCTGGCAGCAACCATGCGGAACACATACGACGGCGGCACCGGGCAAACCCGGTGCCGCCGTACCCTCGTAGAATCTGCCGATCTACGGCAGTGTCAGCCGCTGCGGTGTGCCGCTCGAGCTGGCATGCAGCGGACCTTGCCGGGCAAGGCTGCTGACCTGGCCCGCCGGGACCGATCCAGGCAGGAACTCGAACGTGCCGGACACGTCGATGACGACGTCGACCTTCCATGCCGCGTTGAACACGTTGAACTTGTTGCCTGGGCCGACGGGCACGAAGGCGGCGTTGGGCCGGACCTCGTGCGGCGTCAGGTTCAGGTTGCTCACCGTCGGTTTGGTGTCGCCCGTCGCCCACAGGCTCAGATACGTCGAGTTCGCCGGGTCGATCCCGGTCACGTTGGTCACCAGTGCGTACGTGTTGTCACCGGCGACCGCCGCCGGGGCGGTGACCGTCTTCGTGCCGGCGCCGGTGAACGTGCTTGCGCCGAGTCCGTCGCGCGTGTCGACGATGCGCGTCGGGGTCAACGGGTGGAACCGCAGACCACCCGGGATCTGACCGTCATCGTAGAAACCGAAGATGTCCACGACGATGTGCGTGCTGCCGCCGGAGAAGTTACGGACGGCGATCGCGGGGTAGCCACCAACGCCACACTGAGAGCACCACGCGGTCGGCACGACCGCGAAGTTCGGCACCACCGAACCCGGCGTGAAGTTCAGCGTCGACGCGGTCGGTGGCTGACCAACGCCGCTCCACGCGGTCACAAACCCGCCCATGGTCGGGGCGACCGCGGTGATGTTCACCGCGAGGGCCCAGATGTGCGAGTCGAACGCCTCGCCGTAGCTGACCGGAATCCGCACGGACTCGTTCGGCGCCAGCGGGCCGCCGAACGCCGGGTCACGGGTGTCGAGGAGACGCTCCGGCAGGGTCGGCAGGTATTGCCCGCCGCCCCACTGGGTGTGGGTTTCGTCGTAGGCGTTGTAGTAGCCCATCACGTCGACGATGACCTGCACATTGCCGGCGGCGTTGTAGATGTCGACCTGACCGTCGGTGCCGACGGGCATGGTGACCGAGTTGGCACCCGTCCACCCCGCCGGGAAGTTCAGATTCGACGCCGTCGGGCGGGTGACACCGGTCGGGTAGACGGTCAGGTAACCCGCCGAGGTCGGACCGGTCACCGTCACGTTCAACACGACCGCCGAGACCTTGCTCAACGGCACGCCACCGCGACCCGTCACCTGCAGATGCAGCGTCTGGCCGCCACCGAGCGGCGCCTTCGGCGCGCCGTTGCCCTCCCGGGTGTCGAGCAGGCGGGACGGGGTGACCGGCATGTAGGTGCCTTCGGCGGTGAGGCGTCCGCTCATGGCCAGGCCGACCGTCCGCTTTCCGAACGTGGTGTTGTCCGGCACCGTGAGGGTCGCGGTCAGGCCGCCCAATGTGGTCGGCCGGCCCTGGACGCCGATCGTGCAGCTCTGCCCGTACTGGAGCGTGGCGTTGGTGCAGGTGTCGCCGGTGATCGTGTAGGCAGCCGGTACTGCCCCGCCGAGCGAGGCAGTACCGAGCTGGAGCGCCGAACTGCCCGACGACGTGATCGTCACCGTCTGCACCTGCGAGCCCTGCCCCAGGTCAACCGTGCCGAAATCGAGAAAGCTGGCCGACCGGATGCCGTTTACGTAGGACTGATCCGAGTGCCAGCGGATCTCGCCGTACGTGTCGTAGCAGTCCTGGTAGTAGGTGGCCGCGATCGAGGTGATGGCGTTGGTCGCCGGGTCGACGGTCAAGGCGTGGATGGTCAGCGAGCCCAACGAATCGCCGCAAGTCAAACCGTCGCCGAACACGTTCAGCGCGTAATGTGTCGCGTCGCCCATCGTCCTCGTGGGGAACGTGCCGACGCCGAGCTTCTGCCCCGGCGGCGCGACCACCAAGGCATGGAACCAGTGACCGAAGTCGGGCGTGTTCGCCGAGAGGTCGAAGCCCGCGGGGCCTCTCGCATTCAAGGCGATGCTGGCGTTGCCGGGATCGAAGCTGTAGTTCCAAGCCGACCCGTTGATGGTGAAGGCGTCGTACGGAGCGGTTGGTGCGGCCGCGTTGGCCACACCAGGTAATGCCGTCACGGCAAGGACTACTGCTCCGAAGATGGCGCCAAACTTGCGCAAAAGGCGCACCTGACTCCCCGTCGTCGTCGTTCATGTTGCCAGAGCGGCTAGAGGCTAGTGGTATTCATGATTGGATTCAATTGACTGTTCGGTGGTCTGGTGGAGCCAGTCGGTCTTGACCAGTTGGAGCGCGAAGGCCCGGGCCTGCTGTCCAGTGCATGACGGGTGGTTCACAGACCTGTCTCGCGCCAAAGGGTCGCAAGAGCAGTGACCTGCTCCTTTGTAGTTGTGGTTAGGCTGCTCGGTGGTACGCGTTGATGACGCCACCGAGGACCCGTCGTCGCCGTATGGGAGCGTCGATCGAGCACGACAACACCCGGGCCGCAGTCGGGCGGCCGTTGATTCCGGCTCTGATGTGGACGATGCCCGTCGAAGTGCCATTCGTAGGCTCCGGTCGGGACGCGACTGGGGCTACGCCCGGGCAGGCGCCGACAAACCGGCACCTGAACAGTCGAGCAACCTTGGAGCAATCCAAATCCACAATGGACCGTTAACTCGCGCGTTTATGCAGGTAAATAGCGGTACGACACGGCCCGCAACCACGATTCCCGACGATTAAAAGTCCGCAGCTCTGCCATTGAGCTAGCAGCCCGCGGATACAGGGTACCGGTCGCCGCCCGGTCGAACATATCGACTTACCGTTCAGGCGCGTTTCCGCAGCTCAGCTGACCTGGCACGGCCTATCTCGTCCGGTCCTGCCGCCGCCTGCTGCCGCCTGAACGACCGAGAATTTGCCGTAGGGTCGAGACGAGCCGGTTCAGGCAACGTGCGCCGTGCGGACACCTCAGTTGAGGTGTCGCGGACGGCGTGGTCGCTGCTGTCGACGGCGATCGCGATACCCGGCCGTCCGGCCCGGTCGGTGGCCGGGCCGCTGTCCTGGCCGCCCATGGTGGCGATCACATCGAGGGTGGCGGTGCGTACGGGGCAGGTCAGGTAGTTGGTGGTGGCGGTGTCGGCGATGGCCTGTAGCCCGGAGAACGGACCGGTCTCCCAGGGCTGGACCTTGTCGATCTGGGACGCGAGGATCGCTGGGTCGGTGCCGAGCGGCGGGGTGATGCCGTCGCGGGAGCTGCCGGGTTCGCGTTCCTCGGTGCGGGCCTGCGCGCCCAGCGTGCCGTGCTGGGGCTCTGGATGCCAGCGGGAAGCGGGTGACGGTCTCGTGTCCGGAACCGTCGGCAGCGATCGCACGGACGTGGTCATCGACCGCTTCGGTGACGGTGGCCGGCTTCTTGAAGTTGTAATGATCCACCACCATGCCACCGGGTTGGCCTGCGACCACCTCGGCCACTGAACGACAACCGTCAACGCCGTGAACCAGGTCAAGCCTGACGCGATCGTGATCGGCGCCGGCGTCTCCGGACTGACCACCGCCATCTGCCTCGCCGAAGCCGGTGTCCGCGTCGTCATCTGGACGGCCGAGCCGACCGAGGAGACCACCTCGATGGCAGCCGGCGCGATGTGGGGGCCCTACCATGTGGAGCCACTCGACCGGGTCCAGGCATGGGGCGCCGCCACCCTCGACATCCTGAGACTCCTCGCCGATGACCCGGACGCAGGGGTACGCCTCGTCGCCGGCATCGAGGCCGCACGGGAGCCCGTCGACCCACCGGCCTGGGGCGACCAGCTCGACGGATTCCGCATGTGCGAAGCAGAAGAGCTCCCGCCCGGGTTTGCCGCTGGCTGGCGGTACACCGCGCCGCTCGTGGACATGCCGACCTATCTGGGACACCTGCGACGGCGGCTGGCCGCCGCGGGCGGTCACATCGAGCGGCGACGGGTCACGGCCTTCACCGAGGCGGTCGCCGAGGCGCCGATCGTCGTCAACTGCACGGGCATGGGAGCACGCGAACTCGTGCCCGACCCGGACCTCTTTCCGATCCGCGGCCAGCTCGTCGTCGTTGAGAATCCTGGGCTCACGGAGTTCTTCTCCGAGGACACCGGCTCGTCGCCTGACCTGCTGCACTACTACCCGCACGGCGACACCCTCGTGCTTGGCGGCACCGCTCAACCGATCTGCGCCGCGAGTACCTGCTCTCCTGCCGGCTCGGCGGTTTGACGTGGCAGACGGCTTTCGTTGCTGATGCGGCGGCAGGCACAGCTTGTGATCGCTCCCTGAGAACCAGATCTTCCGTTCCGCAGCCGCCACCCGACAGCGACAAACTGACGATCACGGCCGTGTTCGCGGGCCGCCCGCACCGCACGTCACGACCGGCGGGCGTCAGGCTGGCGCTCCGCCGTGTACAGCGTGGTCACGTAGTGGTCCACCACCATGCCGCCGGGTTGGCCCGCCACTACCTCGGCCACACCGTCGAGGAGTACCTCCCGCAGGACCGGGTCCAGCTCACGGACGTTCGGAAACGTTGCCCACAACCTTCGCAGCCGAGACGATCCGGGCAGAAGGCAAGCGGCTCATACTGATCGATGCGGGAGACTTCCCCTTCGACGGCCGCACACCGACTTCCGTCCGGACCCGGAACGGCCGGCTCTCCGGCTCGCCGACAACATCAGGTTCCCGCCGCATCGATCGGCATGACGAGCGATGTCGAACGCCTTCGCGAAGTTCTGCCCCAACTCGTGGCTCGTCGCCATCTGCAGCGTCTTACCGTCGCCCACCATGGCCTCGATGAACTCGCCGATACGGGCGTGCACGACCCGGAAGCGGTCCGGGCGGTCACCGCGCGGCACATCCTGCAGGAGTACACCCAAGGTGTCACCGACCGGATCATGGCAGCCGTCCGGGCCAGCGACATCTCCGCGCCTGGTCGCGCCGGCAGGTATTCCGGACACCACGAGCGCGCGCTGCGCTACCTGCGCCAGGCGCTGGAGAACCTGACCAACCGGCCCACCACATTCGAGTCACCGCGCTCCGCGGCGGTGTACTACCACCACGCTGAACTGCTGGCCCACGTCTGATTCCGCGAGATGGAACTGCCCTACCCGGATGGCGAGCACCTGCACCACGAAACCGACACCTTGGACGCGTACTACACCTAAATTAATGGCGACCAGCGAGAACGCGATAGCGGGTGCACACCACGAGTCCGAACGCGTTCTCAGAAGCACCCCTCACAGAGAGCGGAACGTGGAGCCGGCCGCTTCATGCTGATTAGCCGGCGTCGCGCTCGCTGGCAACCGGCGCCGCGGCCGGTGACGGCGCACTGCTGTGCAGGGCGAGCATGCCGGCGGCGAACGCGGCGGCCGCCGGACTGGTCTCGGCGCGCGGCGGCAGGATCAGGTAGAGGTGGCGTTCCATCTGGGCGCCATCCACCCGGAGGTGACGCAGCAGGCTGTCGGGGCCGGTCAGAACCCCGTACGGGAGTCCCACCGGGGTGAATCCGATGCCGGCGCCGGCGGCGATCATCTCCAGCAGGATCTCCCAGTCGCCGACCTCCGCGACGATCCGTCGGGTGAGTCCGGCGCCGGCGAACAGGGCGTCGGACAGCAGCCGCGCGGTCCAGCCCGGGGGCACGTCGACAAAGCGCTCGCCGTCGAGGTCGGCGACCTTTACCCGGCCACGGCGGGCAAGCGGGTGGTCGCTGTGACAGGTCAGCGCGAGCGGCTCTCTGGCCAGCGAGGTGAGCCGCAGCCGGCCGCGCTGCTCCAGAGCCGGTCCGATGGCGCAGTCGAGTTCGCCGGTCTCGACCATGTCGAGCATGGCCAGCGCGGCGGCAGGACGCATCCGGACGTCGACGCCGGGGTGGTCGCGCAGGAACGCGCCGAGGTAGCCCGCGAACGGTACGAGGTACTGCGCCGAGAGGGCGATGCCGAGCCGGAGCCGGCCCACGAGCACGTCCCGGGTCTCGTGCACCGCGCGACGGGCGGTCTCGGCCGCGCGCAACGCCTCGCGGGCCGGCGCCAGCAGGGCCTCTCCGGTGGCGGTGAGTCGCACCGGCCGGGTGCCGCGGAGGTAGAGCTCAGTGCCCAGCTCGCGTTCGAGGGCCTGCAGGGAGTTCGACAGTCCGGATTGGACGATCAGCTCGCGGCGGGCGGCGGCGGTCACGCTGCGCTCCTCGGCGAGTGCGATGAAATGGCGTAGCTGCCGCAGCTCCATGCCCGAACCTCCATCTGCCGAGCAGATCGAGAGTATCTCCGCCCCCCGCCGAGAAGTCGGAAGGTGCGCCGAACGGTTGACGGTTGTCTCAGGTGACACGTTCGACCCAAGGAGAACCGATGGCTCAGGTTGTACCCCACAAGGTGGGTTTCTGGATCGTCGCCGCAGCGTTCGCCACGCTGGGGGCGTTCGGTACGGTGCCAACGCCGCTGTGGCCGCTGTACGCGGTCCGTGACCACCTCAACTCGACCGAGGTGACCGCGACGTTCGCGGCCATGGTGCTCGGCGCCGCCGGCAGTCTGCTGTTTCTGGGACACCTCTCGGATAGGTGGGGCCGGCGACGGATCATCCTCCCGGCGCTGGGCGCCGGCATCGTCGCCGACGTGGTCATGGAAACCTGGCCGACGCTGCCGGGTCTGCTCGCCGGCCGCGTCCTGACCGGCGTGGCGGTCGGCCTGATGGCCGCCACCGCGACCACTTATCTGACGGAACTCCACCGTGCCGCGCATCCCGCCGCAGCGCCCAGCCGGGTGCCGGCCACCGTCGCGTCGGTGGCCAACCTCGGCGGGCTGTCCCTCGGGCCCATCGTCGGCGGCGCCCTGGCCCGGTGGACCGAACACCCGTTGCTGACCCCGTACCTGGTGTTCCTGGTCCTGATGGCGGCCGGTGCGGTCGCCGTGTTGATCACGCCGGAGACCGTCGACCGCAGCACCCTGCCGGCCTCCGGCGCGGCCCGCTTCCGGCTGCGCGCGGGCCGGCGGGCCGCGTTTACCGGCGCAGCCGCCGTAACGTTTTGCTCGTTCGCTGTCTTCGGGCTGTTCTCCTCGATCGGTTCGTTGATCGTTCGGGGCGAACTACACGTCACGTCACCGTTCGTCTGGGGGGTCGCTGGATTCGTCGTGCTCGGGGTGTCTGCCGTCGCTCAGACCGTGTTCGCCGCGCTACCGGCCGCCCGGATGCTCGCCGCCGGCCTGGCTGCGACCCCGGTCGGGATGGCTCTGGTGGTGTACGCGCTGTACGAGCCGTCGCTCGGCTGGTACCTGATCGGCTCCGCGGTGGCCGGCGCCGGCGCTGGGTTGTTGTTCAAGGCCGCACTGGGTTCCGCCATCGCCACCGCCCAGCCCGGCGCCACCGCAGGGGTGCTTGCCGTCTTCTTCGTCATCGCATACATCGGGATGGGCCTGCCACCGATCCTGCTGGCCGCCGCCGGCCAGGCGGTTAGTGACCGGGTCGCGATCATCGCCTTCAGCGTCGCCGTCATCGCCGTCTCGGCGATCGCCGCCCGCCTTCAGGCGGCCACACTGCGGCGCCCGGAAACGGGCGGCACTGCGCTGCGGTCATCTGCCGCACAGATGACAGACATCTGAGGCCGCCGCCACCGCACCCCTGTCGGTGCAGGTCCAGGCGCGGTTCATTGGAGGCGGGGCCCGCCACTGTCGACACCTACGCAGGGAGGACTGCAGGAACATCGCCGCGATGAACATATCCGATTGGACTCCCAATCTGGCGGATTGGCGGACCAACGGCTCCAGCCCGGAGATTTCCCAGAATAACTTAACCGGCGGGGCTCTCTATGTCCTCATGCAGGGTGAAGACGATCTGACGTATTACGAAATAGGCATAAATCCGTAGCTGTGTAATCGGTGCAAGCCGCACCGGTGCCCTTGGCGCGGTGCGCCTTCCCGGCAGCGTTCGTTATATAGCGATCGTTATTCTATGACCGCTCGGCTAGCCGCCCGTGAGGCGGCGTGAATTCGGAGAGTCGAAGAGAAATGACAACGAGCTACAAGGACACGCCTACCACGACGGTAGATGTCGGCGGAATCCCCTTCACGTATCGGGAGGTGGGCGCCAACAGCGGTGTCCCACTCGTCTTGCTGCACCACCTGACGGCTGTGCTGGACGACTGGGACCCCGCGGTCATCGACGGCCTCGAGCTGGGTGTGACGTTGTTCGACACTGCGGAGGTGTACGGGCCTCATCACAACGAGGAATGCGTGGGTCGCACGCTGGCACCGTTTCGTGACGCCAGCTTCGGGTGGAGCGGATCGCGCTGCCCGTCGACGGCGGCTCCACCGCGCGCTAACCCCTTCGACACGAATCTCAAGGAGCGTCATGACCACGAACATCGGCAAAGTCGGCACCGTCACCATCGGCGGTGAGCTCACCGTGGGCAACATCGGCTACGGCGCGATGCAGCTCACCGGGCCGAAGGTCTGGGGCGCCTACCCCGACCACGACAAGGGCGTCGCGCTGCTGCGCGAGGTCGTCGCCCAAGGGGTGACGTTCATCGACACCGCCGACGTGTACGGTCCGCACACCAACGAAGAACTCATCCGGGAGGCGCCGCATCCCTACCCGGACGACCTCGTCATCGCGACCAAGGGCGGCTTCGTGCGCGGCGGCCCCGAGTACACCGACATGGGCGCGGTCGGTAACCGCTTCTACCTGCGGCAGGCCGCATACATGAGCCTACGCCGGCTTGGCCTCGACCGTATCGACCTTTACTACCTGCACACGCCGGCGATGACCGATGCCCCGCTCCAGGAGATCATCGAAACCCTCGCCGGGATGCGGCAGGAGGGGCTCATCCGCCACATCGGCCTGTCCAATATCAGCGCCGAGCAGCTGCGTACGGCGCTGACGATCACCGATATCGCCGCCGTCACCGTCCACTACAACGTCGCGGTCCGCCACGGCGCCGCGGTGCGGGAAGTCACGCAGGAACGCGGGATCGTGTTCTCGCCGTGGCACCCGGGCGCTATTCCCGGCGGCGAACAGGGTGTGCCGTTGCATGCGATCATCGACCCGATCGCCGCGAAGCACGACGCCACAGCCCAACAGATCGCACTCGCCTGGCAACTGCACCGCACCGCCGGGGCACTACCGATCCCTGGTACGACGAGCGTGCAACACCTGCAGGAGAACCTGGCCGCCGGGCGCATGCTGCTGACCGACGACGAGGTCGCCGCGAT
Source organism: Dactylosporangium cerinum (assembly GCF_042653625.1). Lineage (NCBI taxonomy): Bacteria > Bacillati > Actinomycetota > Actinomycetes > Micromonosporales > Micromonosporaceae > Dactylosporangium > Dactylosporangium cerinum. The sequence continues at coordinate 245,411 of NZ_JBHSIU010000013.1, read as the reverse complement.
CACCGCGCTCACACCCGAGGGAACCTGACAGGTCACCGCTACCTATAGCCGGAGACCACTCCCACATTCGCGGCGGCAGAGCAGCAGTCGACCGACCGCGCCAGCCCAGCACAGCCGGAAAGCAGCCGGAATGGCCACACGGTAAGTGACCTTCTCGCCACTCGACGACCGCACCGCGTCGACGCGGCCCGCAACTTCGACGCGATCCCAACGCAGCCCGTGGACTCTTCGCCGAAGAGGGAACCGATGTCCTGCTGACCGACATCGCCAACAAGCCGGCGTCGGCGCCGCGACCCTCTACCGCCACTTCCCGACCCGCGAGTGACCGTAGTTTCGGGCACCCACCCACAGGGTCAGCGAATCCTCGCCAAGATGGACACATCGCACGCCGCGGGCCGACCAACACCGGGGCCACCGGCCGGGAACCAGGTTCGCAAGAAAATTTTGGCCGGTTGTCGCGCACCGTCGGCACCGCTTGGGAACAATGGCGTGCGCCCTTGCGCTACCGCAGCGGGAGCACCGAGCCCAACGTCGCGCATGCCCTGAAGCCATCGATGCGCCATCATGGGGACGGCGACTGCTGGCTGTCCAGGAACGGCGTGCGGGGGCTTCAATTCCGTGTCCATTTCTGGTTGTCCGCGCCGTTGTTGCAGGTGAACTGTTGGATCAGGGCCCCGTTCTGGGTACCCGTGCTGGTCACATCGAGGCACAGCCGGCTGTGGGCGTTCACCAACTGCTGCTCGCTGTTGAGCGTGAAATGCTGGGCCGGTGTCCCGTTGCAGGTCGTCAGCTGGATCGCCGCTCCGTTGTCGCTCGAGGCGCCGAGCACATCCATGCACCTGCCGAGCAACCTGATGCTGCCGTCGGGAAAGAAGGTCCAGCGCTGGTTCCGGGCGCGGCCGGCGCTACAGTCCCAGATCTGCAGACGTACCGGATCGGGCGAATCCGGGTTGGCGACATCAAGGCACCGGCCGCTCGCCTTCCCGATGAGCTGAAAACCGGGCATGCCGGCGGCGGTGCTCGGCTTAGCCGGCGAGGTTGCGCCAGGTGGCGGCGTTGCGCTGCGTTGTGTGCCCGCGGCACTCGGGTTCGGTGCCGGCCGGAAGCCGTCGGTGATCCGCCGGAAGGCGTCCGCGCTGGCTGCCCACGCCGACTCAGGTGCTGACCAGGCGATCGTGTAGCCCTTCTGTTTCGCCGTGACGAAGGTGCGTTGACGTACGTGGATCAGGTGGTCGGCGCCGGTCGTGTAGGTCCACTCCCAGTCGGCGGCGCTCAGGTGGTAGTTCACGGCCGTGATGGCGATCCGCCGGTAGCCTCGGTACTGCCCACCGGTCGCCCGGGTCTTCTCCCGCGCGGTCAGTTCGGCGAGCGGGTCGGGTTCGGGAGCGCTGGTCTGGCTGACCACGAGGAGCCGATCGCCGCCGGGCTCCCGGAAGTCGACCTCGTTGCCTTGCCGGGCGACCTGCCAGTCTCTCGGCGCTGGTACGGCGAAACCGCTGCCGTCCTGGTAGACGGACCAGGTCAGCGGCGCGGGTTCAGTTGCGGCTGCCGCCGGGAAGGACGATTGCCTGACGTCGGCGGAAGGACTGTCCGACGCCCTGCTGATCTCCGTCGGATGCTCGCGGGCGACCAGCAGAACGCCGGCTGTGAGCCCGAGCACCAGCAGGGCGGCGAGGGCACCGATCAGCTGGCGCCACCGCGGACGGAGGGTACGGATGCGTCTTGCCGTGTCATCTGCCGGCCGTTCCGCGCCAGTTCCGGTGTCCGCCCCACCGGCTCGCGACGTATCGCCCAACGGTTCACGCAGCACCTGGCGGAGCAGCCTTTCGGCGGCGTCGGCGTCGATCCGTTGGGCCGGATCCTTGCAAAGTAGCCCCTCCAGCACCGGTGCCAGCGGGCCGGCGTGCTCCGCCAAGGGCGGCGGTTCGGTGACGAGCGCAGTGAGACTCATCAAGCTGGACGGGCGGGCGTACGGCGCATGGCCCTCCACCGCGGCAAAGAGGGTGGCGCCGAGCGACCAGAGATCCCCCTCCGCCCCCACAGCACCTGAAATAGCCCGCTCGGGCGAGACATAGGCGGGCGAGCCGAGAAGTACGCCGCTGGAGGTCAGGTTCGGATCCTCGACGGCGGTGGCCAGTCCGAAATCGGTCAGCACGATCCGACCGTCGTTGCCGATCAGTACGTTGGCGGGCTTGACGTCACGGTGCATGAGCCCGGCGCGATGGGCCGCCTGTAGCGCACCGAGCACGCCCAAGCCGATCTCGGCTGCTCGGACCGGGGAGATAGGGCCGTCGGCGATGATGATCTCGTGCAGCGAGCGTGACGGGACGTACTCCATCACGATCCATGGGTCACCGCCGTTGCCCAGGAGTACATCGAAGACCCGTACCACGTTGACGTGGTCGAGCCTGGCGATCGCCCGCGCCTCACGGAGTGAGCGTACGCGCAATTCCTCTAACGCTTCGCCGGTCAAGCCGGGCGGCGGAACGACTTCTTTCATCGCAACGTTGCGCTGGAGCATTTGGTCGCGGGCCTTCCACACCCGCCCCATTCCGCCCTGGCCGATCAGCCCTTCGAAAACATACCGATCAGTAACAATGGTGGGCAGCTGCTCTTGCACTTCGCGGGAGTTCCTTGTCTGTATACGAGTGACGTGACGTTGTTCCGACGGATGTGAACGGTCGCTGTACTGCGCTCGGCTCGTCCCGCGGTGGAAGGGTCTACCGGGCCAGCTCGTCGGCGGAAGCGGTTCGGAACTGCGGAGGCGAGGTTTTCGGTGGGCGCTTCGCGGATGTGATGGCGGCGCCGCACAAGAGGCCACCGAGTAGAACGAGGGCGCCGACGAGGAATGCGTCCCGGAAGTCCGTGGTGGGGCTGCGGTGGGGCTGAGCCAGCACCATGGCCATCACGGCGAGGCCGACCGCACCGCCGATCTGACGCGAGGTGTTGATCAGGCCGGAGGCCAGGCCGGCCTGATGGGGCGGTAAGTCCTGCGTCGCGGCCAGGGTCATGGGCACCAGGGCCGAGCCGGAGCCGAAGCCGAACAGGATCAGGGGCCCCAGCAGGTGCGCCCGGTACGCGACGTGCGGGTCGAGCGCCGCCGCGAGCCAGAACAAGCCGGCCGCACCCACGGCCGTGCCGAACAGAATGGACGGACGGATGCCGATGTGCCGGACCAGACGGGTGCCGGTCAGCGATCCGGCGAACGTGGACAGACCGATCGGCAGGAACGCGAGGCCGGTCCGCAACGGCGAGTAGTGGCCGACGCCCTGCAGCGACGACTCGCTCATGTCGAGGGACTGGCGTACCTGCGGGAGCGCGATGTTCACAATCGAGATGTCAAGAACCACCATGAACTGCGCAAGACAGCACGCGACGATGGTCAGCCAGGCGGGCTTCGAAGGGGTCCCGAGTCCGACGGGGGTGCTCACGGCATTCCGCCGAACGCGTCGCGGAGTTCGGGCAGGAACGAGGCGAGGTGGTTCATCTCGGCCGCGCAGTGGTGCAGCAGTCCGACGCCGAGCATTTCGAGGTTGGGCTCACCGATGGGCGCGCGTTCGGCCGGTGGCTGGGCCAGCGACGCGGGCGGCAAGTCGAGGTGCTGCGGGTAGTTCAGGAAGAACCGGCTGCGCATCTCCGAGCCGGATTCGGTGGCTCGTACCTGGTGGACGACCCATCCGAAGGCGGCAGGTACGGTACTCGGCCCGACCCTGGCGACGATAACCGTGCCGTCGTCCAGGATCGTCCAGCCGGTCTCCATCGGGTGGTGGCCGGGCCGGGTGAGCATGCAAACCGCGTCGGAGGGGCGGTAGCCGTATTCGGTGGGAGCCATGCCCGCCAGCAGTGCCTCACTCACGTGGGGCTGCACTGGCAAGGTGTCCTCGCGGAAGAACTCGGCATACGGCTTGGCCCGGTCCGCCTCCCGGTTGCCCCATATAGCGCGATTCGGTCTGAAAAGACGCGGGGACCGACGACAGGTCCGCCCCGCTGATCTCGTAAGTAGACCACCCTCAGACTGTACCGAACAGTACAATCCATGGTTCGGCGGGGTATGTATCGTGATCAACCCAGGGGGCGGGAAGACGATGAAGGCACTACCGGCGACCGAACGCGGCCGGCGCACCCGTGCCGCGATCCTCACCGCGGCGGCTCGGCTGATGCACCAGCACGGCCTGGCCGGGCCGTCGGTGGACGACGTGCTGGCGGCCAGCGGCGCGGGCAAGTCGCAGTTCTACCATTACTTCGGCAGTCGCCGGGACCTGGCAGCCGCCGTGCTGTACCACCAGTTCGATCGCGTGATGGGATCCCAGCCGGCTCTGCGGGACCCGGATCGCGCCGATCTTCGGGCCTGGCGGGACCAGGTAGTGGGTGCGCATCGGGACAGTTCGCATGGGATGTGCCCGCTCGGGGTGTTCGTCGGTCAGGTCGACGACGAACCCGAACTGAACGGTATCCTCGCCGAACTGTTCGGCCGCTGGGAGAAATGCCTGGCCGACCTGGTCTCACGCGCCCGGGACCAGGGCCGTGTGCGCTCGGACGTCGATCCCGAGGACGCAGGGCGCATGCTGCTGGCCGCGTTGGAGGGCGGCGCCATGCTGGCCCACGTGCATCGGCAGCCGACCGCCCTGGAACGCTCCCTTGATGCCGCGATCGCAGTACTGACCGCCGGGGATGCCTCCGCCGTGCATTAGGGACACAATCCGGCCGGTCATCGACTTCTGCATACCCCAGCGACCGTGCGCGACGAACTCGGCACGATCACCGCGCCGACCGTGGTCATCGTGGGTCGCCACGACTTCATCTGCGGCCCGCACTGCTGCACGCCGGCATCAAGGGCTCCCACCTCGTGGTGCTCGAGCGCAGCGGGCATTTCGGCCACGTCGAGCAGCCCGAAGACTTCGCTCGGGCGGTGGCGGAACTTCTGCGCGAGGATTAGCCGATGGAACGCTGATGGGTGTGCTCCACGGCGGATGACCATGCGTGCGGTGGCAGTGCACAATCGGGAGACATGGACGGCTGGACCGCCGCCCTGCTCGTCGCCGACGTGGTCGGCGTGGCAGTCGACGTCGTGCTCGCGCGGCGGGTCCGCGGCACCGGTCGCGACGTCCTTACTCGCGATCATCTTCGTCCTGCTGCTCTGGCCCGGATCGGATGATCCACCGGCGACCGCCGAGGAGCGCGACACCGCCCGGTTCGGGGTGCCGATCGGCCGTCACGTCGACCGGGTGACCACCAGGGTCGTCGACCGCGCACCGACCGTTACCGACGCCAATGTGGCGGACGCGACGGCGATACCGGTCGAGCGAGACGCGGTCGACGGGTCGGACCTCACGCTCGTGGTCCTGCGCAGTGCGCTCGACGTCGCGCTGCCGGCCGGGCTGATGGTATCCGCATGCGGCTCGTCGTGGGGCAGTCCGCCCCACCGCCCGCCGCTGGTGCGTCCGCGGCCGAACCGGACACCACGCTCAGCCAGCCCGCGCCGCAGGACGTGCCGTCGCCGCAGGCCGAGCGGATCAGCCTCACCGCCGGTCGCGCGACGGTCGCCGGGACCGAGGCCGACGTGGTCGTGGTCCGGTTCAAGGACCGGATCGTGTACCGCTCCGAGGCCGACGAGAACCGCCCGTCGAAGGTCAACTGCGCCGCCGACTGCGTCATCGTCTGGCCGCCGCTGCTCGCCGACGGCAGCCAGATCCAGCTGTCGGGCGTCGACCCGAAGCTCGTCGGCACGGTCACCCGCGCCGACGGCTTCACCCAGGTCACGCTGGACGGCTGGCCGTCTTCCGATCCCACAAGGCAACGGTGCCGGCGGAAGCAGGTGCGGGCCACGTGTAATCTCTGCCGCCTCCACCGACAAGTACGGGCGACGAACCGAGTTGTGGAGGTGCGATGCAGGGTCCTGCAGGGCGGATGACCCACGTGTTCCGCGAACACGCGGACGACATCCATGTGTACGCCCGGTGGCGGGTCGGCGACGACGAGGCCAGCGACGTGGTCAGTGAGGTCTTCCTGGCGGCTTGGCGGTCCCTCGGCTCCTTGCGGCCGGGCGAGGAGCGCGCCTGGTTGTTCGGGGCAGCGCGCCGGATCGTGCTCGCCCGACGCCGGCAGAGCGTGGCTCGGACGGCGTTGACCAGTCGACTGACCGCGATACACGACCGTGCCGTCGCCGACGGGCTGGCCGAACAGGTGGTGCTGACCGACCGGGTACATCAGGTGCTTAACGCGCTGAGCGAGGCCGACCGCGAGTTGCTGGTCACCGCCGCCTGGTTCGACCTGAGCCCCGCCGAGGCGGCGAAGGTCCTCGGGGTGTCCCGGCCGACATACGCGGTGCGGATGCATCGCGCGCGGAACCGGTTCCGCGCGGCGTTCAACCGAATCCTCCCGGATCTGCCTGCGGACACCCACGCCGGTACCTACCCGATGCCCGTATCAGAGGGAGCACGATGAACGTCGACAAGATGATCGAGGCCGGTCGCCCTGCCCGCGAACCGGGCTGGTCCGAAGGGCCGCAGGGGCAGCGGGTGCTGCAGGGTGTCCTGACGGATGCCGTGTCCGTGGGTGCCGGGATGCCCCGTGCCGGGACGCGGCGCCGTTGGCTACGGCCGTCGCTGGTGGCCGGCGGCGGGCTGGTCACGGTGGCCGGGGCCGCCGGGGCGGCGGTGCTCGCGTTCGCTCCGGAACCGCCACCGGACTGGAAGGTCCCCGGCAACTCGATCGCCTGCGCCGCCGAGCGCACCAAGGATGCCGATCTGTCGATCCGCGCCTGGCGGGCGGGCGACGATCCGGTCGACATCTGCCGCAAGGACTGGATCAGCCGTACCGGTGCGGCACCGGAGACGTTGTTCTCCTGCGTCTTCAAGAAGGACGGCACGGGTGGCGGCGTGATCGTGATCCCGGGCGACGGGATCAGCACCGCAGCGCAGGCGTGCGAGACCGTCGGGATGTTCGTCGCCCCGGCGAACCTCACCCCGGCCCCGGCCGATCCGAACATCCCCAGTCCCCCGGCTCGGCGTGGTGGTGAATAAGGAGCGCGTTGGGGGCGGCGGCTAGCGCGACGTGGCCGGCGGGACCTGCTCCCGCCGGTCCGGTTGCGTTCCCGGCGTTGGTCAGGCGCGGAAGTGGCGCCGGCTCGACGGCAGCGCGAGGAGCCCGGCGCAGGCGGCGATGAGCGCGAGGAACACAGGGCGGCGGACACTACATCCTCGGCGAGAAACTGCGCGGCGGCACCCCAGCCACCGACGCCGCCCTGTCCCGGCAGGGCCGCTACCAGGCCGTCCGCGACAACCTGCAGGTCAAGGAGGTCCGCCTCGCCCCCGACCTCGCCAACGACAGGTTCGTCGTGTGCTACAACCCTGCCGAGGCCGAACGCGACGCCGCCACCCGCGCCTGGCACGTCGCGGCGTTGACCGAGCTGATCGACGGCACCGACACCGTGCCCCGCAGTGTTCCGACAGGCTGAGGGCGCGCCGCGGACGCCCTTGCCCGCGCTCCGACAGACGAGCAACTTTCGAGCAAAACAGGTCCACATTGGACATGAACTGCAGACGTTTCCGCTGCTCAGAAGACCTAGCACCGAACGCGCGGCGGCAATACCTGAGGATTAAAAGTCCGCAGCTCTGCCATTGAGCTAGCAGCCCGCGCGATTAGGTTACCTGACGGGATGTGGGGGAGCCGAGCGAGTTAGGCCAGGGGCAACCACAGGGAGGAGCGCCGGGGACCCGGTGAAGGGCATGGGTGACGTACCGTGACGTCGTGCTGCTCTCGCGATCGGCCGAGGAGAGTCACCTGTGCATGGGCCTCCAGCCATGTCCCGGCTGTGGGGTCGTCGGGTTCGAGTGGGAGAGCCACTCGGCCGAAGTGCGGGGTGAGGACCTGGTCTCGGTCTACCGGGGTCCGTGTCCCGACTGCGGAACCGGGCAGGACCCGCCGCCACCTGCGCTCGGGGGACCGGAGCCGTCGCGGCTGATCGATCCGGGGCAGTTCCTGAGCCCGGCGCGGGAGGCCGCCGCGCTGGTGCCGTCCAGTCCCGCGCGGTGCCCGCCGAGGCGTTCACCTCCGAGGTTGGGCGGGCGCTGTTCGGGGCGGATCCCACGCAATTCCGGCGGTGCAGGATCGAGGCGGTCACCGCGGCGTACCGCGAGGTGCTGACCGCCTACGAGATCTACTGAGGAGGCCAGGTGCAGCCCATGGAACTCCAGGCGGTCGAGGGTCCGCGCTGGCCCTTGGCGAAGCTGACGGTCGAGCCGGCGGAGCTGCAGGAGCGGCTCGGGCTGCAGTTCTCCCAGCTCGACGACAATCTGGGGCCGGTGCTGTTCGCGTTCGGCCGGTTGGCCGGCGGCACCGTCGTCGGGTTCTCGCGCCTGATCAGCGACCGGGCGCCCGGCACCGAGCTGTACCAGTTCGGCGACCGGCAGCCGCGGGACGTGCTGACCGAGCTGCTCTTCGAGACCGGGCTCAGCCACGACGAGGTGAGCTGGGTGGCCGCCGGGTGGGCGTGGGAGGACGACCGGCTGTGGGTGCGCTCGCGGGCCGAGGCGTACGCCTACATCCTGCTGCACGTGCAGCCCGACGACCCGACGGACGACCCGGTGCGGGCGGCGGAGACGTTCGAGGTCGACGGCGACTGGGTCGTGCGTTACCGGGACATCGTCGTGCACCTGCAACCCCGGCCGAACGGGCAGGTTCCGAGCGGGGTCGGGGTGTATTCGCATCCGGAGGATCCGCCGTCCACGGTGATCGACCCCGGCGGCTGGATGTTCATCGCCAGCCAGGCCGAGGCGGAGGCGCGGGACCTGCTGCTCGGCTTCGGGCCGCGGGCGATCGGCCCGCGGGAGTACTGGCAGGTCTTCGACCTGCTGGTGCAGGCGGCGGGGTCGGCCGCGGAGGCGTTGCGGTTTCTGTCACCCGGCGAGGATGAGCTGCCGGTGCGGGCGTTCTGGACCCCGCTCGGCCTGCGGATGCTGCGGCAGAACCCGCACGCGTTCAACCGTGGGGTGCTGGAGGCGAAGGCGGCCGAGTACCGGACCGCGATCGACGAGTTCACCCGGGTCTACGGTCCGCCGCCGCGGCGACAACCATGACGGGCTGGTCCCGCGGCTGGTCGGCCGGCACCGTCCCGTCTCAGCTGCTCGCCGTGGCCGACCTGCTGGCCGGGGACGCCGCCGAGGCAGGGGACCGCCGGCTCCTGGCGGCGCGTGAGCCCCGCGCCCGGGTCCTCGCCGAGTTCCTCGCCGGCCACCCGGACCCGCCGGAGGAACCGGGATTCGAAGCGGTTGATGCCGATTCGGGGAGGGCGTGACCGTGGAAGCCGTGACCTACTACGCGCGACTGGCCCCCAACGACACCACCGAGCGGCCGCGCAGCCTGGTCCGCCGCCGGCACACCCCGGTGTACCCGACCGACGAGGCGCTGCGCGACGACGGCCGGTGGCACCCGACCGACCTGGTCGAGCGGGCCGCCGTCGGTGACCTCGAGGACGAGCTGGTGGAGATCCCGGCCGAGCTGGCCGACGCGATCGCGGCCCGCTGGCAGGCCCTGGCCGAGGTGCGGCGCCGCGAGCTGGCCGCGCAGGGCCGGGGCCAGCTGGGCATGCGCCTGGCCGCGGCCCTGCCCGGGGACAGCGCCGAGCGGCTCGAGGGCGTGGAGCGGGACCTCGTCGCGCGGTACCTGCGGGAGGCGCCGCTGGTCGTGTCGGCGTTCGGCTTCGGGCCGGACCTGTACGCGGACAGCCACCCGCGGGTGCCGCTGCACGTGCGGACCGACGGCCGCTGGGTCTGGTCGGAGTCGCTCGCGCACTACGCCGCGGTGTACGCGCTGGCCCCCGAGCCCGCCTTCCTCGCGCACATCCGCACCCGGCGGTATCAGTTCCCCGCGGTGACCGACGAGGTCCTCGCGCACGCGGCCCGGCTCGCCGAGGGCAGCACCGACAACGCCGACAGCGCAGAAGACCCATGACCAATGGAACTGCCTCCGTGCCCCAGCTACGACGAAGGGGTGTTCGACCGGACTCGTTCATCGGTGCTCCCCCATCGTCCGGCAACACACCGGCCTCACCTGCACGACAACCCAGGGTGCCGCCGGCATTGCGTCGGTCCGGAGACAACCTGTGTCGCCAGCTGGAAACGAAGCCAGCCATGTGCGTCAATACCGTATGACTCGAGCGCGCGACGCCGTCATCACGCTGCTCTGCCTGATGGTCCTGGTCCCGCTGATGGTGCTGTCGGCCGCGGCTGCGGGGCTCCATCCTCGGCATTGGTCGGGCATTCCACTGTCCGCGGTGGACCTTCCCTTCGCCGACACCAGCCCACGTGGGGCCGATAGCCGGCTACCGGCTCTGGACGAAGTGACCGACACGCTGATAGCGATGAAGGACCACGGGTGGGTTGAGATCTACGGTGGCCAGGACGGTCGGATCTACATCGTGACGACCCGGTTGAGCCCCTCCGCGCTCCCCGATCTCGGGCACCGGTTCGACGACGAGACGGTCGGTGTGATCTACAGTCCGCTGACGCCCCCGATGCATCTGGACGGGCCGGGCGACGACTCCACCACCGAGACGTGGTGGCAGCGCACGGATCCGCTGGGCACCTGGGTCACGCTGATGTTCGGCTTTCCCTGGCAGCTCGGCATTGCGCTGCTGCTGACCGCGGTCGGGTGGGCGTTCGTCCTGCGCCGGCGCCGCCGCAGGCAGGCGTCCGCACCACAGCCGGCCGTTTCGTCGTAGTCGTCGTCCAGGGTCTGAGCGTGGATGCGCTGGGCATCGACGACCGCCACCGCGGGGATGGTCAGAGCGCTGCCCGGGCCTCCGCGATGTCGTGGAGCACGGCGTGGGCGTCGTGCCCCTGGGCGATCTCGTGCGCCTCGTCCAGGGCCGCGACCGCGTCCGCACGGCGGTCCTGGGCGGCGGCCACGTAGGCCAGCCCGACCAGGTTCGCCGCCACCCCCGGTAGCTCCCCCGAAGCCCGGCGCAGCCGGGACGACTCCTTCAGGTGCTCGCGGGCCTCGTCCAGGCGGCCGGCCGCGAACGCCGCGGTGCCCAGGTGCCGCAGCGCCTCCGACCGGGTCGAGGGGTCGTCGGTCCGGGCGGCCCGTTCGAGGAGGGGGACCGCAGTCTCGTTGTCGCGCCGGACGACCTGGTGCAGGCAGCCGATCCAGAACAGGGCCTCGGCCTCGCCGCGCACGTCGCCTGCCGCCCGGAACAGTGCCAGCGCGCGCTCGAACAGCGGCAGCTCGGCCGGATCCTCGACCGGCGTCGCGTCCGGCCGGGCCCGCTCGTGCAGGAACCGCCGGTGCAGGACCTGCCCGCGGGCCAGGGCGGTGGCCGCCTCCAGCGCGTCGAGTTCGCGCTCGGCCCCGGTCAGCGCCTCGGCGTCACCGGCGTACACCGCGCGCTCATAGAGTAGGCGGAACTGTTCGAGCCCCATCGTCGCCTCAGCCGCCCGCGGCACTCACCGGGGCCACCGGGAGCATCGTGCCGGTGTCATCCATGTCCGTAACCGTAGACGACCACCACTGTCTACAGCGGGATCTGGTACAGGATGAAGCCGCGGTTGACGGCTACCCGGTCGTACAGGCGGCGGGCGGTCGCGTTGGTGTGGTGGGTGGACCAGTAGACGCGGTTGCACTGCCGCTCCCGGGCCCAGTCGGCGACCGCGGCGATCAGCGCCGCGGCCACGCCCTTGCCGCGGGCCTCGGGGGCGGTGAAGAGGTCCTGCAGGTAGCAGACGTCGTCAGTGGTGGTGCTGGCGTGCGTGAGGAAGTGGGCGATGCCCACCAGCTGCCCGTCGACCTTCGCCCCGAGGGCGTGGATGCGGGTGTCGGCCAGGAAGTCGTCCCAGGCGAGGTCGAACCGGGCGGCCGGCAGCACCCGCTCGTAGAAGGTGTTGTACCCGGTGAACAGGGCCTCCCAGGCGGTCCGGTCCTCGGCGGTCAGCTTCGCGACGGTGATCACGGGAACCGACCCTATCGACCGCCGGGTGCCGATGAGAAGCTGTGCGGCGTGGCGGTGACGGAGGATGCCGAGGAGACGATCACCGGGGAGCTCCGGCTGCTGGCGATGCTGCTCGGCGCGGTGCTCGGGACGTGGATCGCCTGGACGAGTCCGCAGCACGGGCACGAGCCACGCTGGGTGCTGTTCGCGGTCCTCGCCGCGGTGCTCGGGGCGGCCAGCGGCGAGGCGTTCGGGTTCGGCGCCGCGCGGTGGCGCGACCTGGGCACGGTGCACCGGGTCCGGCTGTTCCACGTGCTGCACCTGGTGCTCGCGTCGGTGGCGGTGGCGGTCGGGCTGGTGGCCGCCACGCCGTACGTGCTCGGGGAGCAGGGGCTGACAGGCCGCGGGCTGGCGCTGTCGGCGATCGCGATCTGCGGGGCGTTGCCGTCGGCGGCGACGCTCGGCGCGGTGCAGCGGGTGGCGCGGCGCCGGATCGAGGGGTCGCCCGGGCAGCAGCTCAACACGTTGCTGAGCCTGCGGCGGCTGGTGAGCCGGCTGCTCAACCAGCTCGGGTTCCTCGTGTTGCTGGTCACGCTGGTCAACGGCGCCGCCACGGGATGGGGCGCGGAGCTGCCGAAGGCGGCGGTGCTGTTCTCCGGCGCGGTCGCCTCGTTCGTCGTCGGCGTCATGTACGTGCCGGCGAGCACGACCCTGCGCCGCCGGTGTGCGTTGTTCGTCGACCGGCACTTCCCGCTGACGGATGTCGCGCTGGGCGACCTGGTCGACAAGGCCGAGGAGCGCGCCAAGCTGGAGAAGCTGCTCGGCATCGACCAGACGACGTTCGGCGAGCTGCGCAGCGGCCTGGTGATCATCAGTCCGTTCGTGGTGAGCGCGCTCGCCGCGATCATCCCCACCAAATTCTGAAAAAAAGGGGGCCCCGGACGGGACCCCCTTTCAAGCGTTGCGTCAGTTCGAGGCGTAGGTGCCCTCGGCGAACGCGGCGTCGAAGCGCGCCTGCAGCGCGTCGAGCTGGTGGAACTCGCTCGACGACGCGGACTCGGAGCCCTCGGCGGCGAAGACGTGGTCGGCCTCGGCCTCGTTGTGGTCGTACGAGGTGTAGTCCGACTCCTCGTAGTGCGCGCCGTTCGGGTCGCTGTACTCGACGTGGTGGCCCTGGTCGAAGCTGGTGGACTCGGCCGACGCGTGGTCCTGCTCGTACACGCCGAACTGCGACTGGTAGTCCTGCTCGTTGGCGTCGACCTCGTGGATCTGGTCCAGCGCCTCGTGCTGCTCGCCGGTCTCGAACTCGCCGTACTCGCTCATGTCATTCCCCTTGTTGTTGATACTGCGGTTTATGTGGTGTTCGGTGCGCTCTTGCGATGTGCTGAACACTACGGAGGTCCGGAGACCGTCAAATCCCGGAAACGTGCCACGGAGGGAAGTACGTCATGCAGGTGAGCGAGCTGTTGGTCGAGGGCTTCGGGCGGCTGCCCGAACTGGTCAGAGGTGCGGTCGACGGGTTGAGCGCGGAGCAGCTGCGGTGGGCGCCGGCACCCGGCGCGAACACCGTCGGCTGGCTGGTCTGGCACCTCACGCGGGTGCAGGACGAGCACGTCACGGACCTGATCGACGGCGCGGAGCAGCTGTGGGTCAGCGGTGACCGGGCGTCGCGGTTCGGGCTGGAGCCGGACCCGGACGACACCGGTTACGGGCACACCGCGGCGCAGGTCCGGGCGGTGCGGCCGGACGGGCCGGAAGCGCTCATCGGGTATTTCGAAGCGGTGTCCGCGCGCACCGTCGAGTGGCTCGCGACGCTGACGGAGCAGGACCTGGACCGGGTCGTCGACAAGCGGTGGGACCCGCCGGTGACGCTCGGGGTGCGGCTGATCAGCATCCTGAACGACGACACGCAGCACGCCGGCCAGGCCGCCTACGTCCGAGGTCTGATTCCCTGACCGCACCGGTGGAAACGTCATGGAGGACACACGGCCGGCAGGCCCGAGTGGTGGTGTACTTGATCTGCACGATCCACCCCCTGATCGGGAGATGTAGATGGACGAGCGTGCACAGGGACGTCACCGCGTCGTGGTCGTGGGCGCCGGCTTCGGTGGGCTGTTCGCCACCAAGGCGCTGAAGAACGCGCCGGTCGATGTGACCCTCATCAACGGCACCGCCCACCACCTGTTCCAGCCGCTGCTCTACCAGGTGGCGACGGGCATCCTGTCCGAAGGAGAGATCGCCCCGCCGATCCGCGAGATCCTCAAGCGGCAGGACAACGCGAAGGTGCTGCTGGGCACCGTCACCGAGATCGATCCGGCGGCGAAGACCGTCACCGCGGTCGCGCCCGGGACCAGCTACACGGTGGAGTACGACTCGCTGATCGTCGCCGCGGGCGCGTCGCAGTCCTACTTCGGCAACGACGGGTTCGCCGAGCACGCGCCGGGCATGAAGAGCATCGACGACGCGTTGGAGCTGCGCGGCCGGATCTTCGGCGCGTTCGAGCTCGCCGAGCTGGAGACCGACCCGGCCGCGATCGAGCGGTGGCTGACCTTCGTCGTGGTCGGCGCCGGCCCGACCGGGGTCGAGATGGCCGGGCAGATCGCCGAGCTGGCGCACCGGCACCTGCCCGGGCAGTACCGCAACATCGACCCGAAGCAGGCGCGGATCATCCTGGTCGACGCGCTCGACACGGTGCTGTCCACGTTCGGCGACCACCTGTCGACGAAGGCGCTGCGCCAGCTGCACAAGATGGGCGTCGAGGTCGAGCTCGGCACCAAGGTCGTCGACGTCGACGAGACCGGCATCGAGGTCGAGACCCGCAACGGTCACCAGCGCATCGAGTCGATGACGAAGATCTGGGCGGCGGGGGTGGCCGCGCCGTCGCTGTCGACGCAGCTGGCCAAGGCGACGGGCGCGGCCACGGACCGCGCCGGGCGGCTCGAGGTCAACCCGGACTGCACGGTGCCCGGCCACCCGGAGATCTTCGCGGTCGGCGACATGATGGCCCTCAACCGGCTGCCGGGCGTCGCGCAGGTCGCGATCCAGAGCGGCCGGCACGCCGCCGGTCAGATCACCAAGCGCCTCGCCGGGCAGCCGACCGGGCAGCCGTTCAAGTACTTCGACAAGGGCAGCATGGCGACGATCTCCCGCTTCTCGGCGGTGGCGAGCGTGGGCAAGCTGCACTTCTCCGGGGTCATCGGGTGGCTCATGTGGCTCGCCGTGCACCTGCTCTACCTGGTCGGCTTCAAGAACCGGGTCACCGCGGTGCTGCACTGGTTCGTCAGCTTCATCGGTCGCGGCCGCTCGGAGCGGGTCGCCACGTTCCAGCAGGTTTTCGCCCGGCGCGCGCTGCAGGAGTACCGGCAACACCTGCCGTGACGGTTATCGTGGCGCGGTGGCAGCGTGTCCCGAGCAGACCAGCGATGGTCGCTCCGGGGTAACCCCGGGGACGCAGGATTGAGCACGGCAGCGCATCGCCGGCGCGCATTCGCGCTCCGCGCGACCCAGCGCAGGCACGACCGGGATTCGTCGGGACACGCTGCCCGCGTCGTTGCCGGCGCGCTCGCCGACGCGTTCCTGACCGTCGACTGGGCCCGTCAGCCGCTGCTCGACGCCGGCCATGAGGTGCTGGGCCGGCGGCCGCGGTGGCTCGGCCCGGTCGTCACCGCCGTCCTGCGGGCCTACCGGGAGGCGCCCGCGGACCGGCCCCGGGAGCTGGCCGAGTTCATCACCGCGCCGGCCCGCCAGCCGATCCGGGTCCGGCGGGCGACGGCCACCCGCACCGTGCGGCAGCGGTGGCACTCGCCGCGCATCGACGACCTGGCGGCGCTCGCCGAGTTCCTGGAGCTGACCCCGGACGAGCTGGACTGGTTCGCCGACCGGCGCGGGATCAACCGGAAGCATGCCGACCACAGGGTGCGGCACTATTCGTACACCTGGATCGGCGAACGACTGATCGAGGCACCGAAATCACGTCTCAAGGCAATCCAGCGCCGCGTGCTCGACGACCTGCTCGGGCCATTGCCGGTGCACGCGGCCGCGCACGGCTTCGTCCCGGGGCGTTCGGTGCACACGTTCGCGGCCCTGCACGCGGGGCAGGCGGCGCTGGTGCGGCTGGACCTGCGCGCGTTCTTCACCAGCGTCACCGCGGGGCGGATCTACGGGCTGTTCCGCACCGCCGGCTACCCGGAGCCGGTCGCGCACACCCTGACCGCGCTGTGCACGACGCGGACCCCGCACGCCGTTTCCGGCCGGCTCGAACACCGCACGCCGCACCTGCCGCAGGGGGCGCCGACGTCGCCGGCCCTGGCCAACCTCGTGGCGTTCCGCCTGGACCGGCGGCTGACCGGGCTCGCGGCGCGGCGCGGCCTGGTCTACAGCCGTTACGCGGATGATCTGGCGTTCTCCGGGTCACGGGCGTCCGGGCTCGTCGCGGCGGTGACCGCCGTCGCGCAGGACGAGGGCTTCCGGGTGAACCCCGCGAAGACCCGGGTCCGCGGGCGGGGCGACCGGCAGCAGCTCGCCGGGCTCGTGGTCAACGCCCATCCGGCGGTGCCCCGGGACGCCTACGACCGGCTGCGCGCCGTGCTGCACAACGCCGCCCGGGACGGCCTGGACGCCGCAAACCGGGACGGGCATCCCGACTTCGCCGCCCACCTCACGGGGCTGGTCGCGTGGGCCTCGCACGGGCACCCTTCGCGGGCGGCCCGGCTGCGGCGCCTGCTGCGGGCGGCCCTGGCGCCTGCATGACGAAGGGCGCCCCACTCCCCCGGGGCGCCCTTCTGGTCTGTTCGTGCCTGCTCAGCAGCTCAGGTTGCCCGCTCCGACGCCGACGCCGAGGATGCCGACGAAGCGCTGGTACGCCGCCACCCGGCTCTGCACCTGTGCGGGGTTGCGCCCGCCGCACTCGAGGCTGCCGTTGATGCTGCGGATCGTCTCACCGAACCCGGCGCCGTTGACCATCGCGTTGTGCGGGGTCATCGTGCCCGGACCGCTCTGCGTGTTCCAGTACCAGAGCGCGGTCTTCATCGCCACGGCCGGATCGGTCTGCACCAGGTTCGGGTTGTGCAGCAGGTCGATGCCGAGCGCGTCACCGGCGGCCTTGTAGTTGAAGTTCCAGCTGAGCTGGATCGGCCCGCGCCCGTAGTACGCGGCCTGCCCGGCGGGGCACCCGTACGGCTGGCTGGTGTCGCAGTAGTGCGGGTAGTTGGCGGTGTTCTGCTCGACGATGTACACCAGCCCGCCGGTCTCGTGGTTGACGTTGGCGAGGAACGCCGCCGCCTCCTGCTTGCGCTGCGCGTCCGTGCCGGTCTTCGCGAACGCCGGGTACGCGCTCAACGCCGCGACCAGCCCGTTGTACGTGTAGAACGGGTTCCGGTTCGGGAACATCTGGTTGAACTGCGCCTCGCTGACCACGAACGCCCCGTTGTTCGGCGGGTTGGTGGTCGGATTGGTCGGCGGCTGCGTTGTGCCGCCACCGCTGCAGGTGTACGGGTCCCAGTACCAGGTGCTGATCGTCGGGCTGTAGCCCGGGTTGTCGTGCTCGGCGACGTAGTACTTGCCGTCCGTGAACTTCACGACGTCGCCGGTGACGTAGTTGCGCCCCTGCACCCAGGCCGGGAAGCTGCACCCGCCGGCGGACCCGGTCTGGGTCGGCGGCTGCGGGGTGCTCCCGCCGCACGAGCCCTGGTCCTGCCAGACCCCGGTGGTCCCGGGCGGTGCCTCGTTCTGCGTCCACCACTTGGCGAGGAAGTTGCGGCCGTTGTGGGACACGGTGGCGCCCCCGGTGTAGACCGCCGACGACTGCCACGCGGCGGCGCAGGCGGCCGCCGACGCCGGCAGCATGTTGAAGACGGCGACGACACCAGCGGCGACGGCGGTCGCGGCGAGCATCGCCAGCAGGCGCACTCTGGACACCTGATCACTTCCGTTCAGTTCGGTTCCGGGGCCCTCATCCGACCAGCCGAACCACCCCAACGGAGTGAACAACATCGTTTTATTAACAATCTTTACGGTTTCCATAACGTTCCCGCGGAGTGCCGCGACCGACAGGGCGGATCGGGGCCGTACCCGCAGGTCGCCGGGGGCGGCGACCAGCCGCAGGGTGACGCCACGTGATCAAGGGGTGGCGTAGAACCACGGCGGGCCCGCGAAGGTTCCGAAAATCGTGCGACCATTTCCGTGATTTGCGTCACGTCTTTTCTTTGGGAAGGCTTAGGCTACCTGCTCGGGTGGCCCGGTTCGGAGAGGTGCGTCACAGCGCCGCACAAACGGTGCGCTGCGGAGGCGAATCGCCCTGGGTAGGCTGGCCGTCGGTCTCGTCCGACAGGCACCGCTCCCCGCGGTGCCGGGCGCGGCTGCTGCCTAATCGCCGGCTCTTCTGGCGAATCGGGGACCCAACCGTAACTGGGGTGAATCCGCGGGCAACCGCGGTAGGGATCGTTCCGTCCCGAACCCGTCAGCTAACCCGGTCGGCGGCCAACGGAAGGAACAACGAGCCAGATGTCATCACGACATCCCGGTCGGCGGATTCTCGCCGTCCTGATGACGGCCGCCGTCCTTTGCGGGCTGGGCGCCGCACCGGCCATCGCCGAGCCGGGAGACGACACCGGCGACGAGGGTTCCAACGCGTCCCTCGCGCAGGTCCTCGACGAGAGCACCCGCGCGTGGATCGAGGCCAAGGACAAGTTCGACGCCTCGGTCAAGAACCAGGCCGATCTGACCGCCAAGCTCGCCGCGACCGAGACCGAACTGGCGAAGGTCACCGAGCAGGTGTCCGCGATCGCCGTCGCGGCATACCGGACGGGGCCGCTCACCACGTTCGTCGCGCTGATGGACTCGGGGAGCCCGACCGGGTTCGCGGAGCGGGCCGGTTCGATCGACGAGATCGCCCACCACAACGACAATCTGCTGCGCGACCTCAACAAGCTGAAGAAGGACCAGGCGACGCAGAAGGCGGCGCTGGAGGCCGAGGTCAAGCTCCAGCAGGAGCAGGTCGCGGTGATGGCCACGAAGAAGAAGGAAGCCGAGAAGGGGCTGGCCCAGGCGGGCGGCCCGAGCAACGGCTTCGTCTCCGCCAACCTGCCCCTCGCCGCGCCGTCCCCGCGCAACGCGAGCGGCGGCTGGTCGTCGGAGAGCTGCAAGGTCAAGGACCCCACCACCACTGGCTGCATCACGCAGCGCACGCTGCACGCGATGCAGCAGGCGCAGGCGGCCGGGTTCAAGCGGTTCGTGTCGTGCTACCGGCCCAGCGGGCCGTATGAGCACCCGAAGGGTCGCGCCTGCGACTTCTCGGTGCAGTCGGCGAAGGGCTTCGGCGGGGTCGCCGCCGGCGAGGACAAGGTGTACGGGGCCAACCTGGCCACCTACTTCGTGAAGAACGCGGACCGGCTGGGCGTCATGTACGTCATCTGGTTCAAACAGGTCTGGACACCGGCGGTCGGCTGGCACCACTACAGCGGTGTGGGCGGGGATCCCTCCAGCGACCACACGAACCACGTACACCTGTCGATGCTCTAGGAAACACCCTCACATCCGCAGGCGGCCGGCCGATAGGGCAACTGTCGACCGGCCGCCGCAGGGTGAGGGGATCCGAAGTGAAGCACCGACTCGTGACGCGCAGCGACTTCGACGGCCTGGTGTGCGCCGTCCTGTTGCGTCACCTGGACCTCATCGGCGACATCACCTTCGTGCACCCCAAGGACGTCCAAGACGGCGCGGTCGAGATCGGGCCGGGCGACATCCTGACGAACCTGCCCTACGCGCCCGGCGCCCACCTCGTCTTCGACCACCACCACTCGGAGACGCTGCGCAACACCGGCGACCGGGACAACCACATCATCGACGCGGAGGCCCCGTCGGCGGCCCGCGTCATCTATGACCACTTCGGCGGCGCCGAGCGCTTCCCGAACGTGTCGGACGAGCTGATGGAAGCGGTCGACAAGGCCGACTCCGCCCAGTACGACATCGCGGACATCCTGCAGCCGGTCGGCTGGACGCTGATGAACTTCCTCATGGACAGCCGCACCGGGCTGGGCCGGTTCCGGCAGTTCCGGATCTCCAACTACCAGCTGATGATGCAGCTCATCGACGCGTGCATCGATCATCAGGACGTCGAGGAGATCCTGGCGCTGCCGGACGTGGCGGAGCGGGCCGAGCTCTTCCGCGAGCAGCAGGAGCTCTTCGTCGACCAGTTGCGGCGGGTGAGCCACCTCGATGGGGACGTGGTCGTCGTCGATCTCCGGGACGAGGACGTGATCTTCGCCGGGAACCGCTTCATGGTGTACGCGCTGTTCCCTGAGGCCCGCGTCTCGATCCACGTCATCTGGGGCAGGCAGAAGCTCAACACCGTGTTCGCGGTGGGCAAGTCGATCCTGGACCGGACGTCACCGACCGACATCGGTTCCGTGATGCTGGGGTACGGCGGCGGCGGTCACCTGGCCGCCGGCACGTGCCAGGTCCCGCACGACGAGTCCGAGCAGGTCCTGGCCGAGATCATCGCCAAGGTGGGCGCTCCCCGGACCGCGACGATCGGAGCCTAGAGGAGCTCGGTGTCGCGGAGCAGGCGCCACAGTCCGGCGCCGTCCGGAGCGCGCAGCCAGCGGTCCGAGGCGAAGGACGGCAGCCGGCGGGTGCTGTCCACCGTGGTCGGGAAGCCGCCGGCGAGGACCGCCTGGGTCGGCGAGAGATGCCGGATCGCCACGGCCGCCACACTCTCGGGATGCTCGGCGACGAACTCCGCGTAGATCTCCGGGTCGTGCTGGCCGTCGTCGCCGACGAGCAGCCACCGGATGTCCGGGAACTCCGAGGCGAGCCGCGCGAGGGTGGCCCGCTTGTGCGCCTGCCCGCTGCGGAAGAACCGGTCGGGCTGCGGACCCCAGTCGGTCAGCAGGAGCGGGCCGGCCGGGTACAGGTGGCGCGACAGGAACCGGGTCAGCGTCGCGGCGACGTTCCACGCACCGGTCGAGAGGTAGAAGACCGGCGCACCGGGGTTGGCGTTCACCAGCCGCTCGTACAACACCGCCATCCCGGGGACCGAGGCGCGCGCGTGCTCGTCCAGGACGAAGGTGTTCCACGCCGCCAGCAGCGGGCGGGGCAGGGTCGTGACCATGACGGTGTCGTCGACGTCGGAGACGATCCCGAAGCGCACGGTCGGGTCGATGATCCGCACCGGCGCCTCCACCGGGGCGCTGTCCTCGCTCTCCAGGGTGACCGTGGCCCAGCCGGGCGCCAGGTCGGCCTCGATGACGGTGTCGATGAAGCCGCCACGGTCGCAGCGGACCTCGCAGGTGCGGTCGCCGGCGGTGATCCGCACCGGTGCGTTGGCCACGGACACGGCGGTGAACGACCGCCAGCCCCGCAGCTTCTTGAGGCGCCGGCCGGGTTTCGGGTCCAGCCGGGCGAGCAGGACCCGGCCGAGGACACGGACCCAGCCCGGGCCGCCGTAGCCGGTGTAGGGAGTGACGGCGACCTTCCACCCGCGCAGCCGGAGCCGGCGCTCCAGCACGTCATGGAAGGCGTCCTCGATGCGGGCGGCGCGGTGCAGCCGGACCGGACCTGATGGGGTCAACGACACGCGCTCACCCTGTCACAGCCCCCACGCCACCGCACCACCACACGCAGGGTGACAGTTACCCGACGGTGGCATGAAACCGTGAGCCCGAACACTCCGGACGCTTCTAGCGTTGGTGTTATCAGGAACACACACCAAGGGGTGCGAGATGGCAACCACGACATTCGAGGCGGTGCGAGCCGAGGCACTGTTCGTTTCCAACCTGCAGTGCTCGCAGGCGCCCAGAAGCGACGAGATCCGGGCGGCAGTGGCGACCACGCTGCGGCGGATCGGCATCAAGGGCTGCGCGGCCCAGGTCGCCGGCGAGTTCGGTGACCACCCGGACACGGCGGTGGCGCGGATGGCGTGGGCCCTCGCGCTGGTCCGCTCGACCTACCCGGCGCGGCGCAACGCGCCCCGGTCGGTCCGGCTGCTCGCGCGCAGCGCTTGAAACGCGCGGCACATGGGTATCGCGCGGTCATGCAGGAACTTCACGTGTCACTCGACGACGCCCAGCTCAGCACGGCGGCGCAGAAGCTTCATGAGCCTCTCGAAGCCCAGCTGAGCTCGGCGTTGCAGCGCGCCGCCGAGTTGGTGGAGCAGGATTACCACGGAGAGTCGGCCACCGAGGTGGGCGCCCGGTTGCTGGAGATCGCCAAGTCGAGCCTCCACCCGGACATCGCCGCCGCCTTCCAGCCGGACCCCGCCGAACTTGATCGGGCCGCCCGGGCGGTCATCGAAGCATCCCGTGAGTAAATTTCACGGAATGCCCCGATTGCGCAACCCAACCGCTCCACACTGAGGTCCTACCGCGCCGCAGAGCCTTGGAGGACAGCCGTGGAGCAGCACAAACTCACGATCGACATGAACGAGGCCACGATCGAGCAGTTGCGCGACCACCACTTCGCGCTTTTCGGCCTCCACGCGATCGCCACCTCGGCGAGCGGCGCCCCGACCATCTGGCTCTCCGTGCACTACCTCGAACGCCATCTCGAGGTCACGTGGCAGGAGACCTACTCGATGTTCACGGCCCGCCACTCGACCATGGCGCCGAGCACGAAGGTGGTGCCGACGCACAACTATCCGGCGCCGCTGGGCAGCATGCTGACGGTGGCCGGCAACGACGGCGCGGGCATCGTCACGCCGGGCGGGCCGGCCGGCCACATGGAGATCGACAACACCGGCCGGGTCGAGCTCGGCGCCGGCCTGTGCATCCACGACACGCACGGCATGTATCAGCCGGTCGGCATCTTCGACCTGATCGACGTGGACCTCTTCCAGCCGATCCCGAAGGTCGCGTTCTTCTTCTCGCCGATCCCGCACATGGCCGGCGAGGTCGCCACCAGGGCGCTCGGACCCGGCATCCTGTTGGACTACACGAAGTCGCGGGACCGCAGCTTCTCCGTCGAGTACAACCTGCACGACGGCTGGTCGGTGGAGAACCGCCCCTACGCCAAGGCGATCGCGGCCAACGAACCGCTCAACCCGCTGCTGCTGGTGCGCTCCTCGGCCCTGCAGGCCCTCGCGATGCAGCGGCAGCGCACCACCGCCACGAGCACCGGGCAGATCAGGCGTTGAGCACCCAGGTCACGCGGTGGGCCTCGGTGGGGTCGGGCGTCTCCCAGCGCCCGATCATCCGGTTGACGACCCCGTCCGGCACCGGCCGCGGGCGGGACCGGTTGCGCCGCCGCGTCACCTCGGGCGACGCCTCGACGCTGACGATCTCGACCCTCCCGCCGTAGTCGGCGACCAGGCCGATGCAGCGGGCCCGCAGCTGGCGGGTCAGGTTCGTGGCGTTCCAGACGAACGGTGTGCCGGCCCGCAGCAGCACCTTGGCCTGGTCGGTCGCGGCCGCGATCACCGGGCCCTGGTCGTCGGTGGGCTTGACCCGCAGCCGCTCGCGCCAGTCGTCGAGGCTGACGACGGGCACGTCCGGCCGGTTCGCGGCGATCCAGTGATCCTTGCCCGACCCGGGCAGCCCGGACATGACGGTCACGGTGACCTTGGTGTCGTCGTACGCCGCGTAGTCCGCGACCCGGTCAGGGTTCCGGAAATAGGTGAACCTGGCGTGGTCCGACGGGAAGCGCCGAGGCTGGTCGAGGCAGCCGTCGTCCGAGGTGTACTGCAGGAACAGCGCGACGTTGTCGAGCATCTCGGTGGCGTCGGCGCAGATCCGCCCGAGGATGTCAGCGGTGGCGAGCAGCCCGAGGTCGTCGTTGCGGGCCAGCAGGCTGACCCGGTGGATGATCCGGTCGAGGTCGCCGCGGGGCCGCTCCAGGGCCCAGAACGGCACCTGATGGTGGCGGATGAGCGCGGCCACGTGCTCCCGCCAGGCGATCGGGACGCCGGCCTCCCACAGCACCCGCCGGGCGACGAGGTCGCCGCGGCGCGAGTGGCCGTGCGCGGTGATCCGCCCGTCGGCCTCGACCTGGGTGCAGTCCGGCTTGGCCGAGTCGTGCAGCAGGACCGCCGCGAAGAGCCTGGTCCGCTCATCGGCCGGCCGCTCCCGCCAGGCCGGCAGCGCGGCCAGCGCCTCCGCCGCCAGCCGGGTGTGCGTGGCGACGTCCCCCTCGGCGTGATGCTCGGCGTCCTGCGGCGCCCCGTCCAGGCGGCGGATCCAGTCGAACTCGGCGTGGATCCGCGGCCACGGCACCGACCACGACGGGCCGGTCGGGCAGAGCCGCTCGAAGACGGTCATGCCGCCACCTCCGGTGTCGGCCTGACCCAATACTGCGCCCCTGATGACCGGCCCGAGACGCTTCGCTGGCCGGTCATGCGTCCTCACTTCGTTCCGGGCGCCTGACCCAATACTGAGCTTCTGATGACCGGCCCGAGACGCTTCGCTGGCCGGTCATGCCCTGACCCGGTTGGCCACGATCGGGCGGTCCTGCCAGTGGCTGCCGGAGTCGAGGATCGCGGTGTGGAAGCTGGGCCGGACCCACTTGTAGCGGCCGAGCACCGTGCCGGCGGACTCGAGCTTCAGATACAGCCCCTCCATGTCCTCGGACATGTCGGTCTCCTTGACGACCTGGTCGGGGTCCGCGCCACCGGCGACGGCGGCCTCCCGCAGCGCGTCGCG
Source organism: Dactylosporangium cerinum (assembly GCF_042653625.1). Lineage (NCBI taxonomy): Bacteria > Bacillati > Actinomycetota > Actinomycetes > Micromonosporales > Micromonosporaceae > Dactylosporangium > Dactylosporangium cerinum. Next base: position 220,856 of record NZ_JBHSIU010000013.1, on the reverse strand, counting down.
CCACCCCGGCGTCCGGCAGGTCGACGGCCCGACGAATGCCGTCAGCTCGGTGAGTTTGCCGATACGGCCGGTGTACAGGACGGGCACGGAGCTCACCGGCAGCCCGTCGAGGAGCTCCCGGCGCCGGTCGGTGGACAGGAACTCCTCCGCCTCCCGGTCGTAGACGTCGAACTCGCAGAAGTGGTGCGGCAGCGCGTCGTAGAAGACGGTGTGCTTGGCGTACAGCCACTCGCCGTACATGACATGACGGTCGGTCAGGACGGGTTGCAGCTGGTACCGCACGGTTGCCGCCCACGCCTTGAACGGCCCGAACTGCTTCTCGCGCGGCCCACCGGTGAGGTAGTGGCCGCGGGACTGCAACAGCAGCTGACCGTCGGCATCGAAACTGATCGCGCAGTTGGCGCCGTCGAGCTTCTCCTCGACGACCAGCACCTGCCCGGCGACCTGCGTCTCACCGGCGAGCTGCGCGAACGGGACCTGGGCCAGGTCATGGTCGCCCGGCTGCAGGCGGGAGCCCTGCAGATGAGGCGTTCTCGGATACTTGCGCAGCACCTGACCGTTGTAGCCCACCCCCTCGCAACCAGCACAGTGGTTTTTGCTCGGGTGGAGGAAAGGGTCCTACGCCTTCCGCGCGTCAGGCCGGCGCTCAACGATCAGCGTGACATTGTTTTGCCCGAATCAGTTGCCCGAAGACACCCATTCAGGCAACTTTGGGAGGATCTGTGGAACGAAAGACTGTGAAGGGGCTCGTCCTCTTCACCGCGGCGGCCACGATGCTGGCCGTTGCCCCGGCAAGTGGCGCCTCGGCGGCGCCGGCGGCCGAATCGGCGGGCGCCGCGAAGATCACCTGGGGGCAGTGCGAGAGCCCCGGCCTGCAGCGCCGCGGCGCTGAGTGCGGCCTGCTCGACGTCCCGCTCGACTACGCCAAGCCCAACGGCAAGAAGATCCAGATCGCCGTGTCGCGGATCAAGGCCAAGGTCGCCGCGAAGGACTACCAGGGCATCATGCTGGTCAACCCGGGCGGCCCCGGCGGCTCCGGCCTGACCCTGTCGGTACTGGGCGAATACGTCCCCAACGGCGCTGGTGAGGCCTACGACTGGATCGGCTTCGACCCGCGTGGCGTCGGCTCCAGCGTTCCCGCGCTGTCGTGCGACAACGACTACTTCAACGGGCCGCGTCCGGAGTACATCCCGTGGAACCAGAGCATCGAGCAGACCTGGCTCACCCGGTCCAAGAACTACGCCAAGGCCTGCGGTAAGGCCGGCGGCGCGCTGCTGGACCACATGACCACGGTCGACTCCGTCAACGACATGGAGTCGATCCGCAAGTCGCTCGGTGCCAGCCAGATCAACTTCTACGGCTTCTCCTACGGCACGTACCTCGGCCAGGTCTACGGCACGCTGCACCCTTCCCGCGTGCGCCGCATGGTGCTGGACGGCAACGTCGACGTGCGGAAGGTCTGGTACCAGGCCAACCTCGACCAGGACGTCAACTTCGAGCGCAACGAGAAGATCTGGTTCGGCTGGCTCGCCAAGTACGACAGCGTCTACCACCTGGGCACGACCGCCCAGCAGGTGGAGCTGCGCTGGTACGCGGAGCAGAACAAGCTGCGCAGCGCCCCGGCCGGGGGCGTCGTCGGGCCGGACGAGTTCGCCGACATCTTCCTCTACGCCGGCTACTACCAGTCGACGTGGCTGGAGCTGGCCGAGGCGTTCGCCGGCTGGGCCAACGACAAGAACACCGACCTGATCGTCGCGGCGTACGAGAACTACGTCGGCCCCGGCGACGACAACGGCTTCGCGGTCTACAACGCGGTGCAGTGCACCGACACCCAGTGGCCGCAGAGCTGGAGCACCTGGGAGCGCGACAACTGGCGCACGTTCCTGAAGGCGCCGTTCATGACCTGGGACAACGCCTGGTACAACGCGCCGTGCCTCTTCTGGCCCGGCAAGGTGTCCAAGCCGGTCAAGGTCGACGGCTCGAAGGTCCAGAGCGTGCTGTTCGTCGGCACGACGCTGGACGCGGCCACGCCGTTCGAGGGCAGCCTCGAGGCCCGTCGCCGCTTCCCGCACGGCGCCCTCCTCGCGGAGGTCGGCCAGACCACGCACGCCAACTCGCTCAACGGCAACGAGTGCGTGGACAACGCGATCGCCGACTACCTCGCGACCGGCAAGCTGCCGAAGCGCAAGGCCGGCGACAAGCCCGACGCCACCTGTGACGCGCTGCCGCAGCCCGACCCGACCGCGGCGTCGCTGCAGGCGAAGTCGCTGCGGGCGGACAGCAGCGTGACGGTGCGGGAGCCGCTGTACCCCGTGCACCACTAGGGTTTGTCTGACGCGAAAGGGCGCGGGGATCTCCCCGCGCCCTTTCTGCTGTCGTGCTGTCGTGCTGTTACTGCTGGACGATGAACTCGACGCGGCGGTTGATCGCCTTGGCCGCGTCGCTGGTGTCGGGGACCTTCGGGCGGGACTCGCCGAAGCCCTTGGAGCTCATCCGCTCCGCCGCGATGCCCTGCGCGACCAGCGTGTCGAGGACCGTCTTGGCCCGGGCCTCGCTCAGCGTCTGGTTGCGCGCCTCGGTGCCCGTGCTGTCGGTGTGCCCCTCGATGCTGATCCGGATGCTGGGGTTGGCCTTGAGGATCGACGCGACGTTCGCCACGACCGCCTGGCCCTGCGGGGTCAGCGTGGCGCTGTTGTTCTCGAACTCCACCGTCGGCAGCGCCACCAGCTGCGTCTGCACCTGCTCGGCCTTCGCCTCGCCGACCGCGAGGTCGTTGCGCACGGTGCCGGTGACCGCCCGGGCCGCCGCCTCCGCCTGGTCCTTGACCTGCTGCGACACGACCGTGCCGGTCAGCGTCACGGTGCCGCCCTGCAGGTCGACGACGCCGGCCTTGGTCTCCTTGCCGAGCGCGGCGAGCACCGGCGCCAGCGCGGCGACCTTGACCCCTTCGCTGGTGCGCTTGGCGTCGACGGTCACCTCGTCGAGGACGTTGTCGGCGCCGAACGCCGCCTTCGCCGCGTCACTGAGCGCGGACTTGGCCGCGGCGTCGGACACCGTGCCGGTCAGCGTGACCTTGCCGGCGTCGACGAGCAGCTTCACCGCGATCGGCGACGGCGGCACCTCGACCTTCGGCGGCGCGATCACCGTGACGACCCGCACGCCGTCCACGGCGCGGGCGACGTCCTCGGCCTTCTGCTGCTCGTCCGCCGAGTCGACGTGGACCGTGCCGTCCCGCCCGGTGAACGACACGTCGGCGTCGATCCCGGCGTTGCTCAGCGCGACCTTCGTGTGATCCGTCAGGACCGCCTCGATGTGGTGCCGGAACGGCACCTCCATCCCGCCGACCAGCGCGGCCAGCCCGACGACGCCGACCACGATCGGCACCCACGGGCTGACCTTGCGCAGTTCGTGCCGGACGGTGCGGGTCGTCGTGGTGCCCGCCATCAGGCGTCGCCGCCGGCGGCGGGCTTCGCCGTGGGCTCGCGACCGGCGATCAGCCAGTCGGTCAGCTCCTTGAACTCCTCTTCCTTGCCGTCAGCGAGCAACCGCGCCTGCCGGGCCCACGTGACGATGCTGGGCGCGAAGTGCAGGCCGGCGTTCTCGATCGCGGTGCGCAGCGTGTCGACGTCGGAGTCGGCGAGCTTCACGTAGGTGCGGATACCGGCGGCGAGGAGCGCGGCCGACATCTTCGGGCCGATTCCTTCGATCCGCTGCAGGTTGTCCGGCGGGCCGTCGTCCACGGCCACCGCCGCGACGACCGGCTCGGCTTCTGCCGGCGCCGCGGCGACGGCGACTGGCTCGGGGACGGCAACCGGCTCGGGCTCGGGCTCGACAACCGGCTCCGGCTCTGCGGTGACGACCGGCTCGGGCTCGACCTCGGGCTCGACAACCGGCTCGGGCTCGGCCTCGGCGACCGGCTCGGCCTCGGCGACCGGCTCGGCCTCGGCCACCGGCTCGGGCTCAGGCGCCGCGACCGGCTCGACCACCGGCTCGGTCTCGGCAACCGGCTCCGCCACGGGCGCGGCCGGCTTCTTCGCGGTGGGCTCGCGGCCGGCGATCAGGTAGTCGGTCAGCGCCTTGAACTCGTCTTCCTTGCCGTCGGCGAGCAGCCGGGCCTGCCGGCCCCACGAGCCGATGCTCGGGGCGAACCGCAGGTTGGCGTTGGCGAGCGCGTCCTCCAGCGTGGACCGCTCGGCGTCGGCAAGCGCGGCGAACGTGGTGATTCCGGCCGCCTTCAGCGCCGCCGCGATCTTCGGGCCGATGCCCTCGATCCTGGCGAGGTCATCCTCTGCCTTGGGCGCGTCCTCGACGACCGGGGCCGCCGCGAACGCGGACTCGACGTCCGCAACCAGCTCGTCATCCACAACGACCGAGTTGTCCACAGCGGTCGGCTCGGCCGCGGCGACGGGCTCGGGTTCGGGAGTAGGTTCGGTTTCGACGGCAGGGGCGGCCTCGGCGACCGGCTCGGCCTCCGCGACCGCGACGGGCGCCGGGTCCTCGACCAGCGGGTCACTCGTCGCGGGCTCGGCCGGCAACGACTCGGCCGCGGAGGCCGTGACGGTCTCGGGCTCCGGCTCGGCCTCGGCAACGGGCTCGGCCTCGGCAACGGGCTCCGGCTCGGCAACCGGCTCGGGCTCGGCGATCGGCTCGGGCTCGGCGATCGGCTCGGCCGGGACGGCGGCGACGAGTGGTTGGGGGGTCGCGGGAGTGGTGGTGGTTTCCTGAGTGCGAATCCGGCGCACCTGACGGCCCCACCAGAGGTAGCCGACGAGCAGGCCGAGTAGGAACGCGATGACGATGAACAGCAGTGACTGGTTGATGAACCAGGTCACGACGGGCCTCCGGGAGAAAGTGACCGACGCGTGAAAGGGGGAAGTTTGCGGGCAGCCTTCCATACCTCGATGCTTGGCAACAGAGCCGGAAAGACGGCACGACCTGCCGGTTCTGTCTGTTCGCTCACGGCGCCGGCGGGGCGCTCTCCCACCCTCGGAAGCATTTGCGCTGATGAGAGGCCATGTGACGGGCAGTGACGGCCGGAACAGCGGAAAATCCGTGCAACCGTGGATGTGGTGCCGATGGAAAGCTTGGTGCTGAAGCTCACGACAAGCTGGTGAACTGGAGGTCGACGGAGCATGGGCAAGACGACACGGGTCCTGACCCTGGCGGCGATCGCGGCTGCGGCGGGTGGGGTGGCGTGGGCGCTGCGTGACCTTCCGGCGCAGCTGGGCGCCGTGGCCTCGGGTGCGCGGGCGGAGCGGATGCGGCGTTCCCCGCAATACGGGGAGGGCAAGTTCGTCAATCCGGTGCCGCGGGAGATCCTGCCGGACGGCGCGATGGGCGCGGCCTTCAAGGAGCTGATCTTCGGGCAGCAGCCGCGGCGGCCGAAGGGGGTGATTCCGGTGGTGAAGCCGGCGTTCCCCGCGAAGCAGGACGGCGACCTGCATGTCACGTGGCTGGGGCACTCGACGGCGCTCGCGGAGGTCGAGGGCGTGCGGGTGCTGTTCGACCCGGTGTGGAGCGACCGCTGCTCCCCGACGTCGTTCGTCGGGCCGAAGCGCCTGCACCCGATGCCGCTGGGCCTCGAGGAGCTGCCGAGGATCGACGCGATCGTGATCTCGCACGACCACTACGACCACCTGGACCTGGCCTCGATCAAGGCGCTCGCCAGGACCCAGCAGGCGCCGTTCCTCGTGCCGCTCGGCGTCGGGGCGCACCTGGAGCGCTGGGGCGTGCCGCTGGACCGGATCATCGAGCTGGACTGGGACGAGTCGGTGGACGTCCGGCACGTCACGCTGACCGCCACGGCGGCGCGGCACTTCTCCGGCCGCCGGTTCACCCGGGACGGCACCCTGTGGGCGTCCTGGGCGGTCAAGGGCGAGCGGCGCAGCCTGTTCTACACGGGCGACTCCGGCTACTGGGGCGGCTACAAGGAGATCGGCGAGCAGCACGGGCCGTTCGACGTGTCGCTCATCCAGGTCGGTGCCTATGGTGACGCCTGGCCGGACATCCACATGAAGCCCGAGGACGGGGCGAGCGCGCACCTCGACGTGCGGGCCGGGGTCCTGATCCCGTTGCACTGGTGCACGTTCAACCTGGCGGTGCACGCGTGGTCGGAGCCGGTGGAGCGGCTGCTGGACGAGGCCGCCGCGCGGGACATCACCCTGGCGATCCCCCGGCCAGGTGACCGAATCAACATCGACGCGTTGCCGGCAGTTGAACCGTGGTGGCGCGCGATTGCGTGAGGATTAAATAGCCAGGTCAGGGCACGTGTCAGGGCACACATGCCAGGACCCGACAAATGGCTGGCGGATGAGTCCCTCCCGACGTACTGTATCGATACAGAAGGTTCTGGATCGATGCAGAGAAGGGAGGGCCTGAATCATGAAGGCGACGTTGCAGACCATCGCCGACGAGCTCGGCGTGTCACGCAGCACGGTGTCCAACGCCTACAGCCGGCCGGATCAGCTCTCCCCCGAGCTGCGCGCCAGGATCCTCTCGGCGGCGCAGCGGCTGGGCTACTCGGGTCCCAACCCGACGGCACGCTCGCTGCGCAGCGGCAAGGTCAACGCGATCGGTGTGCTGCTGACCGACGACCTGTCGATGGCGTTCACCGACCCTTATGCGGTGGCCTACCTGCGCGGACTCGCGGAGGCGGCCTCGGCCCGGGAGACCTCCCTGCTGCTGCTCAACCTGCCCAAGGACGAGGCGGCCGGCCGGCGGGTCATCAGCAACGCCGCCGTCGACGCCTTCTGCCTCTACTGCGTGCCCGACTGGCACTCGGCGCTGGAGCTCGTCCGCTCCCGCGGCGTGCCGGTCGTGATCGGCGAGGACCCGCAGGCGTTCGGACCGGAGGCGAGCTACGTCGGCATCGACGAGCGCGCGGCGGCCCGGCGGCTGGGCGAGCACATCGTCAACCTCGGCCACCGCGACATCGCGGTGGTGGCGCACTGGATCGTCGACGACGGTGTGTCCGGGGGCAGGACCGGACAGGTCCACGCCGACCCGGACGACCTGCGCTACTACGTGACCGGTGAGCGGGTTCGCGGCTTCCGCGACGCGTTCCTGGCCGCGGGCGTGCCGTGGGAGCGGGTCGTGCTGATCAACGCGGCGGGCAACCAGCGCGAGGAGGGCGCCGAGGCGGCGGCCCACGCGCTCGACCGGCTCGACCGGGCGACCGCGATCCTCTGCACCTCCGACGTCCTGGCCCTCGGCGTGCTCGACGCGCTGCGGGTCCGGGGCCTGCAGGCCGGCCGGGACGTCTCGGTCACCGGCTTCGACGACATCCCGGAGGCGGACGCCGCCGGGCTCACCACAATCCGCCAGCCCAGCGTCGAGCGCGGGCGGCTCGCGGGCGAGCTGCTGCTCGACCCGCCCGAAGACCCGGCGCTGCGTCGCCTGACGCTGCCCGTATCCCTGGTGGTCAGGTCGACCACCGGACCCAACACTGCCAAGGAGAAGTCATGACCCCGATCGCCCTGATCATGTCGCTGGAGGCCGTCCGCCTGGAGGCGAACTCGGCCATGCCCAACGCCCCCGTGATCGACGACCGTCGCCGCGAGTCGGTGACCATGGGCAAGATGCGCAACTTCACGGCTCGCACGCTGCGTCGCGCGGCCGACCGAGTCGAGCCCACGCCGGCCCTCACCTACGGGTAATTGGTGCAGCTGAACAGAAAGAGCCGGGGCATTCGCCCCGGCTCTTTCGTCGTGGTGCGGAAGCGCCGTGCCTACGACTGCTGCGAGGCGTAGTCCGGGGCGTCGGACCGGGCGGTGTTGGCGCGGGCGCCGAGACCGATCGAGTCGTAGTCCTGGCGGTTGGTGACCCGCAGGATCAGGGCCCAGACGATGCCGATGACCGCGACCGCGCCGTAGGCCGCCGGGAACGCCCAGACCGCGGCGTTCTCGGTGCCGGGCTGGAAGCCGAGCAGGCCGCCGAAGTTGTCGACGACGAGCCAGATGATGTAGCCGAGCGCCACCGTCGACAGGATCGGCGCGATGAGCCGGGCCCAGGCGCCTTCGCCGCGGGCGTCCTTCAGGAAGTAGAAGATCACCGACAGCGAGGTCGCGAAGACCAGGAACAGCACGCCGACGCCGCCGGAGGTGCCCAGCCAGAAGAACAGGTTGAGCATCGGGTCCCAGCCCTGGACCGCGAAGAGCACGAGCACGACGAGCGCGATCAGGGTCTGGAAGACCGAGCCCGCCGCCGGGGCGCCCGAGCGGGCCCGGGTGCGGCCGAAGAACGCCGGGAGGACCCGCTCACGGCCGAGCGCGAACGCGTAGCGCGCGGTCGTGTTGTGGTAGCTCAGGGCCGCGGCGGCGATGCTGGTGGTGAGCAGGACGAGGCCGAGGTCGGCGGCCCAGGCACCGCCCTTCTCGGCGAGGGTCGGGAAGAACGGCCCACCGGCCTGAGCGATCTCCGGGGTCTGCGCCATCGGGACGGTGGCGTCCACGCCGATGCTGACGGCGGCGGCCCAGCTGGTGACGGCGTAGGACACGACCATCACGGCGAGGCCGAGGAACGTCGCGAGGGCGACGGTCCGGTTCTTGCTGCGCGCCTCCTCGGCGAAGACCGGCGCGGCCTCGAAGCCGACGAACGCGGTGACGGCGACGGCGAAGGCCGGGCCGGCCGCGTCCTTCAGCGAGCCCCAGGTCCACGGCTCGAGGCTGACGCCTCCCTCGGCGGGGTTGCTGAGGAAGATGAAGTCGAAGATCGTCACCGCGATGAGCTCGGCGCCGAGCAGGACCATGAGGACCTTGCTGTTGACGTCGACGCGCAGCAGGCCGAGGACCGCGACGACGAGCCACAGCGCGAGGGCCAGGATCCACCAGTCGACGGTCAGGTCCGCCTTGTCCGCCAGGATGACCGAGGCGAAGAAGCCGAACGCGCCGTAGAGGCCGATCTGCAGCAGGTTGTAGGCGAGCAGCGCGACCAGCGAGCCACCGACGCCGAGCGGGCGGCCGAGACCCTGGGAGATGTAGCTGTAGAACGCGCCGGCGTTGGTGATGTGCCGGGACATGGCGACGTAGCCGAAGCTGAACAGCGCCAGGACGACCGCGATGATCACGAAGGCGAGGGGGAAGCCGGTGACGCCGACCCACCCCCACGCCGAGGAGACGAGGGCGCCGACCACCATGAGGGGGGCGGCCGCCGTGAGGGCGAACATGATGACGGACGGCACGCCGAGACGGTCTCGGGCCAGTGCCTGGGATACCACGCTCGGTCGCGCAGGCGACGTTGCGGACATCGGTCCTCCAGGGGTTTTGAGGGGGGAAGGGGGAGAGGAAAGTCCGCTAACCGCGCTGCGACAGGACCGCGTCGCCGACCGCTGACTCGACCTGACGGATCAGGTCGCGCAGCGGTGGCGGCAGTGCGCTGACCGCCTGTTGAAGTCTTCTGACGCTGCTCTGATCGGTGTCCCACAGGACGTGACCGGACAGCCCGGTCGCGTCGGCGAGACCGGCCAGGGTGGTGTCGGCGACCCGCATCGGCTCGTGGCCGGTGAGCAGGCGGCGCAGCCGCACCACCCGCCCGGCGGGAAGGTTGATGTCGGTGGCCACCCAGCGGGTCGAGCTGCGCAGCAGGCGCCGCACCTGGGTCTGCTCGACCAGCCCGACGCGGGCGAGCCGCTGGCCGACCGCGTCGACGGCGGTCTGGCCGAGGAAGAGCAGCCACGTGCGGATCTCGCGGTGCTGCGTCTCAGCGATCATGGTGGCGAGGTTGGTGTGCGCCAATGGGTCCGAGGGGGGCTCCCGGCTGATGATCCGGAGCCGGTCGCCCTCGCAGACGATCCGCTGCTCGAGGACCAGCTCGCCGAGCATCGCGCCCGCGAGACCGAGCTCGACCGCCCGTTGCGACAGGCGGGATCGGCCGTCCCGGTCGTCGTGCGCGATCAGGAAGAAGTCATCGGCAAGCAGCATCCGCCCGCACTCCTCGAAGAGGGCAGGGTGAATGGCGCCACGAACCCCAGCCTGGCGCGCACTGTCACCACACTTCCGTCTTCAGCTCAGTTTGGTCCCGAAAGATCTCGCGGACCCAACGCGAAAGCATGCACGGCGGGGCGGGGCCACGCAACTTATGTAATGAGAATTTGAAACAACAGCCATCCCGTAAATGATATTGACGGCTGGCTCAGCCTGCAGAGGCTACCGAGCGTGATCAGACCTAATTCGGGTCCAAACCGTCATCGCCTGGCACCCTGGGTAACATTCGGATCCGTACGGCCGAGGCATTGTTGCGCATTATCCGCTGATGATTGCGGTACAGAAGTCAGCCGTCGATATTGCGCTGGGTAACCGGCGGCGGACACGCGAGAGGGCCGGCTCCCATACGGCGCGTAATGAGAGTCGGCCCCCGCGCTGCGAAGGTCAGGCCGTCGCTTCGGCCGCCTCGTCGACGGCTTCGAGGAGCTCCTCGAGGGCGTAGCCGCCGTCGTGGCGGACCCCGTTGATGAAGAACGTCGGCGTGCCGTTGACCCCGCTGCGGACCCCACCGACGAAGTCGCGGCGCACCCGGTCGAGCAGCACGTGCGCGCCGACCTCGCCGGCGATCTCCTCCGACGGCAGGCCCAGGCGCTCGACCCCGACCATCAGCTGGCGCGGGTTGATGCTGCGTTGGTGCTCGAAGAGCCAGTTGTGCACCGGCCAGAACTTCCCCCGGGCCGCCGCCGCCTCGGCGACCTCCGCGGCCAGGTCGGCGTAGGGGTGCACGTTGGTGAGCGGGAAGTGCCGGTAGGTGTACCGGACCGTCTCGTGCCGCAGCCGCAGCAGGTCCTGCACGATCGTGTGGGCCATGCCGCAGTAGGGGCACTGGTAGTCGCCGTACTCGACCAGCGACACCGGCCCGTCGGACAGGGTGTGATCGTCGGGCCCGACCGGCACCACCAGCCGGGCCACGGTCACCTGGAACGGAGTCGTGGTCACAACACCGGCCGCCGTCCGCTGTCGATCCCGGTCAGCCCGTCGAGGGCGTTGAGGATCCCTTCGGCGCCCGGGTTGATCCCGGAGGGCGCGACCTGGCTCCAGGCCACCATGCCCTCGCCGTCGAGCACGAAGAGGGCCCGCTGGCAGACCCCGCTCTGCTCGTCGTAGACGCCGTACTGGCGGGCCACCTCGCCCTTGGGCTCGAAGTCCGCCAGCAGCGGAAACGTGATCCCCCGGTCCTCGGCGAAGGCCCGGTGCGACCAGACGTTGTCCACGGAGATGCCCAGGACTCCGGCGTTGTAGCGCTCGAACTCCGGCATGACCGCCTGATACAGCGTCATCTGGTCGCCGCAGACCGGGCTCCAGTCGGCCGGATAGAACGCGAGCACCGTTGGGCGGCCACGGAACTGGGTCGTGCCGGTCCGGTGGTCCGGCGCGTCGGGCAACTCGAAGTCGGGCGCGCGCTGTCCGGCGTGGAGCACCGACTGGGATACAGAACCGCTCATACCTCAACGGTTCGCCGTGCCGCCGCAGGACGGGTCACTAGGCCGGGGTGACCGTGGTGACCTTGAACGGGCTGCCGGTGCACTGCGACTCGAAGCCGGGGTCGGGCAGGCCGGTGACCTTGACCTTCTGACCGGCGCGGAGCCCGGCGGCGGGCGGGCCGATCAGCAGCCACACGACCTTGTCCGTGACCAGCTCGACGCAGGCGCCCTCGAGGCGGATCTGGCCGGTGGTGGTGAGCACGGAGAAGTCGTCGGTCGGCTCGTGCGGCGCGGTGGTCTTCGGCACCCCGGACGGCAGGGTGGTGAGCACCGAGGCGCCGGGGCTGGGCGCGGCCTTCGACCCCGAGGGCGACGGCACCGGCGTGGGCGACAGGGACGGCGATGGAGCGGCGGCCTGGTCGGTGGACTTGGCGGCGCATCCACCCAGCACCAGGGATACGGCGAAGAGGAGGCCCAGTGTGCGTTTCATGGCACTTGGACCTCCTCCCGCCGTACCTGGTTCCAACTAGCGACTATCCGCTCAGCCGGAGATCTTGACCTTCACGGTGGTGCCGCTGGTCGACACAACCTTGATCTTCACTCCGTTGTTGGGGACCTTCACACCGTAGTACGTGCTGGTGGCCGGGTCCTCGCGGTAGTAGCTCTTGCTGTCGTCGAACGTCGCGACACCGTCCTGGCCCCGGATGTAGCTCGGGGTGGCGTTCGGGCCGTAGTGCAGGGTGAACGAGCTGGCCTTGGTCGTGCCGAACGTCGCGTCGTAGCCCTGGATGCGCGGACGCCACGGGGTGCCGTCCAGCTTGTAGATCAGGTCAGGGTGCGCGTCGACCGGCAGGATCAGGCCACCGCCGTGGTGCTGGCTGGTGTTGTTGTCCGAGTAGGACGTGTCCCAGTAGGTCACCAGGAGGCCCTGCTCGTACGGGAAGTGCTCCACCAGGTCGGGCTTCGCGGGGAAGCCGAAGTTGTACGGCCCGGTCTTGAGGTACTGGTCCCAGGACACGTACTGGCGGTTCGAGGCGATGTAGAAGTTGTCGTACGCGGTGGTCAGCGTGCTGCCCACGGCGGTGAAGCCGACCGCGGTCCAGCCGTTGGCGCCGGCCTCGGCACCGTCGGCGAAGACGGTGGTCGCGCCGTTGGTCACCTTGATGTCGTCGGCGAAGAAGCCCTGGCCGCCGGCGGCACCATCGGTGAAGTAGTGGAACCGCAGGCCGACCGTCTTGCCCGCGTAGGCGGACAGGTCGAACGTCGCCGGCACGAAGCCCGCGCTGGTCCCGTCGATGCCGTTGCCCTCGGCCGCGTTGGTGATCGAGCCCGGGATCGACTTGAAGCCGGTGCCGTCATCCACCTCGACGTAGGCGTAGTCACACGCGTCGGGGCCGCAGTCCTCGATGTCCCACGCCGCCTTGAAGCTCAGCGTCGTCGTGCCCGCGGGGATCGCAACGGTGCGGGCCAGCGAGTTGTTGAGGTCGTCACCGGCGCCGCTCCACCATGACTTGGTGCCCTCCGGCGGGGCCGGGAGCTGGGTCACGATCTGCTTCTTCGGCAGGACCACGACGACGGCCTGGGCCTTGTTGCTGTTGTACTCGTGCGGCCCGAGCTCCAGCGTCTTGTCCTGCCCCGCCACGACGATCTCGTAGTCGAGCCAGCCGAGCTGCAGCTTGTCCCAGGCGCCGAGGTCGGCGGCCCGGTCGGCGATGTTCTGGTCGCCCGGCTTGCTGACCCGGCTCTGCGCCATGATGGTCCACCAGTTGACCGGGTTCTCGGCGTTGCCGCCGGCGCCCGAGGTGTCGTAGTGGTCCGGCAGACCGAGGTCGTGGCCGTACTCGTGCGCGAACACGCTCAGGCCGCCGTTCTCGGGCTGGATCGTGTAGTCACGCACCCACAGACCGGTGGTGCCGATCTGCGTGCCGCCCATCTGGTTGAACGAGGGGCCGCTGGTGAAGTTCTGGAACGCCGCCCAGCGGTGGCTCCAGATCGCGTCCTCACCCTGGTACGGGTCGCCATCGGCCTGGTCGCCACCGGAGTGGACGATCTGGAAGTGGTCGATGTAGCCGTCGGGCTCGTTGAAGTCGCCGTCGCCGTCGTAGTCGAACCGGTCCCACTGGTCGTAGGAGGCCAGCGCGGCCTTGATCTGCGCGTCGGTCTTGCCCTGCGCCTGCTGGCCGGCCACCCACGCGTTGATCGCGTCCTGGATCAGGTACCAGGTGTTGCTGCAGACGTTGCTGGCGCACGGGAAGCCGTTGCTGCGACCGTACCGGGCCTCGTTGTACGGGACCTTGACCCAGTCGGTGACCAGACCCTCGACGCTGTAGCGACCCGAGGACTGCTTCTCGTAGTACGTCTTCAGTGACTCCGCACCGCTGCCGGTGGCGAAGTACTTGTTGTAGAAGTACTGCTGGCTGAAGTCCTGCTCCCAGACGGTCGAGTTGTCGACCGACCGGTCCGGGGCGGGGATCGCGTTGTGCAGCGGCCCGTCGAACGTCGTGGGACCCGGAGTGGCGGCATGCGTGTCCTGGTCCGGGTAGCTCGGGTGCCGCGTGTTGCCGAACTCGGCGAGCACGACAAAGATCTTGTCGGTCTTCTCTCGGCTCAGCTCGACGTACTGGTCGACGCGGGCCTTCTTGGTCTTGGTGTCGCCACCCTTACCGGTCTGGCCCTTCTGGCCGATCTTGACGACCGTGCTGGATCCACGCTTCTCCGGCGTCGCCTGGCCGCTCAGGATCTGCGAAATCGCGACCTCACGGGATTCGCGTCGCTTGTCCTCCAACGGGTTAGGCAGCTCGTCGGAGGGTGACGCGGCGTCGGCTACGGACGGTCCCCCGGCTGCCGGCACCGCGAATGCGGCACCACCACCGACGAACACCCCCATACCCGACGCAAGCGTGAGACTCAAAAGTCCCACGGTCAACTTACGCACAGGTACCTCCCTGGTGGGGCGAAAGCACCCAGGCATGATGTCGATGCCTCGATGCACCTGTCGCGAGAGACTAGGGGGTCCCAGTTACCCGTAAAGATCAACAATGGGGTATGCGCATATATGGAAGGGTCGAAGCAAGGGTGAACCCAGCTATTGAGCGCGGTCTCTCAATGCAGCGAGGTCATGGACGATCACGTGCAGTCGACCGGTCTGGATCCAGCCCTCTTCACGCAGCGTGCGCAATGCCTTGGTGACGGCCTCCCGGGACGATCCGGTCCAGCCCGCGAGCTCGTCCTGCGACAGCGGCAGGCTGATCCGCAACCCTTCCTCCGTCTGCTCGCCGAAGCGCTCCGCGAGCTCAACGAGCCGCGCCGCGACCCGTCCGGTGGTGTCGTAGGCGCCGAACTCGATTCGCTTGCGGTCCGCGTCCCGGACCCGGCGGATCACCTCCCGCATGAGCAGCATCGAGACGCGGGCGTGGCCCAGCAGGTACCGCTCGAACTCCGGCGTCGGCACGGCGAGCGCGGTCACCGGCTCCAGCGCGGTGACGGTCGCCGACATCGGGCCGCCGTCGACGGCGGAGAACTCGCCGAGCAGTGCGCCGGGCCCGCGCACCGCCAGGACCACCTCGGTGCCGGAGGCGGTGTCGGAGGAGACCTTGACCCGGCCGACCTTGAGGATGATCACCGACTCGGAGCGGCTCGCCTCGCGGTAGATGACCGCGCCGCGCTTCCACTGCCGACGGTGCCCGGCCGCCTCCATGGCGGCCTGCTCGTCGGCGTTCAAAAGCTCGTAGAACTCGGTCACGACGACAAAGTCTCCACCACATATGCCCGGACTGTCTGTCGGCGACCTTTCACTTCGAGGTCGCCGAGGGGGGTCGCGACCACGTCGCGGAGCGCGTCGAAGGTGGCACCGCCGATGACGACCTGGCCCGGCTCGGCGATCGTCTGCAGCCGCGCCGCGACGTTGACGGCGTCGCCCATCGCGTTGAAGCCGCGCAGCAGCTCGCTGCCGATGTTGCCGACCAGCGCCGGGCCGGTGTTGGCGCCGACCCGGAAGCGCGGCCAGCCGGGGTGCCCGGCCGAGATCACGCGGACCGCGTCCTGCATCTCCAGGGCGGCCCGGACCGCCCGCGTCTCGTGGTCGTCCTGCCGGGCGGGCGCGTTGAACAGCGCCAGCAGCGCGTCGCCGACGAACTGCACGATCGTGCCGCCGTTGTCGAGGATGCAGGGCACCGCCACCCCGTGATAGCGGTTGAGCATCTCGACGATCTCGCCCGGCTCGACCGCCTCGGAGAAGGTCGTGAAGCCGCGCAGGTCGGCGAAGAGGGCCGTCACGTCGACCAGCTGCCCGCCGAGCGCCGCCTGGTCGGGGTCGGCGAGCAGGGCGGCCGCGACGTCCGGTGACATGTACTGGCGGAAGAGCGTGGACAGCTCGCCGTAGAGCCGCGAGTTCTCCAGGCCGATCGACAGCTGGTTGGCGAGGGTCGCGCGCAACTCGGGCCGGCCGGTGGCGGGAATCCGCACGCCGCCGGCGGCCTTGCCCTTCACCGTGAGCGGCAGCACGTCGGACCCGGTCACGCCGACAACGCCGCCGGAGACCAGCCCGATCTCGACGTCACCGAACGACGGCCGGACCGCCTCGACCGCCGAGCGCAGGAACTCCTCCTCGCCCGCGCCGACGCGGGCCTGCTCGCCGACGGTGACCAGGGCGCCGAGCCGGCCGGACAGGTCCCGCTCGGCGAGCAGCGCGGCGGCGGCCCGGTCGAGGACCTCCGCCTGCTTCTCGGTAAGGCCGAAGCGCTCCGCCATCCGCGCCGCGAGCCGCTCCGGCCGGCCCCCCGCCTCCGACTCCTGCAGCGCGGTGACGAGCTCCTCGAGCGCCGTCTCGTACTGCGCCCGGATCCGCCGGGTGGTCTCGGCGACCGCGATGCCGTCGAAGAGGCCGGCCGCACTGCCCTCGCGCCGGTACTGCACGTAGGCGGAGTACCCGACGAAGAGGAACGCGGCGGTCAGGATCAGGTGCCACTCCCACCACGACAGCCGCCACTTGTCGGCCAGGGTCACCGCCAGCATCGCCTCGGCGAGCAGCACGAACGCGGTCACCACGGACATCAGGACCACGCCGGGAGCGCGCCGGTACCGCAGATAGAAGCGCACCGCGGCGACCAGGTACAGCGCGACCGCCGCGTAGGAGGCGAAGACCATCGGGCCCTCGACGTCGCGCACCTGGGTCTGCCGGTTGAGCGGCGGCAGGTCCAGCACCGACAGGACGACCCAGGCGAACAACACCAGCGCCAGGAGGGGTCGCAGGGCGAGCTGCCACCGCGTGATCCCGGCCGGCAGTCGCAATGACGACACCAGCGCGAGCACCGAACCGATGATCAGGCCGACCGCCATCGCCATGTCGAAGCCGGCGTTGGGGTGCGCGATGAGGACCTTCGGCGTGGCGAGCGCGTGTGCGAAGAGGAAACCAGCGCCGGCCAGGAACACCAGCGAGACGAGGAACAGCCGCCCGTCCTGGCGCCGGTGCGCGGCGACGCTCATCGCGGACCCGACCGCGATGTTGACCACGGCGACGGTCAGGACCAGCCAGAAGTGCGTGTCGTGGTGCTGCCAGATCAGATCGGCACCGGGCCGGGTCAGCAGCAGCCACAGCCCGGCGAGGGGCAGCGCGAGGTGGGTCGCCCACACGAGGACACGAGGCATCGAACGCACCATTCCTGGACTGGTCAGCTGGTCACTTTGGCGACATTGCAGCAGTTGCGTTGTGCGTCTTTGGACGCAGACACCGTACGCCAACCTCGGTCTCATATTCAGCGAAGCACCTGATGGTGCGATCACCTGTGGGAGTCACCGATGAAGTTCAAGGCACCGCTCATCACACTCGGCGCCGGACTTGTGGTTGCCGGCGTCCTTTACACGCTCAACGTCGACCTCAGCAACGATGTCGAGAAGAACAACGCGGCGGCGAACCAGACCGCCACCGCCGCGGCACCGGCCGCCCCGGCCTCCACGCAACCGGCGGCGGACCCTCCGCCGAGCACCGCCCCCACCTCCGGCGCGCCCGCCGGCGACGGCAGCGGCAACGCCGCCCAGCAGGGCACGGTCACCTATGCCGGGTCGGTCGACGGCGGGGCGGCGTCGCTCGCCATCGTCGTCAACAACGGCAAGGCGATCGCCTATGTCTGCGACGGCAAGAAGGTCGAGGCGTGGCTCAACGGCACCATGGCCAACGGAAAGGTCGACCTCAAGGGCACCACGGGGAGCCTGACGGGCACCTACGGCGGCGGCCAGGTCAAGGGCAACGTCACCGCCGGCACCAAGTCGTGGGGCTTCACGGTCAAGACGGCGGCCCCGCCGTCGGGCCTGTACCGCTCGGCAGCGTCGCTGCGCAGCAAGCTCGACGCCAGCTGGGTCGTCCTGCCGGACGGCAAGCAGGTCGGCGTCCAGCGCAAGAACGGCGAGTTCTCCGAGGCGCCGCCCTTCGACGTGAACAGCAGGACCGCCACGGTCGACGGGACGCAGGTCCCGATCGAGGCGGGCAACCCCAACGCCAGCTCCGGTTACTGAGAGGAGAGCCGTCACCATGTCCCCGGATGAGACCCAGACCGCTCCGGTCATCCAGCCCACCAACCCGAAGACGGCCGCGACCCTCATCGTGCCGGTGCTGGTCGCCTGTTTCGTCGCCGGCGGCCTCGGCGTCTACGGCAAGCTGCACGAGCCGACCGGCATCGCGGTGAACGTCGCGGGCTTCTCCAGCCCGCAGACGGTCAAGGTGTGGCTCGCCACGCTCGCCTTCGTGCTCGCGATCGTGCAGCTGTTCACCGCGCTCGTCATGTACGGCAAGATCCCGCTGCGCAACGCGTCCTGGCTCGGCGGGGTGCACCGCTGGTCGGGGCGCCTGGCGTTCATCGCGTCGATCCCGGTGGCCCTGCACTGCCTCTACGCCCTGGGCTTCGCCGACTACGACACCCGGGTGCTCATGCACTCGCTGCTCGGCTGCTTCTTCTACGGCACCTTCGCCGCGAAGATGCTGATCCTGGCCAAGAAGGGCGTGCCCGGCTGGGCGCTGCCGCTGTTCGGTGGCCTCGTCTTCACCGCGTTGTCCGGCCTGTTCGTCACCTCCGCGCTGTGGTTCTTCACCACATTCGGCGTCAAGATCTGAAAGGGAATCGAAGAACCATGAGCAACACGACTCGACGATCCCTGCTGACCGGCGCCGGTGCGGTCGGGCTGACCGCGGCCCTCGCGGGTTGCGCGGCCTACGGCGACACCGGCACCTCCTCCGACGGTGCCGCGCCCGCCCTGGCGGGCGGCGACACCGGCACGGCCGGCGCGACCGGCGGCGGCACCCCGGCCGGTGAAGGCGGTGGTGGTGGCGGTGGTGGTGGCGGCTTCGCGAAAACCTCCGACATCCCCGTCGGCGGCGGCAAGATCTTCGAAGACCAGAAGATCGTGGTGACCCAGCCGACCGCCGGCCAGTTCAAGTGCTTCACCGCGGTGTGCACGCACGCCGGCTGCGTGGTGGGAGACGTGTCCGGCGGCACCATCAACTGCCCGTGCCACGGCAGCAAGTTCAAGGTCGCGGACGGGTCGGTCGCGAACGGCCCGGCCAGCAAGGCGCTCAAGGCCGTCGCCATCAAGGTGAACGGCGACTCCATCGCCAAGGCTTGACTCCCACAGGGTCAGCTGCCCAGGTCGCGTCCGCGGTGGACGTGACCTGGGCAGCTGGCTGTCCGGCGAAGATTCTTCCGGATTCGTGTAACCCGATCGGCGGGCTGCGGCGTTTATAGCGGTCACTGGGACACACCACACGGAAGGAACCACCGCGCATGCGTCGCATCGCCCGCGTCCTCGCCGCTGCCACCTTCGCCGCCGGGCTTGCCGCCTGCCAGGCTCAGCCGCCCGCCGCCGTGCCGGGCACCACTGCGGGCACCGCTGCGAGCCGGACGCCCCAGGACAAGGCGCCGCCGCCGTTTCCCGGGAAGCTGTCGGTGCTCACGTTCGACACCGGCAAGCCGATGAGCCTCGCGCGCGGCGGCAAGGCCGTCACGTTCGGCCTCCGGTACCCAGAGGACATGCTGGCGCGACCGTCGTTCGACGGGCAGCGCCTCGCCCTGATCAGCACCCCCGACGCCAGCAAGGTCGCGCCCGGCTCCCTGGTCGTCGTCGATGTCGGCGGCGGGCGGCACGTCCTCGCGGACCACCTCCCCTGGGGTGGCGGCGTGGCGCCGACCTGGACCCCGGACGGCACGGCGGTCATCCACGACGGCGTCCGTTACGAGGTCTCCGGGAAGTCGCATGCTTCGGCCGGGCTCGGCCATGCCAGCTACCTGGTGTACTCCGTGAACGGCGGCGCACTGGCGTACGCCGGATCGGAGACGTCGATCGAGGTGCGACCCACCGGCGGCGCGGCGCGCAGCGTCGACATCTCGGCATTGCCCGGCTGCGACACCGCCTGCCCGTCCGCCGTGCAGGCGATCTCCGACAGCGGCGACTTCGTCGCGCTGGGCCGCAGCAACACCGACCCCGGCCACACCACCTCGACCACACTCGTCGTGGACACCCGGACCGGCCGGCCCGTCGACCTCGGCACGCGCAGCGGGCTCCAGCACGTCTGGTTCCCCACCGGGGGCGGCGCGATCGTCGCCGACGCCAAAGGGCTGCACGTCCTCGACGCCACCTGGCACGAGACCGGCACCTTCCCGGCGCCCGGCGCCGGCCAGCTCTTCTACACCGCGTAGGTTTCCGCCGCGATGGAACAGGACGAGCAGGACTTCGAGGCCTTCTACCGGGCCCGGACCCCGGCGCTGCTGCGCACGGCGTATCTGCTGACCGGTGACCGGCACCTCGCCGAGGACCTGGTGCAGGACGCCCTGGCCCGCACGCACCGGGCCTGGCGGAAACTGCGCGACGGTGGCAACCCCGAGGCGTACGCCCGGCAGGTCATGTACCACCTGCAGGTCAGCCGGTGGCGCCGCAAGCGCGTCGCGGAGTCGCTCCCCGGCGACCTGCCGGAACGCCGCGACGGCCGCGATCAGGCCGGCGACGCGGCAAGCAGGCTGGCGCTGCGACAGGCACTGCTGACCCTGCCGACCCGACAGCGCGCGGCCCTGGTGCTGCGCTACTTCGAGGACTACAGCGAGGCGGACGCCGCCGAGCTGCTGGGCTGCCGGATCGGCACCCTGAAGAGCCACACGTCCCGCGGTCTGGCGGCGCTGCGCAAGGCGCTGCCGGACCTGGCGACGGAGGGGATGTTCCGATGAACCTGCACGATCAGTTCGACGACCTGGCCGGCGAGATGACCGGCACCGACCTCGCCGACCTCCGCAACCGGGTGGACCGCACCTCACGGCGGCTGCGGGCCCGCCGGATGATCGCCACGTCCGCCGCCGCGGTCGCGGTGGCGGTGGCGCTGACGGCCGGCGCGGCCGTGCTGCGGCCCCAGTCCGGCGACACCCGCCCGGACGTGGTGCCGGGTGCCACCGTCACCCCGCCGTCCGCGACACCCTCCACCCCGCAGTCCGCGCCACTGGTCACGGCGCCGTCCACTGTGGACTCGATCCCGGGCGGGTTGTCGTTCCTGACCCTGAAGGCCGGCCGGCCGATCGAGCTCCTGCGCATCGTCGACGGCACTCCGATGAAGGTCACCTTCGGCACCGCCACCAGCAAGGACATGTACGCGACGCCCGCACCGGACGGGACCCGCCTGGCGATCAACACGTCGCCGAACCGGGATCAGATCGCCCCCGGTGACCTGGTCGTGGTCAGCGAGGGCGGGGCCCGCAGGACGATCGCCCGCGACGTCAGGTGGGACGGTGGCAACACCGCCGTCTGGACCCCGGACGGCACGGCCCTGATCGCGGGCGGCGTCCAGTACGACGCCACGACCGGCGCGAGCCGGTCCTTCCACGACAAGCCGCAGTACCTGGCCTACTCGCCGGGCGGCAGCACGATCGCCTACGTCCATCCGACCCAGCCGAACGCCGTCAAGGTCACGAAGGTGGACGGCAGCTCGCCGCGCACGGTGTCCGTCGCCGGCCAGGAGGAGTGCGACCGCACCGCCGGCTGCCCGACCTCGGTCCAGGCGGTCTCCGATGACGGCCGCTACGTGGCGCTGGGCCTCGTCAACAGCGACCCCAGCCACGTGTACCAGACGGCGCTGGTCTACGACACGGTGGCGAAGAAGCGCCTGTCGCAGCTGGGCACGTTCGAGCATGCCTTCTTCCGCGCGGACGGCGCGATCCTGGTCACCGCGACCCAGGTGAAGGTGCTCGACCAGGCGTGGAAGGTCGTGCACACCTACCCGGTGCCGGCGCACGGCGCCGACGCGGTCGTCTTCTACCGGGCCTGAGCCGCGCGGCCGTCCTCCAGGAAGGCGATCAGTGTCTCGGTGAACGGGGGCCCGTCCGACCACAGCACCAGGGTCGGGCGGGCCGGCGGCGGCAGCGCGACGGTGTCGATGACGACCAGGCGGTCGATCTTCGTCGGGTGTTCCGCCGCCAGCCGGGCCGCCACGTGCCCGCCGAGGTCCTGACCGACGACGGAGAAGGCGTCGTGGCCGAGCGAGAGCATCAGGGCCAGGCAGTCCAGGGCCATCTCGTGCTCCAGGGCCGGCCATGCCTCGTCGGTGGTGCGCACCGAGCCGCCGTAACCGCGCAGGTCCGGCCGGACCACGGAGTGCCCGGTGGCGAGCGCCAGGGCGAGTTCGTCCCAGACGTCCAGCGTGCCGGCGTGGCCGTGCAGCAGCAGCACCGGCGGGCCACTGCCCTCGCGGCGGACGCGCAGGGTCACGTCCCACAGGTCGATCCGGTCATCGAACACCCCCATTCCATACCCAACCGGCATCGACCCGCCGCTCGTACCCCCCGCAAGAGTGAACGCAAAACCTCAACTTTTGTCGATATAGAAGAAAGTCTGTTGCTTCTGAACGAAAGACGCTACTGTCTGGCGCACATCGATGTCCTCCAGTCGGCGGGAGGCCATCGAGCCGCCCGCTCACAGGAGGTCCGGTGACACACCCCCACCGCCGACGATGGACCGTCGGTGCCTCAGCCCTGGCCCTGATCGTATCGAGTTTCGTCAGTGTCGCGACGTTCGCGACCGTCGAGGCCGCCGCCCCCACCCCAGCGGCCGCCGCCCCACCGCCCGCCAGCGACTTCGAGAAGGTCAAGCTCGACGGCGGGCTCACCATGGGTGAGCCGATCGAGCTGGCAGTCCTGCCCGACGGCAAGGTCATGTACATCAACCGGGGCACCACCGCCGGTGGCGGTCAGGTCCGGCTGTACAACCCCACGACCCAGTCCACGACCGTGGCGCTGACGCTCCAGCTGGACGCGCGCTTCGAGGACGGCCTGATCGGCATCACGCTGCACCCGCAGTTCGCCACCAACCGCTGGGTCTTCATCTTCTACTCGCCGAAGGTGACCCCGCTGGTCAACCGGATCTCCCGGTTCACCTTCAACGCCACCACCAACGTCCTCGACCCCGCCAGCGAGGACATGATCATCGAGTGGCCCACCGAGCGGAACCTGTGCTGCCACTCGGCCGGGTCGATGACCTGGGACACGAACAACAACCTGTACTTCGCGGTCGGCGACAACACCAACTCCGGCGGCGACTCGGCCGGCATGGCGCCGATCGACGAGCGGACCAACCGCGACCCGCAGTACGACGCCCAGCGCACCTCGGGCAACACCAACGACCTGCGCGGAAAGATCAACCGGATCCACCCGGAGAGCAACGGCACCTACACGATCCCGTCCGGGAACCTCTTCGCGCAGAGCGCGCAGACCCGCGGCGAGATCTACATCATGGGGACCCGCAACCCGTACCGGATCTGGGTCGACACCAAGGCGAACAACACCCTCTACTGGGGTGAGGTCGGCCCCGACGCCGGTGCCACGGTCGCCAACCGCGGGCCGGCGGCCTTCGACGAGTTCAACCGGGCGAGCGGGCCGGGCAACTACGGCTGGCCCTACTGCGGCGGCCCGAACGTGGCCTACAACGACTGGGACTTCGCCGCCAACGCACCGCGTGGCTGGTTCCCGTGCGGCGGCAGCACCGGGCCGGTCAACAACTCGCCCCGTAACACCGGCCTGCAGCAGCTCCCGCCGACCAAGCCGGCGCTGGTCTGGGAGCAGCACGGCGGCAGCGTGCAGTGGCCGCAGTTGGACAGCCCCGGTGGCTGTGGATCACCGAACCACACCGAGGTGTACCACTACGACCCCAACCTCAACTCGTCGGTGAAGTGGCCGCAGTACTACGACAACAAGTGGATCATCTCCGAGTACTGCCGCAACTGGGTGAAGATGGTCAACTTCGACAACGGCAACCCGGCCACCGGCAACCCGGTCTCGGGCGGCATCGAGCCGGTCAACGCCGGCACGCCGTTCGTGCACCCGATCGACTGGCAGTTCGGCCCCGACGGCTCGATGTACATGCTGGAATACGGCAGCGGCTACTTCTCCGGCGCTGCCGACGCCGGCCTGTACAAAATCAACTACGTCCAGGGCGGCCGGTCGCCGATCGCCAAGGCCACCGTGAACAAGGACAACGGTCTCGCGCCGCTCGCGGTGACCTTCTCCAGCGCGGGTTCCAGCGACCCCGACGGCGACACGATCACCTACGCCTGGGACTTCGACAACAACGGCACGACGGACTCGACGGCGGCCAACCCTTCGTACACGTACACCACCAACGGCGCGAAGCAGGCCCGGCTGACGGTGCGCGACCCGGCCGGACACACCGGCACCACCCTGGTCCCGATCACCGTCGGCAACAACCGCCCGACCGTCACGATCTCCGGGGTCCCGGCGGGCGGCATGTTCGACTGGAACGACAACTTCACCGTCACGGCCTCGGCCACGGACCCGCAGGACGGCCCGATCGACTGCTCGAAGATCGTGATCGCGGTCGCCCTCGGCCACCAGGAACACGCCCACGACGAGGGCGCCGGCACCGGCTGCTCCGCCACCTTCAACACCGGACCGGTGCACGCCGGACCGGACTCGGTGCTGTTCTTCGTCGTGCGTGCCACCTACACCGACAACGGCGCCCCGGGCTCGGCGCCGCTGACCGGCTCGTCGGAGTTCACGCTGTGGCCCAAGTACTGGCAGGCCGAGCACTACGTCTCGCTCTCCGGCCCGCAGGTCATCACGGCGGCCGCGGCCGACGGCGGCAAGCGGCTCGGCGACATCCAGTCCGGTGAGAGCGTCCGGCACCACGCGGTCTCGCTGAAGAACATCACCGGCGTCAAGGCCCGGGTCTCCTCCGGCGGTGGCGGCGGCACGGTCTCCTTCCGCTACGACTCACCCACCGGCACCGAGGTCGCCCGCCTCACGGTGCCGAACACCGGCGGCTGGGAAACGTACGCCGAGGTCAGCGGCCCCGTCACCAAGCCCGACGACGGGACGCACGACCTGTACATCGTGTTCACCGGCGGCACCGGGGCGATCCTGGACCTGGACAGCTACACCTTCACCGGCTCCGGCATCGGCACGCCCGGCGCCCGGACCGGCCCGCTGACGGCGCTCGGCAAGTGCGCCGACATCAACGCGAGCCAGACCGCCGACGGCACCAAGGTCCAGATCTACGACTGCAACGGCACCGGCGCCCAGCAGTGGACGGTCAACGCCAACGGCACCCTCACCGGCCTGGCCGGCAAGTGCCTCGACGTGAAGGCCAGCGGCACCACGAACGGCACGCTCGTGCAGCTTTACACCTGCAACGGCACCGGCGCCCAGCAGTGGGTGATCGAAGCGAACAACGCGATCCGCAACCCCCAGGCCAACAAGTGCCTGGACATCCCCGCCTCGACGACCACCAACGGCACCCAGTTGCAGATCTACGACTGCAACGGCACGGGCGCCCAGACCTGGACGCACCCGTAGGCAGTTCTCATGATCCGGAAGACCTTGCACACCCCTGGGTACACAGGGTCTTCCGGATCATGGAATGACGGCGAGTGGGAGGGTGACGCGGAAGGCGGCACCCTCTCCCGGCGCGGTGCGCAGGGTGACCTCTCCCCCGTGGGCCGTGACCAGGGCATTCACGATTGACAGGCCCAGCCCGGAGCCGCCGAGCGCGCGGGTCCGGCTCGGGTCGGTGCGGTAGAAGCGCTCGAACACCCGGCCGGCGTCCTCCTGCGTCATGCCCGGTCCGTTGTCGGCGACCTCGAGCACCGCGTTGCGCCCCTCGGTGCCCACGTAAACGGTGATCTCGGTGCCCGCCGGGGTGTGCGTGAGGGCGTTGGTGATCAGGTTCTGCAGCACCTGGCGGAGGCGGGCCTCGTCGCCGAGGACGATTGCCGGTTCGACGTCGTCGTCTTCGCCGGCCTGGGTCCGTAGGCGCAGCCGGTGGTCGTGCGCGGTGACCCTCGCGTCGATGAGCGCGTCGGTGGCCAGGGCGAGCAGGTCGACCGGCTTCTTGTCGAGGGGGCGCTGCTGGTCCATCCGGGCGAGCAGCAGCAGGTCGTCGACGAGCAGGCCCATGCGGGTCGCGTGGTGCTCGATCCGCCCGACGTTGTCGTCGGCGCGGCCGGACTGGCGGTGCAGTTCGGCGAAGCCGCGGATCGACGTGAGTGGGGTGCGCAGCTCGTGGCTGGCGTCGGCGACGAACCGCCGCATCCGCTCCTCCGACGCGAGCGCGGCCTCCTCGGAGGCCCGGCGCTCCTCGAACGCGGTCTCGATCTGGCCGAGCATTGTGTTCAGGGCCGTCGACAGGCCGCCGACCTCGGTCCGCGGGTCCGCCTCCGGTACGCGTCGCGTCAGGTCACCCGCCGCGATCGCCTCCGCGGTCTGCTCGACCTCCACGAGGGGGCGCAGGCTGGAGCGCACCAGCAGGTACGCCACCACGGCAAGCACCAGCAGCACCCCGCCGCCGACCCCCACGGTCACCCAGAGCTGCCGCAGGACGGTGCCGTCGATCTCGTCCTCGCTCAGTGCGACCAGGACGTATCCATCGGGGCCGCGGGCGAGCAGGACGCGCCAGTCGTGGCCGTTGGCTTTGGTCGACGGCACGGTGAAGAAGGGACCGGGACCGCTCAGGTCGTTGATGTTGGTCGGCAGCTTCGGCTCCGCCTGGTCGGCCAGCGGCTCGAACTCCGACCTGGTGATGGTGCCGTCGGCGGCGATGCACGCGGCCCAGTAGCCGCTGGGCAGCGCCGGGCCGCGGCGGCCGTATGGGCCCGTCGACGTCTTGGGCTGGCCCGAGGAGGTGCAGCCACCACCCGCCCGTGGCGCTGTCTCCGTGAGCTGGTTGCGCAGCTTGTCGTCCAGATAGTTGCGGGTGCTGTAGAGACCGATGCCGCCGGTGATGGCGAGCGCGACGGTGAGTAGCAGGAGCATCAGGGCCACGAGCTTGACCCGCAGCGGCCAGGCCCTCATGTCCGTGGCAGCCGCAGCGAATAGCCGACCCCGCGCAGCGTCTGCAGCAGGCGCGGCTCGGACGTGTCGATCTTCTTGCGCAGGTAGGACACGTAGGACTCGACGACGCCGGCGTCGCCGCCGAAGTCGTACTGCCACACGTGGTCGAGGATCTGCGCCTTGGACAGCACCCGGCCAGGGTTGGTCATGAAGTACCGCAGCAGCTTGAACTCCGTCGGCGACAGCTGGACCTCCTGGCCCGTCTTGAACACCTCGTGGGTGTCCTCGTCGAGCTCGATGTCGGCGAAGGTCAGCCGGGACGACGGGGCCGCGGCGCCGCCGGCCGGGTCGGCGACGCGGCGCAGCACGGCCTGGATCCGGGCGAGGATCTCCGAGAGGCTGAACGGCTTGGTGACGTAGTCGTCGCCGCCGAGGGTCAGGCCCTTGATCTTGTCCTCGGTGGCGTCGCGGGCGGTCAGGAACAGCACGGGCACCCGGGTGCCCTCGCCGCGCAGCTTGCGCAGCACCTCGAAGCCGTCGAGCTCGGGCATCATGACGTCGAGCAGGATCATGTCGGGGCGGAAGCGCCGCGCCTCCTCCATCGCCTGCCGGCCGCTCGTGGCGCTGGCCACGTCGTAGCCGTGATACTTCAGGCTCGCGGACAGCAGCTCGACGATGTCCGGCTCGTCGTCGACCACAAGCAGCCGCGTCATGATTCACTCCAAGTTCGTCAGATTTCCCCTGTCAACGTCGAGACTGCCGCCGTTTGCTGACCGCCGGTTGCGGTTTCCCTGAAAACCAGCTGTGAACGCGCTGCACCAGCTCCGAGGAGCATCGCCAGCAACACGGGAAACTCCAGGTACGCGTGGTATGAGGCAAATGCGCTGTACAGCGCCCGGCCCGACGCGTAGTCGATGAAGAACAGCACGGCGAGGAAGCCACCCAGGCCGGCCCCGAGGGCCCAGGCCCGGGATCCGCGCAGCCACGGCACCCGCGCCTCGAACGCCCGGGCCGCGGCAGGGGCGTGCCGCGGCAGGAACCAGACCCACACGAAGTAGTGCATGGTCTGCAGGAACGCGAACACCACCAGGAACCGCGCACCGACCACGGCGGAGGATGCCGGCGGCGCGCTGAGCGCCATGATCTTCGCGGGGTCGCCGGCGAAGGCGGCCACGGTTGAGGCCGACACCCCCGACACGTCGAACGCGCCGAGCAGGACGGCGAGCGGCAGCACGAGCACCCAGCCGACCTGGATCGACCGGAACCAGCGCCGGGTCACCGGAGGCAGCGCGGCGGCCCACTCCCACAGGAAGAACAGCGGCACCACGTTGTGCAGGTGCGCGAGGACCACGAAGTGGTAGCCGGGCCAGGACAGGGACACCGCGGCGGCGACGGCCAGGACCGTGCCGGCCGCCCCGAGCAGCCACCCGCGCAACGCGTGCGCACAGCCGGCGGCCAGGACCGCGTAGCCGACCAGGATCTCGGCGTCGCGGGCGGGCTGGCCGACGAACATCGCCGCGATCCGGCAGAGCACGATCGCGCTGATCAGCGCGAACAGGACGGCCAGGAAGCGGCCGTTGAGCACCGGCGCGAACCGGCCGGTGACGTAGCGCAGCTCCAGGACGTTGTGCAGCACCCCGAACGCGATCAGCCCCAGCACGGTCGTTGCGAGGGGCGCGCCGAGCGCGGCGGCCAGGGCGGCGGCGGCCGCGAACAGGAACGGCAGCGTTACCTTCATGCGGTGATCCCGGCGCTGCTGCTGACCCTGGCCGTCGAGGTGCCGCTGTACGTGCTGGCGCTGACGGCGCTGCGGCTCGCCACGCCGGCGAGGGCGGCGCTGCTCGGCGTGGCGGTGAACCTGCTGACCCACCCGGTGCTGTGGTGGCTGCTCGCCCCTCGTCCGAGCGCCGGGCGGCTCTGGGGTGCGGAGGCCGCGGTCGTGGTCGTGGAGGCCGCGGTCCTGCTGCTGGCCTGCCGCCGCGATCCGGCGCTGCTGCTGGTGACGAGTCTCGGGGCGAACGCCGTGTCGGTGCTCATGGGGCTGCTGCTGCTCTAGTACCGGCGGTTCTTCGTCCGGCGGACGAGCCAGACGATGAGCACGGTGAGCGCGGTGACGAACGCGACGCAGACGAGCGCGACAACAATGGCGGTGCCGGCCAGGAACTCGGGTTCCGGCGCGGCGTCGGCAAGCACGATCTTCATGCCGCGCAGTGTGCACCGCCGTGCCGGAACCCGGTACTGGCTGTTACTCCCGAATCTCGTCCGCCGGGGGGATGTCGCTCGGCGGCGGCGGTTCGGCCGGCCGCCACCACTGCCAGAACAAGAACAGCAGCCCGAGGGCGAGCATCCCCAGGCCGATCCAGAGGTTGATCCGGACCCCGGCGGCCTTCTCGATCTCCTCCGGCGAGTCGAAGATGCCGACGATCGTGACGATCACGCCGTACACGGTGAAGAGCCCACCGATCACACGGCGGACGTCGAACAGTCGGGCCGCCCTGGCGGTCTCCGCTTTCGTCTGGTCAGACATGTGCAGACGCCTCTCAAACTCCGGCAAACCGCTACAGGAACGGCAGGTAGAACGCGAAGGCCAGGATCAGCGCGCCGACCCCGAGCAGGATCGGTGAGCGGTACCAGGCCTGGTCACCGGCGACGGCACCGGCGGTCAGGTCGTGCCGGCCGATGCCGTGCACCAGGCCGCTCAGCTCCTCGTCGGTCTTGCTGGTGGTGAAGAGCGTGACGACGACGGAGACGATGGCGACGGTCACGAACGCGATGCCGGCGCCCCAGAACGACTCGTCCAGGTCGGAGCCGAACGTGAACCAGCCCCACCACTTGTAGCCCGCGTAGACGGTGAACGACGCGAGCGTGCCGCTGAGCAGACCCCAGAAGCCCGCCCAGGCGGTCATCCGCTTCCAGAACATGCCGATGATGAACGCCGCGAACAGCGGGGCGTTGAACAGCGAGAACAGCGCCTGGATGTAGTCCATGATGTTGCTGTAGCCGGACGCGATGAACGCGGTGCCGATGCCGATGATGACGCCGACGACCGTGATCCAGCGGCCGATGCGCAGGTAGTAGCCGTCGGGCCGGTCCTTCTTGACGTACTCCTGCCAGAGGTCGTACGTGAAGACGGTGTTGAACCCGGAGACGTTGGCCGCCATGCCCGCCATGAACGACGCCAGCAGACCGGTCACCGCGATGCCGAGCACCCCGTTGGGCAGGAATTCGCGCATGAGCAGCGGGATGGCGTTGTTGTACTGCAGGTCGCCCTTGTCTGCGCCGAGCCCCTCGACCGTGACCAGGGCGACCAGGCCGGGGATGACGGTGACGAACGGGATGACGAGTTTCGGGTAGGCCGCGATGATCGGCGTACGGCGGGCGGCGCTCATGTTGCGGGCCGACAGGCCGCGCTGGACCTCGGCGAAATTCGTCGTCCAGTAGCCGAACGACAGCACGAACCCGAGGCCGAACACGATGCCCCACCACGACGCGCCGAGCGGGTTGTCGCTGCCGCCGGTGTCGGCCCAGGTGTGCAGGCCGGCCTCGCCGAGCGCCGTGTTGCGGACCGCGTCGAACAGCCCGTCCATCCCGCCGACCTTGACCAGGCCGATGATCGCGATCGGCAGCAGACCGGCGATGATCACGAAGAACTGCAGGACCTCGTTGTAGATGGCGCTGGAGAGACCGCCGAGGGTGATGTACGCCAGGACGATCGCCGCCCCTACCACGATCGCGGTCCACAGCGGCCAGCCGAGCAGCGCCTGCATGATCAGCGCGAGGGCGTACAGGTTCACGCCGGCGATGAGCACCTGGGCGAGCGCGAACGACAGCGCGTTGAGCAGGTGGGCGGGCCGGTTGAAGCGGCGCCGCATGTACTCCGGGACGCTTCTGACCTTGGAGCCGTAGTAGAAGGGCATCATCACGATGCCGAGGAACACCATGGCCGGCACGGCGCCGATCCAGTAGTAGTGGACCGTCATGATGCCGTACTTGGCGCCGTTGGCGGCCATGCCCAGGATCTCCAGCGCGCCGAGGTTGGCGGAGATGAAGGCGAGACCGGTGACCCAGGCCGGCAGCGAACGCCCCGACAGGAAGAAGTCGGCGCTGTTCTTGATGGAGCGGCGGGCGGCGAGACCCACCCCCAGGACGGTGATGAAGTAGAGCGACAGGAGGACGTAGTCCAGCGCGTCCATCTGTAGGCGTAGACCTTCGGCGAGAGTCTGCACCCGTTCCTCCCCTTTGACGACGAGTGAGCGTCATCTCACCTACCCCCGGGTAGGTGACGCTCAAACCGTCGATTTCAAAGTCAAAGGCCGCCGACCCGGCGCTCCGCTGCGCTCCGACCGTCGATTTCAAAGTCAAAGGCCGCCGACCGGCGCTCCGCTGCGCTCCGACGCCGGTCAGGAAGGGAGATGGCTGGCGAGAACCTTCAATAGGTCCTGAGCCCCGTACGGCTTGTCGAGGAAGGCGTCACAGCCCGCGTTCATCGCGGCGGCCCGCTCGTGCGGCAGCACGCTCGCGGTCAGGGCGATGACCTGCGGCCGGTCGGGCTGCGTGCTGAGGTCCGCGGCGAGGCTGAGCCCGTTGCCGTCGGGCAGGTTCACGTCCAGGAGGATCACGTCGACCGAGGTCTCCGTGAGCGCGTCCCGGGCCCGCTGCAGGCTGCCGGCCTCGACCAGCTCGACCTCGCGGATCACGTCGTCGGTGGCGCGGGCCAGGATCGCCCGGACCAGGACCCGGTTGAGCTCTTCGTCCTCCACCAGCAGCACCTTGCTCATTTCGTCGCCTCGTTCCCCCGCGCATCGGACAGTGTGCTGGCCAAGGCGGCCAGGTCGACCCACTCGCGGACGCCGTCGGACGCGGCGGCGCTGCGGGGCATGGTGCCGATGACCTTGCCGGTCAGGCGGACCCGGTCGGCGTCGGACAGGTCCGGCTCGGTCAGCGCCAGCACCGGGATCCCCCGGGTCGCCGGGTCGCCCTCCAGCCCGGCGAGCAGCGCGAAGCCGTCGACGTCGGCCATCTGCAGGTCGCAGATGATCAGATCGAAGCGGCGGTCGCGGGACAGGCGCAGTCCTTCCGGCCCGTCGTCGCAGGTGACCACGTCGATGCCGCCGTCTCGGAGGTGCTGCTCGACCACCTGCCGGGTCTGATCGTCGCGGTCGACCACGAGCACCGAGGCGGCCTCGTTGCCCGCCGGCACGACGTGCCGGGCCAGCTGCGCCAGCAGCAGGTCGTGGTCGACGGGCTTGACGAAGAAGTCCGTGGCGCCGAGCGACATGCCGGCCTTCCGGTCGTCGATGATCGTGGCGAAGAAGACCGGGATCCCGCGCAGCGAATCCTCGTGCTTCAGCTCCCGGATCACGTCCCAGCCGTCGAGGCCGGGCATGACGACGTCGAGCAGGATCGCGTCGGGCACCCAGGCCCGCGCGGCCGTCAGGCCCTCCTCCCCGCCCGGCGCGACGCGCACCTGGTAGCCGGCCGCGGCGAGGTAGGTCATGAGCAGTTCGGCGGCGCGGGCGTCGTCGTCGATGATCAGCACCCGGCCGCGGGCGGCGCCGGCCGGCCCCGCCACCGGGAGCGCGGCGGGCGCGGCGGCGGGCATGTCGGCGGTCGCGTCCGGCAGCCGCACGGTGAACCGGCTGCCCTCGCCGAGCGAGGACTGCAGGGCGATCGACCCGCCGTGCGCCTCGACCAGCCGCCGGGTCAGCGCGAGCCCCAGCCCGGTGCCGGCCTGCCGCTGCGCGGCGCTGCCGACCTGCTGGAACTCCTCGAACACCCGGGCGTGGTCCTCCGCGGCGATGCCGACCCCGCTGTCAGCCACGCACAGCGCGACCTCGCCGATCTCCTGCGCGGCGCTCAACGCGATCCGGCCGCCCTCGGGCGTGAACTTGATCGCGTTGGACAGCAGGTTGTCCAGGATCTGCCGGAAGCGCAGCGGGTCGGCGCGGACGGCCACCTGCGGCACGTCGATCACCACCTCGAGGCCCTTGCGGTCGGTGAGCGGCCGCAGCCCGGTGATCACCTCGTTGACCGCGACGTCGAGGGCGAGCGGCTCCGGGTTGAGCTCCAACCGGCCGGCCTCGACCTTGGCCAGGTCGAGGATGTCGTTGATGAGGCCGAGCAGGTGCCGGCCGCTGTTGTGGATGTGGTCGACCCAGTCGGCGGGCACGGTGCGCCGGTCGCCGTCGGGGTGCTCGGCCCGCATCAGGTCGCTGAACCCGATGATCGCGTTCAGCGGGGTCCGTAGCTCGTGGCTCATCCCGGCCAGGAAGTCGCTCTTGGCCTGGCTGGCGTGGGTGAGCGCGTCGACGGACTCGGCCAGCTGCTCGGTCAGCCGGCGCTGCTCGGCGAGGGTGGTGCTGCGCTCCGCGAGGGCCTGCGCCTGGCCGCCGAGCACCGCCGTCAGGCGCAGGTCGTCGGCGGTGAACAGGGCCTGATAGCGGTCCAGCAGCAGCACGGCGCCGCACTCGTCCGCGGACAGGGACAGTTCCAGCGCGGTGACGAGCCGGGCGCCGGTCGCCCGCGCGTAGTACGTGGCGAGCGCCGGTGCGGGCCGACGGGTCGAGCCGGCCGAGACCGGCTGCCGGGCGGCGAGCAGCAGCGCGAGGTCGCGGTCCGTCAGCTCCGGCATCGGGCCGTGCGGCAGGCTCGCACCGGACCGGCAGACGGCCGCGACCTGCTCCAACCGGCGCCCGCGCGCCGTGCGCACCAGCACGACCGCGTCGGTGCCGGTCGTCTCGTGCACCACCTGGACGAACCGGCGCCACACCTGGGCGGTGCTGACGGCCGACGGCAGCCGCTGGAGGTCTTCGGTCGCCTCGTACCAGACGGTGGCCGACATCACCCGGCGCAGCCAGGCGGGCGGCATGAACGCGATCAGGTAGCCGACCGCGGACATGAGCGCGACGATCCGCCCGGTCGGCGCGAGCCAGCTCCTGGCGCTCGGCAACAGCGCGGCGCCGGTGTACAGCATCAACATCATCACCACGAACGCATAGGTCGCCACGGCGGCGAGGCGCAGCCGGGCCCTGGCCGCACCGGACCGCCGCTGCGCACCGATCAGCAGGTAGGTGCCGGCGATCACCTCGGTCACGGTGAACGTGCCGGAGGCCAGCAGCAGGTAGCCGACGTTCAGCGGGCGCGGCGCCGCGGCGACGGCGACGATGCTCGCCATCAGCGAGATCAGCAGGGTCCGGTCGAGCCAGGCCGGCACGTGCCGCAGCCGGGCGGTGAGCCGCAGCGTCAGGTACGGCTGCAGCATGAGCAGCGCGGTCGTGCTGGCGCTCACCGCGGACGGGAGCGGTGCCCCGAGGATCTGGCGCACCAACGCGTTGACGCAGACCGCCACGGACGGCAGGAAGATCAGCGTGATGGCTCGTTGCATCGAATCCCGGGTGGCGAGATACCCCCCGAGCGCGCGCAGGAACACCGCAACTACCAGCAGTGCTGTGACTAGAGTTATCATCCGACTACGCCCCGTAACAGTTGGACGGGACTCACTCTAGCCAGGGGGACGGATGGGCGCGACGGAACCGGCCGACGAGCTCGCCCTGCTCCGGGCGGAGGTCGCCGACGGCACCCATGACCTTTCCAACGCTCTGGGCGCGATCCTCAACTATGTGGCATTCCTGGCCGAAGACCTCGGCGACAACCCGGCGGCCGCGGACTACCTGCCGCACCTGCAGAATGCCGCCCATCGGGCATTGGGCGTTGTCGAACGGTTGAGCGCGAGCGGCGCCCGCTGAGATTTCCAGCGGCGTCCGCTGAGGTTTCCAGCGACGCCCGCTGAGGTTCTAGCGGCGCTCGCTGAGGCTCTTGCAGCGCACGCACAGCGTGGCCGACGGGAACGCCGTCAGCCTCGCCACCGGGATGTCCTCGGAGCAGCGCTCGCACCGGCCGTAGGTGCCGTCGTCGAGCCGCTCCAGCGCCCGCTCCACCTGGTCCATCCTGGCCCGGATCGACAGTGCCAGGGCGAACTCCTGATCCCGGCTGAACGCCTTGGTGCCCAGGTCGGCGACGTCGTCGCCGGCGTCGACCACGCCCGCGAGCGTCATCTCGGCAACCGCTTCGGCGTGCTCCGCGGCGAGTTCCTGGTGCCGCGCGCTCAGCGCCGAACGAAGGTCCGAGGAGCGCTGCGCACCACCGGCAACCGTCATTTCTGGTTGAACGAGCATCCTGGCCCCCTGTAGTGGTGCTGACTCGCGTGCGATTGGCTTCCGGTGTGCCCACCACGAAGGGTGCGCAAACCTGACTCATCCCCGACAGTGGCCGTGGCGTCACTGTTCAACGGGGGCACAAACGGGCACCATGGGATACGTGTCCACCGTCGAGCCCGACACCTCCGAGGTCACCGTCGAGGTGCCGGCCGGTGCGGTCCGGCAGGCCAGGGGCGTCATCACCCGCACCCTGACCGCCTGGGGCCTCACCCACCTCACCAGGTCCGCGGTGATGGTCGGCCACGAACTCGTCGCCAACGCACTGCGCCACGGCATCCCGCCGGCGGCCCTGCGCCTGCGCCGCACCGAGGGCGCGGTGCTCATCGAGGTCGGCGACGGCAGCACGGCGCTGCCCCGGATCGCCGAGATCGACAACGAGACCAGTGTCTCCGGCCGGGGCATGTTCATCGTGTCGCGGCTGGCCCGCGCCTGGGGCGTCCGCCCCCTCCCGACCGGCAAGGTCGTCTGGGCCGAGCTGGCCTGACAGTCCAGTCGTCAGCCGGGCGGTCAGAGTGCCTTGAGGTGTCTGGCCGCCTCGGGGAGCGGCTCGCCGACGGTCCGGTGCACCGATCGCCACAGGGACGGCACCCTGGTGGCCGGCTCGCCCCGGGCGGCGAACAGCGCGGTGAGCCAGTCGTCCGCCTCGCGCAGGAGCCGGGGGTCGTCCGTGAGCAGCGCCGCGGACAGGGAGTGCAGCGCGTGGTCGACCGCGTCGCCGGCCAGACCTGCCTCGTCCGACGGGTCGCCGGGGGCGTCGAGCCAGTGGCGGCGGGCGGCGGCGCGAAACTCGGCGAAGCGGATCACCATCTCCGCGTGCTCGTCGGCGCCGGCGTGGCGGGCCCGGTCAACGGCCCAGGTCAGATCGCTTGCGGCGGCGACGAGACCGGTGAGCACGGTCGCCGCGGTGCGGGCGTTCCCCGCCCAGCCGGACGCGCCCAGCGCTCTGGCCCGGGTGTCGTCGGGGCCGAACGCACCGCCGCCGACCAGGACCGGCAGGCCGGCCTCCCGGGCGGCGCCGATCAGGCGGCGGGCGGCCGGCAACGACGCCGCGACGGAGCAGCTGATCGCGACCGCGTCGGCGTCGACATCGTCGAGAAACCGGGCGAACTGCAGCGGCGACGTCGAAGCGCCCAGAAACGTGGTGCGCCAACCGGCGGCCTGCAGGCTGTATCCGACCAGGCGGGCCGGCAGCCCGTGCCACTCGCGCTCCGCGCAGGCCAGGATCACGTGCCCGGCCGGCGGGGCGGGGACGGGGATGCGAGCGCCGACGGCGATCGCGACGGACTCGCTGGTCGCGGTCGCGGCGTGCTCGTGCGCCACCGTCCAGGCGCCCTCCGCCCAGCGCAGCCCGACCTGCTCCTGCGCCGGCGCGACGACGTCGAGCAGGACGTCGACGGGGTCGGCCCCGCCGTCGACCAGCCCCAGGGCGTACTGCAGGGCGCCGGCGGCGTCACGGCGCTGCAGAAGGTCGAAGTACGGCCAGAAACCGAGCCCGGTCATGCGTCCTCCGCTTCGCTCCGGCCGCCTGACCTCCGCACTGAGCCCATGATGACCAGCCCTCCGCCACGCTCCGGCCCGGTCATGCGATCTCCGCCCGCAGGGCCAGCACCGCCAGGTCGTCGCGTTGCACGCCGCCCGAGTCCTCCAGGACCGCGATCTCGATCGCTTCGACGAGGGCGTCGACGCCGGCCTGCGCGTAGTTCGACAGCAGGCCGGTGAGGCGTTGGGTGCCCCGGCGGACGCTGTGGTGGCCGGCCTCGGTGACGCCGTCGGTGTAGAGCACCAGGGTGTCGCCGGGCGCGAGGACGACCTGGGTCTGGTCGTAGTCGACGTCGGCGACCAGGCCGGCCGCGAGGCCGCGCACCATGACCGGCTCGACCTCGCCGGACGGGCGCACCAGCAGCGGCTGCGGGTGTCCGGCGGAGGCCACGGTGACGTGCAGACCGCCGTCGGTCTGCCGGCGGACCCGGCCGTAGACGGCGGTGACATAGCGGCCGGCGGTGGTGCCGTCGAGCATCGTGTTGAGGGCGCGCAGCACCGCCGACGGTTCCCGGTCGACGGCGGAGGCGCCGCGCACGGTGTGCCTGGCCTGGCCGGTGACCACGGCCGCCTCGACGCCCTTGCCGGAGACGTCGCCGAGGACGAACGACCAGTCCGCGGGGTCGCCCCAGGCGTCGTAGAAGTCGCCGCCGATCTCGGCGTCGCCGGAGGCCGGCCGGTAGCGGGCGGCCAGCGCGCTGCCATCGAGCTTCGGCAGCTCCGGCGGGCGGAGGCTGGCCTGCAGCACGGTCGCGACGTTGGACCGTTCCGCATAGCGCCGGGCAGCGTCCAGCGCGAGCGCGATGCGCACCGCAAGCTCCTCGGCCACCGAGATGTCCTCGGCGACGAACCCGTAGCCGCTGCGCCGGGCCAGGGTCAGGGTGCCGAACGTGGTGCCGCGGGCGGTCAGCGGCAGGCCGAGCACGTCGGCGGGGCGCAGCGCGGCGACCTGCTCACGCATCAGTTCGTCGGGGACCAGCGCGGCCAGCCCGTCGGGCTCCAGCGGGTCCTGGTCCAGCGACACGTGCAACAGCTCGGGCCGGCCGGTGACGAGGAGCCGCGCCTGGCCGATGACCCCGTCGGCGCCCGGCGACCGGCGCGCGGTCGACGTCGGGCCCGATCCGTTGACGACGAGGCTGGTGTACGTCGCACCGTCCCGCCCGACCAGCATGACCTGCGCCCAGTCCGCGAGGTGCGGCACGCAGGCGGACAGCGAGCGGCGCACGGTGTGCGGCAGGTTGAGGGAACCGGACACCTGACGCCCGGCGTCGGCGAGGAACTGCGCCCGCCGCTGCGCCACGGCGAGCATGGCGGCGTCGTCGAACGTTGCCGGGGCACGCCCCACAAACTCGAGATCACCGGTCATGCCATCGAGTCTGCGTCGAGCAACAGACCGGGTCAAACGGTGCGAGCGTTTGAAGTCCACCCAATGAGTACCACACACTGTTGACCAGCGATCAGTGGCCGATCTGCAGCTCGGTTCGCGAAAGGACATGCACAACGTGGTCGACGACGAGACGGTATGGGAGCTGTCGGTGCGCCGCGAGGGCGAGCTGGTGCGCCTCGACGCGGTGGGGGACCTGGACCTGGACACCGCACCGAAGTTGCTCACCGAGGTGGTCAGACAGCTGGACGCGGGGGCGAAGGAGCTGGTCATCGACCTGACCGAGCTGGCCTTCATCGATTCGAGCGGGCTGGGCACGCTGGTCGGCTGCTGGCGCCGGGCGCAGCAGGCGGGCGCGACCCTGATCGTCGCCAACCCCAACGACGACGTGTCGATGACGCTGGAGATCACCGGCCTCGACCAGATCCTGCCGATCCGCGACGAGAAACCGGCGGCCTGAGGTGTCGATCGCAGTAACCGGAGCAAACGGCCAGGTCGGTGGCAGGGTGGCGGCGGCGCTGCCGGACGCGCGGCGGCTGACCCGCAAGGACGCGGAATACCGCGACACGCCAAGGATGCGGCAGGCCCTCGACGGCGTCGAGACCCTGCTCCTGGTGTCGGGCCGGGAGTCGAAGGACCGGCTCGCCGAACATCGCAGCGCGGTCGACGCCGCAGTGGGTGCCGGGGTACGCCGGATCGTGTACCTGTCGTTCGCCGGCGCCGCACCGGACTGCACGTTCACGTTCGGCCGGGACCACTGGCACACGGAGCAGTACATCCGGGACACCGGGCTCAGCTGGACGTTCCTGCGCGACAACCTGTATCAGGAGATGCTGCCGAAGCTCGCCGGCCCCGACGGCGTGATCCGCGGCCCGGCGGGCGACGGCCGGGTCGCCACGGTCGGCTACGACGACGTCGCCGCGTGCGCGGTCGAGGCCCTGACCGGCGGTGGTCACGACGGCAGGACCTACGACCTGACCGGCCCCGAGGCGCTGACCCTGCACGAGGTCGCCGCCCGGCTCGGCGTCAGGTACGAGCCGGAGACCGTCGAGGAGGCGTACGCGTCCCGGGCGCACTACGGCGCACCGGCGTTCGAGGTGGCCGGGTGGGTCAGCTCCTACGAGGCCATCGCCGCCGGTGAACTGGCCGCCGTGAGCGGCGACGTGGAACGCCTGACGGGCCGCCCGGCCAAACCGCTCGAGCCGCTCAGTCCCAGGTGAGCAGCTGGTCCACCGGCGCGTAGTCGTCGGTGAGCACCGTCGCGTCGCCGGTGAAGGCGCGCAGTTCGTCGCCCGTCAGCGAATCGGCGGCGGGGCGCAGCGGGGCCGTCGACGCGAACACCACGAAGTTGCTGCCGGTCTCGCCGCGCAGCGCGGGCAGCGGGGCCACGAGCGTCACGTGCGGGAAGACCGCGGCGATGGTGGCGACCTCGGCGCGGATGAACCGCCGGGCCGGCCCGTCGATGACGTTGAGCGCGTAGACGCCGCCGGGGCGCAGGACCCGGCGGACGTCGGTGACGAGCTCGCGGGTCGTCAGGTGCCACGGGACCGCCAGGTGCCCGAAGGCGTCGCCGATGATCACGTCGCGGGACCCGGACGGCTGGCGGTGCAGGTTCGCGCGGGCGTCGCCGGTCTCCACCCGCAGCAGCGGGCCGGTCCGCAGGCCGAGGCTTCGCCGGTCGAGGGCGACCAGCGCCGGGTCGAGCTCCAGCACGAGGTTGTCGCTGCCGGGACGGGTCGCGGCGACGTACCGCGGCAGCGTGAACCCACCGCCGCCGAGGTGCAGCACCGTGAGGGGCCCGGCCGGCAGGCCGTCCAGGTAGGACCCGATCCACTGGGTGTAGGCGTATTCGAGGTGCGTGGGGTTGTCCAGGTCCACGTAGGAGTGCTGGGCACCGTTGAGGAACAGGGTCCGCCCAGAGCCGTCGGGTTCGACCGCGGCGCAGGTGTAGGCGGTCTCCACGTCGCACGGGTTCGGTGCGACGATCCCGATCGGCACGCCGACGGCGACGAACGCCAGCGCCGCCGACACGTTGCCGCGGCGCCGCCAGTACCCACCGAATCCGAACCCTGCAACGGCCAGGATCGCTGCCAGTCCGAGCAGGATGACGCTGGTCGGCACGGTGGCCACCAGGACGAACCCGGTCGCGAACGTGGCGGTGATGGCGCCGAGGGTGCCGAGGCTGGACAGCCGGCCCACCACCCGCCCGGTGTGCGCGAGGTCGGCCAGCTGGAGCTTGACGACGAGCGGGGTGACCGCGGACAGCAGCGCGGCGGGCACGAACAGGGTCATCGCCGCGAGCAGCAGCACGCTGGTGGCGTCGGTGCCGCGCAGCCACTCGCCGGCGACCCGGATGATCGGCAGGGTGGCCGCGGTCGCGACGGCGCCGAGCAGCAGCAGCGGCGACAGGAGTTTGCGCTGGTCGATGCGGCGGTCGGCAAGCCAGCCACCGGTCCAGGCACCGTAGGCAATCGCGGCGAGGGCGACGCCGATGATGGCGGTGCTGCTGGACAGCGTCACGCCGACGTACGGGCCGACGAGCCGCAGCCCGACGATCTCCAGGACGAGCACGGCCCCGCTGGTCAGGAAGACGAGGGCGGCGGCGATGCGGTTATTGAGGGGTGTCGCGGCAGTCACCGCTCTAGCATGGGGCACATGTCCGATTCGACGCGTATACCTGCCAAGCCGACCCTCGATGGACTCGAGGCGCGCTGGGTAAAGGTATGGGACGCCGAGGGGACGTACCGGTTCGACCGTTCCACTGAACGGGAGTCGGTCTTCTCGATCGACACGCCGCCACCGACGGTGAGCGGGGCGCTGCACATCGGGCACGTGTTCTCCTACACGCAGACCGACGCGATCGCCCGCTATCAGCGCATGCGCGGCCGGAACGTGTTCTACCCGATGGGCTGGGACGACAACGGGCTGCCGACCGAGCGACGGGTGCAGCTGACCTACGGCGTGCAGTGCGATCCCACGCTGCCCTACGACGAGCACCTGGTGATCACGAAGACCACCGGCGGGCCGCCGCAGAAGATCAGCCGGCGCAACTTCATCGACCTGTGCAAGCGCCAGACCGAGGTCGACGAGCAGGCGTACGAGCAGCTGTGGCGCAACCTCGGCCTGTCCGTGGACTGGTCGTTGCTCTACACCACGATCGGCGACCGGGCCCGGGCCGCCGCCCAGCAGGGGTTCCTGAACAGCCTGGCCCGCGGCGACGCGTACGCGGTGGACGGCCCGACGCTGTGGGACGTCACGTTCGGCACCGCCGTGGCCCAGGCCGAGCTGGAGGACCGGGAGCGCCCGGGCGCCTATCACCGGATCCGGTTCGGCGACTTCGCCGTGGAGACGACCCGGCCGGAGCTGCTGCCGGCCTGCGTGGCGCTGGTCGCGCACCCGAGCGATCCTCGTTTTGCGCCGCACTTCGGCTCGACCGTGCGCACGCCGCTGTTCCACGTGGAGGTGCCGCTGCTCGCGCACCCACTGGCCGATCCGGCGAAGGGCAGCGGCCTGGTGATGGTGTGCACATTCGGCGACCTCACCGACGTGACCTGGTGGCGCGAGCTGGACCTGCCCACGCGCACGGTGATCCAGCGCAACGGCCGGCTCGGCCTGCAGCCGCCGCCCGGCGTCGAGGAGGACCGGTACGCACTGGTCGCCGGGCTCACCGTGCACCAGGCACGGGAGAAGGTCGTGGCGGCGCTGCGCGCTTCCGGGGACCTGGAGGGCGAGCCGCGGCCGATCACGCACGCGGTGAAGTTCTACGAGAAGGGCGAGAAGCCGCTCGAGATCGTCGGGACGCGCCAGTGGTACATCCGCAACGGCGGCCGGTCACCGCAGCTGCGGGCCGCCCTGCTGGAGCGCGGCCGCGAGCTGCAGTGGACACCGGCGCACATGCGGACCCGCTACGAGCACTGGGTGGAGGGGCTCACCGGGGACTGGGTGATCAGCCGGCAGCGGTTCTTCGGCGTGCCGATCCCGCTCTGGTACCGGCTCGACGCCGACGCCCACCCGATCTACGACGAGCCGATCGTGCCCGCGTCGCTGCCGATGGACCCGAGCAGCGACACCCCGCCCGGTTTCGACGAGTCGCAGCGGGGGCAGCCCGACGGGTTCGTCGGCGACCCGGACGTGATGGACACCTGGGCGACGTCGTCGCTGACGCCGCAGATCATCGGTGGCTGGCTCGACGACCCGGACCTCTTCGGCCGGGTGTTCCCGATGGACCTGCGCCCGCAGGCCCACGAGATCATCCGGACCTGGCTGTTCTCGACGGTGCTGCGCGCACACGAGGAGCACGACGTCCTGCCGTGGAAACGGGCCTCGATCGCCGGTTGGATCGTCGACCCGGACCGCAAGAAGATCGGCAAGTCCAAGGACAACGCGCCGGACTCGCCGGAGGCGCTCCTGGAGCGGTTCGGCGCGGACGCGCTGCGCTACTGGGCGACGAGCGCCCGGCCCGGCGTGGACACGGCGCTGGACCTCAACCAGATGAAGGTCGGCCGCCGGCTGGCGACGAAGCTGCTCAACGCGAGCCGTTTCGTGCTCGGCTTCCCTGTGGCTTTGGAGCCGGCCGTCACCGAGCCGGTGGACCGGGCCTTGCTGTCCGCACTGTCCACGGCGGTGGCTGATGCTTCCGCGGCGTTCGAGGTGTACGACTACGCGCGCGCCCTGGAGCGCACCGAGCAGTTCTTCTGGTCGTTCTGCGACGACTACCTGGAACTGGTGAAGGCCCGGGCCTACGGCGAGGTGCCCGGCGGCGACTCCGCCCGGGCCACGCTGACGACCGCGCTGTCGACGTTGCTGCGGCTGTTCGCGCCGTTCCTGCCGTACGTGACGGAAGAGGTCTGGTCGTGGTGGCAGCCGGGTTCCGTGCACCGCGCACCGTGGCCCACCTTGTCTGATTCTTCGGACATTTCGCCTTTGTCGGTTGCGACGGCGGTGCTCGCGGCGGTGCGCAAGGCGAAGTCGACGGCCCAGCAGTCGATGCGCGCCGAGGTGGCCCTGCTGACGGTGGCCGGCCCGGCTTCCGCGCTGGCGCAGGTCCAGGCCGACCTCACCGCCGCCGGCAACGTGCGCGAGTGGGCCGTCACTGACGCATCGGAGCTGTCGGTTACCGTCACGTTGTGATGGAACTCCAGGCCATCGGGGTCCAGCACCCCGCCGTGCGGCAGGTGCAGCACATCCAGAACAACACCGCACCCAACCGCTACAAGCTGTTCGTCGCCGAGGGCCTCTGGGCGCACAACATGCTCCTGGAGGCCAACGCGCCCATCGACACGTTCTTCTGGTGCCCCGAGGCGATCTACGCCGACGAGGCGCACCGCCGGGCCGAGGAGATCGCCGCTCGTGCCGAGCGGTCGTTCCGGGTCTCGCTGCGGACGATGGAGAAGATGTCCGAGCGCGACAAGCCCGACGGCCTGCTGTCCCTGGCCGCCCTGCCCCGCTGGGAGCCCTCGGATCTCCGGTTCGGCCGGACGTCACTGGTGCTGGTCGCCGACGGCGTCGAGATCCCCGGCAACCTCGGCACCCTGATCCGGTCCCTGGACGCGTGCGGTGCCGACTGCCTGGTGCTCACCAACCGCAAGACCCGGCTGACCCACCCGAAGGTGATCCGCGCCAGCCAGGGCACGATCCTGACCGTGCCGACGGTCGAGTTCGAGGAGACCGGGGAGGCCATCGCCTGGCTCGACCGGCTCCGCTTCACGGTCCTGCTCGCCGACACCGACGAGGCGGTCAACTACCGCCAGGCCGACTACTCGGGCCGCACGGCACTGGTCGTCGGCAGCGAGCGCTACGGCATCGGCAAGGAGTGGTACGGCCACGGCTACCAGCGCGTCGCCGTCCCCATGCTCGGCTCCGGCGACTCGCTCAACGTCTCGGTCTCCGCCTCAGTGCTGCTGTATGAGGCCAAGGCCCGCAAAGCCAACTGGTAGCTGTGCAGACATGAACGAAGGACGGCTCTGGTCGCGGGGACCGGGGCCGTCCTTCGATCGTGCAAGCGGGAACGTTACTTGGGTTGGGCCGCCTGGCCTCGGAGAGAGATGGCCTGGAGGAAGATGTCGCCGATCTTGGCGGGGTCGGGGGCGACGAAGGTGCCGCCGCCGACCGCGTCGGTGATCTGGCGCATGGCGCCCTCGCCGACCTTGTCGCCGATGCCGATGAGGATCACCTGGATCGGCTTGGCGGGGTCGGCGGTGGCCTTGAGCTCGGCGATCAGCTGGTCGAGGGAGAGGCCACCGGCGGGGTCGTCGTTCTCGCCGTCG
Organism: Dactylosporangium cerinum; assembly: GCF_042653625.1. Lineage (NCBI taxonomy): Bacteria > Bacillati > Actinomycetota > Actinomycetes > Micromonosporales > Micromonosporaceae > Dactylosporangium > Dactylosporangium cerinum. The sequence goes on along the minus strand of NZ_JBHSIU010000013.1, from coordinate 176,742 downwards.
GTCATGACGATGAGGGAGTTGATCCGGCCGTTGTCCCATCCGGCCTGCACGGCCTTGTAGCCGGCGAGGATGGTGTCGTAGAGGGCGGTGTCGCCGTTCTGCTTCGGGCGGATCGCCTGCAGGGCCTGGAGGCACTGGTTGCGCTGGCTGACCAACGGGCCGATCGGCACGAGCTGCTTGTAGTCCTTGGCGCCGTCGAGCTGGGTGGAGAAGGTCCACACGCCGAGGGCCCAGGAGTCGTCGAAGAGCTGCATGCCGCGGCGGGCCGCCTCGAGGGTCACCGTCATGCGGTCGACGCCGCCGGCGGTCGGCACCTTCGTGAGCATCGAGCCGGAGACGTCGATGACGGCGAGCATGCGGGCCGGCAGGGTGATCGCCTGCCACTTGGTCAGCAGGCCCTCGATCGCGGCCGCCTCGGGCACCTGGCTGGCGGTGAGCGCCGGCGGCGCGTTGGTCGGCGTCTGGAAGCCCTTGCCGGCGGCGCCGACGGCGCCGCGGAGGCCGATCGCGCCGAGGCGGTCCCGGAAGCTTTCCCCGCTGAGCGACTTGAGCAGCTGCTCGGCGGTGGCGGCCCGGTCCTTGTTGAGCACGACGAACGGGTAGTCCAGGGCGACCGGCGCCGGGTCCGCGTAGATCGCGGCGATGCGGACCGGCGGCTGCTGGGCGTTGTACTGGATGACCGACTGCTCCGACAGCGGCGCCACGGTGAGGCCGGCGCTGAGTGCCTGCGGGTCGGAGCCGCGCGGGAACTTCTGCATCAGGTCGTCCTTGAGGGACGACCGGCCGGCCGCGAGGGCGCGCAGGGCGGCGGTCGCGATCTGGGTGGCCTGGGTTGCGTTGCCGCCGCCGGAGGCGGTCGCCGCCGCGGCGAGGGTCATCAGGCCGGCGAGGCCGGTCGAGTCGCGGCTGGGCTCGACGATGCCGAGCTTGACCTTCTGGTCACCGGACACCTTGGCGATCAGGTCGGTGTACTTGATCTTCGCGTTCGGCCAGCCGAAGGACGTCGTCGCGATCGGCTCCGGGACTGCCACGACGATCGGGCTGCGGGCGATCGACGTGGCGCCGGTCGGCACGCTGGCCGGGTTGGCGGCGCGCAGGCGCTGCAGCCACAGCGACGAGTCGGGCACCCAGATGTCCGGGACGCGGGTCTTGCCGTTGGCCTGGCCGACGCCGGTCAGGGACTTCTTCGAGGTGGCGGCGATCGCGGCAGCCACGTCGGCGGACGCCGCCTCGATCACCTCGACGTCGACGCAGCTGTCGTCCGACTTGCCCGGCGCGGACCAGTCGGCCGCCTGCAGCTTCAGCGCGGGGGCGATGTCGGCGGGCGCACTGATCGTGAGCTTCGTCGACGAGCCGCACGACGTCTGGGAGAACTTCCGGAACGCATACCAGCTGCCGGCGAGGACAACGAGCACGGCGACGGCGGCGGCGCCCATCTTGAGCGCTGCGCCTGACGACCCCGCTGAGCGGTGGCGACCTTTCACGGCTCTTATCCTCCGGACCGGCGGCCTCTGCGGCCTTGTACCTTCGGTTGGAAATCACTGACGGTACGCATCCCAACAAACGAACGCCCAATCTACAAGGCACCGAAGAATCGTAGTTAAACGAACACGGCTCGCAATCACGCCCGGACAAACCGCCGTAAGCAGGCATTCCACTCGCGCTTAAATCTGCCCTAATCGATCTGTAGCGTGCCCGGTCGATCACGTAGGGTAACAACGAGTGGTCTGTGGTCGGAGAAGGGCACCGCCGGGGTCGCCACCCGCAGGACCCTCGGGAGGCGCTCGATCCCCCGCCGATCGGCGAGCACGTGGTCGAACTGCACACGTGGAGCGGGCGATGGGTAGGTCGGCACGCCCGCGAGCCGGTGCCAGCCGGAGAAGAGCCGGGGCAGCCCGCCGGGGAGGTTGAGGTCGGCGAGCAGCACACGCGGTGCCGGCAGCGCCCGCAGCGCCCGGCGCACCAACTGGAGCTGCCGCACGTTCCACCCCGGCACGAATGACAGGTGTGTGGTGGCGACCGTCACACGTCCGATCGGGGTTTCGAGCACCGCGGCGATCAGCACCCGGGGCTCGTCGTCGATCAGCCTGAGACCGGCGCCGGCCATCACAAAGGAGCGCAGTGGTGCCGCGGGCAGTCTGGTGACCCGCCATTCGACCACTGGATAACGGCTGACCAGCGCAACGCCGTAGTGCGGATCGACACCGTCCTGGTCGGCGTCGGTCGCCACCCGGAAGTCTTCGCCGGGCGTGCCGACGACCGCCGGCACGAACAGGACGTCGGCCGCACCCAGCGCGTCCGCGGCGATCCTGGCGAGGTCGGCGTGGCCACTGCGATGCTGCCCCCGGTCGACCTCCTGCAGGCCGAGCACGTCGGCATCGAGGCCGGCGATCGCGGCGTGGACCCGATCCGCGTCGACCAGCCCGTCGGTGAGGGACCGCCCGTGCATCAGGTTGAACGTGCCCAGCCGCATGCCTCATTGTCGCCGCTGCAGCTTCCGTACCGCGGCTCTGGCGATCTCCTCGGTCTCCGCCGGGTCGACGCCGGGCTGGCCGAAGTGCACGATCGTGCAGGTGGTGCCGCCGACCCGGATCGCGAGCAGGTAGCCGCCGAGCGTGTAGGCGTCGTCGCCGGCCCCGCCGGAAGCCGTCATCAGGAACGCCACGGACTCGTCGCCGAGGCTCGGCAGGCCGCCCTCGGCCACCGTGACGCCGGTCGTCTCGCCACCCGCGTCGGTGTCGGTGAACGCGGCACACCGTCCGGCCAGCTCCCGTAGTACACCTGGCGCACCGGCGTCATCGGCCAGCTCCTCGGCGAGGAAGGGCCCCGCGGTGCCGGCCTCGAACCGGACGCCGGTGCCACCGTCACGGAACCGGTTGAGCAGGACGTCACAGCCGGCGACGCTCACCGAGCCGGCCGCACTCACCTCGGGCTGGGCCTGCGGCGGGCTGGTCGCATAGCCGTCGGGCAGGTCCTCGACCGTGAGCAGGGCGCTTGCGGGGGTGGCGCGCGAAGACTCCGGCTCGACGGGTGTCGAACCGGAGTCGCAGGCGCTCAGGGTCAGCGTCAGGGCGCTGAGGAGGATGGCGGCGGCGGTGCTGGACATCAAGCGCTGACGGTCGGCTGCGAGCCCTGGTGCAGCGGGGTGCGGGCACCGGTGGTCAGGTTGACCGCGGTGATCCAGGAGTGGCCCTGGTGGGCTGCGGTCAGGACGCCGGTGCGGGTGCCCGCGTAGACCATCTCGCGGTCGTCGGCGGCACCGACCTGGCGGCGGTTCGCACCGTCGACGTCGGCCTCGGTGACGCGCACGGCGGTGCCGTCCTCGGTGTACGTGGTCCAGGTGACCTTCTGACCGTCGGCGCGCCAGGCCGGCACGACGCCGAAGCCGCTGGTGCCGCTGCCACCGCCGCCGTAGTAGTCGATGGCGCGCTCGGTGCCGGCGACCACGTTGCCGATGCTCAGGCAGTTGTCGGCAATGGACTCACACTCGCCGCCCCGGAAGGCGATCTTGGAGCCGTCGGGCGACCAGGCGACCGCGTCGTCGGAGCGCAGCCGGTCGACCAGGTTCGGCGTGACCGTGGTGGCCTCCTCGGGCTGCTCCATGATGTAGGCGACCTCGGGGGCGGCCTGGTCGCGGCACGAGGCGGGGAAGAGCGGCTCGGAGGCGGTGCCACCCTCGGTGCCCACCCGGAAGACCCCCGGGCCACCGGTGCAGGACAACGCCGCGTAGGCGATCCACTTGCCGTCGGGCGACCACGAGGGGCCACCGGCGGTGCGGTCGCTGACCTGGTGCTTGTCGCCACCGTCGGCGTTCATCACCCAGACCGTGTTGTTGTGCAGGTAGGCCAGCTTGCTGCCGTCCGGCGAGAACCGCGGCCGGGCGTTGACCTCGTCCTCGGTGAGGCGGGTTTCGGTGGTGCCGTCGAAGCTGTAGATGACGCCGGCCCGGACGTACGCGACGGTGTGACCATCCGTGGCCGCGGCCAGGGAGGTGGTGGAGGCAGTGGCGGCGGTCGAACCGATCATGGTGCCCAGACCCGCCAGAGCGGCGAAGCCTGCGAGCGTGATGGCCTTCGTGATCGCGTTGCCGTTCATCCGTGCCCCCGTGTTTCCGTCTCTTCCGTGTGACGCTGAGACCATCGGCGCAACCGTGCCGCACCTGAACGGTTCCTGGCTCGAAACTCTGATAAATTCCACTATTCGGACATTCGATATGTTTCTCCCCGATCCGTGTGGCGCACATGGCGGCGGCGCTCACCCCCAGCAATCAGCAACCACTGCAAGAGGAGGACGGGCCTGCCTCCGCGTCTCGCGCGAATGGCAGGCGAGGAAGACGAAAGACCTGAGCGATCCGAAACCTGGACCCCCGGTCTTTCGAGTGCCCACGCGCATGCGTCTGAGTCGACCGCGCCCGTCAGGGCGCAGGTCGTGCGAGCGCAGCGAGCATTGGGGGTGTGGGGTGAGAATCCCCCACTGCTCTTCCGGCCGAAGGCCGCCGCGGAAGAAACAGGCTTGAGTGCGAGCGCAGCGAGCATAGGGGGTGTGGGGTGGCGCAGCCCCCCGCCGGGACGCCGCGCCAGCGGTGGCCCAGCTAACACAGCCCAACCAGCTGTGAACAATCTGCACTCCTAGTGCCTTTTCAGGACCGTGTCTCAGGGGTGAGGATCGGAGGCATGACTGAGACACAGGCCCGCGTGGCGATCGTGACCGGCGCGGCCCGCGGCATCGGCGCCGCGACCGCCCTCCGCCTGGCTGCCGACGGGCTCGCCGTCGCGGTGCTCGACCTGGATGAGGGCGCCTGCAAGGACACCGTCGAACAGATCCGGGCGGCCGGCGGCTCCGCGCTCGCCGTCGGCGCGGACGTTGCCGACTCCGGTGCGGTGACCGCCGCCGTGACCCGGGTCGCCGACGAGCTCGGCCCGCCGGTGGTGCTGGTCAACAACGCCGGTGTGCTGCGGGACAACCTCCTGTTCAAGATGAGCGACGACGACTGGGACACGGTCCTGGGCGTGCACCTGCGCGGCGCGTTCCTGATGAGCCGGGCGGCACAGGTGCACATGACGGCGGCGAAGTTCGGGCGGATCGTCAACCTCTCCTCGTCCTCCGCGCTCGGCAACCGGGGGCAGGCCAACTACTCCGCGGCCAAGGCCGGACTGCAGGGCTTCACCAAGACGCTGGCGATCGAGCTCGGCCCGTTCGGCGTCACCGTCAACGCCGTGGCGCCCGGGTTCATCGCCACCGACATGACCGCCGCGACCGCCACCCGGATGAAGGTCGACTTCGAGGCGTTCCAGACGGCCGCCGCCGAGCGCATCCCGGTCCGCCGGGTCGGTGTCCCCGCCGACGTCGCCCACACCATCTCGTTCCTCGCCAGCGAGGGCGCGGGGTTCGTCTCCGGTCAGGTCATCTACGTGGCCGGCGGCCCGCTCAACTGAAAGGGCGATCATGACCTCAGCAGGACTCACGAGGGACTTCCTGGCCGCGCACGACCCGCACGCGCTCGCCCCGCTGGACTTCCTGCGGGCCCGCTTCGACGCCGGGCTGGCCTGGGTGCAGTTCCCGGAAGGGCTCGGCGGCCTCGGCCTGCCCCGCGAGGAGCAGTCGGCGGTCGACGAGGCGTTCGCCGCGGCGGGCGCCCCCGACAACAACCCGCGCCGCATCGGCATCGGGCTCGGCATGGCGGCGCCCACCATCCTGCGGCACGGCACCGACGAGCAGCGGCGCCGCTGGCTGCGCCCGCTGTGGACCGGCGAGGAGGTGTGGTGCCAGCTCTTCAGCGAGCCCGGCGCCGGCTCCGACCTGGCCGGCCTGGCGACCCGCGCGGTCCGCGTCAGTGACAAGGACGGGGACGGCTGGATCGTCGACGGGCAGAAGGTGTGGACGTCGATGGCGCACGAGGCGCGCTGGGCGATCCTCATCGCCCGCACCGACCCGGCCGTGCCGAAGCACCAGGGCATCACGTACTTCGTGCTCGACATGACCGCGCCCGGGGTCGAGGTGCGGCCGCTGCGCCAGGCCACCGGTGAGGCGGAGTTCAACGAGGTGTTCCTGACCGGGGTCCGCATCCCCGACACCGACCGGCTCGGCGCGGTCGGCGAGGGCTGGGCGGTCGCGCAGACCACGCTGATGAACGAGCGGGTCGCGATCGGCGGCGGCGCGGCGCCTCGCGAGGGTGGCGTCATCGGGGTCGTGACCGACGTGTGGCGCAAGCGCCCCGAGCTGCGCACCCCGGCACTGCACGACGCGCTGCTGCGGCTGTGGGTCGAGGCGGAGGCGGCCCGGCTCACCGGGACGCGGCTGCGCCAGCAGTTGACGGTCGGCCAGCCCGGGCCGGAGGGCTCCGCGGCGAAGCTGCTCTTCGCCCGGCTCAACCAGGAGATCTCCGCGCTGGAGCTGGACCTGCTCGGCGAGGAGGGGCTGCGGCACGACGAGTGGACCATGCGGCGGCCGACGGTGGTGGACTTCGCCGGACGGACGGCCGGGTACCGGTACCTCCGGGCGAAGGGCAACTCGATCGAGGGCGGCACCTCGGAGATCCTGCGCAACATCGTCGCCGAACGGGTCCTGGGACTGCCGCCGGAGCACCGGCTGGACAAGGACGTCGCGTGGAAGGACCTGCCCAAATGACCGGCCAGCGAAGCGCCTCGGGCCGGTCATCAGGGGCCCAGTGTTGGGTCAGGCGCCCGGAACGAAGTGAGGACGCATGACCGGCCAGCGAAGCGCCTCGGGCCGGTCATCAGAAGCCCAGTGTCAGGTCAGGCGCCCGGAACGAAGTGAGGACGCATGACCGACCTGCTGTACAGCGACGTCGAGGAGGAGCTGCGCGCCAGCGTGCGCTCCCTGCTGACCGACCGCGCCGGGTTCGAGGCCGTGCTGGCCCGGATCGAGTCGCCGGAGCCCGTCGACCTGAAGTTGTGGCGGGCCCTGGCGGTGGATCTCGGCGTCGCCGGCCTGCCGGTCCCCGAGGCCGGCGGTGGGGCCGGCGCGTCGTGGCGGGAGACCGCGGTGGTGCTGGAGGAGCTGGGCCGCACGGTCGCGCCGGTGCCGTTCCTGGGCAACTCGGTGCTCGCCGTCGCCGCGCTGCTCGGCACCGGCGACCCGCTGCTCGACGCGGTCGCCGCGGGCAGCCGCACCGCGACCCTGGCCGTGCCGCTGTCCGCCGGCGCGCTGAAGACCTGGACGGTCACCGCCGAGGGCGACCGGCTGGACGGGACCGTGACCAGCGTTGTCGACGCGGGGGTCGCGGAGGTGCTGCTGGTGCCGACCGCGGCCGGGCTCTTCGCGGTCGAGGCGGCCGACGCGGAACGGACCCCGGTCGTCAGCTTCGACCTGACCCGCCCGCTCACCGACGTCACGCTGCGCGGCGCGCCCGGCCGGCTGATCAGCGCCGACGCCGCCGGGCCGGTGGAGCGGGCGTTGCGGGCCGGGGCGGCGCTGCTCGCCTCGGAGCAGCTCGGCGTCGCCGAGTGGTGCCTGACGACGACCGTCGCATACGTGAAGACGCGGCGGCAGTTCGCCCGGCAGGTGGGGTCGTACCAGGCGATCAAGCACCGGCTCGCGGACCTCTGGGTCAGCGTCACCGAGGCCCGTGCGGTGGCCCGCTACGCGGCGGACTGCCTCGCGACCGGGGACCCGGACCTGCCGGTCGCGGCGGCCCTTGCCCAGGCGTTCTGCTCCCCGGTGGCGGTCAAGGCCGCCGAGGAGTGCGTGCAGCTGCACGGCGGGATCGGCTTCACCTGGGAGCACCCGGCGCACCTGTACCTGAAGCGCGCCCGCTCCAACGCCGTGACCTTCGGCTCCGCCGCATCCCACAGAGCCGCCCTGTCCGCCCTGGTAGCCCTCCCGGGCTGACGTCGCCCTCCCGGGCTGACGTTGATCCGGTAGACCTTGTGCACCTATGACTGCACGAGGTCTACCGGATCATGGGAAAGCTAGATCAGCAGACGGGTGAGGGACTCCGCGACGCAGACCGGCTTCTCGTGGCCCTCGCGCTCGATCGTCACCTTGTTCTTCAGCTGCAGCCAGCCCTCGCCGAGGTCGTCGGCGACCAGGAGCTGCACCGTGGCGCGCACCTTCGAGCCGACCGGCAGCGTGGCGGGGAACCGCACCTTGTCCAGGCCGTAGTTGATGCCCATCCGGACGCCTTCGACCCGGTACACCTCGGCGGCCAGCACCGGCAGCAACGACAGCGTCAGGAAGCCGTGGGCGATGGTGGTGCCGAACGGTCCGGCGGCGGCCTTCTCCGGGTCGACGTGAATCCACTGGTGGTCGCCGGTGGCCTCGGCGAACTGGTTGACCTGCTCCTGGGTGATCTCCCGCCAGCCGCTGTGGCCCAGGACCTCACCGACTGCCGCCAGCAGCTCACCCGCACTCGCAAACGTCCGCATGACCTGATCCTGCACACACCGTGCAACATCCGTCAACGAGTAGGCCTGAGTGCGTCGCATGGGGGGTGTGGGGTGGGAACCCCCCACTGCTTTTCCGGCGAAGCCGCCGCGGAAGTAACAGCGGCCGGCCCCGTGGATCGGGACCGGCCGCCGGGTTCAGCAAGGTGCTACGTGCCGATGCGGTTGAGCTTCAGCGTCACACCGATGTCGGTGTTGACGATGGTCGTGCCCGGGACGGCCGCGGTGACCACGGAGGTGGTCACCCTGCCCGTGCCTGGGAGCAGACCCTTCACCGTCACGGTGTAGGACGTCGACGCACCGGGCACCGGGTCGGTGCTGGTGACGTAGAGGTCCGTGGTGGGCAGCGTGTTCAGGGGCAGGCCCTGACCGCCGGTGCCGGCCTCGTTCTCGGCGCCGACCACGAGGTTCTGCCCGGCAGGCAGGCTCGAGACGGTCCCGAAGTCATACGAGAACGCGATGTCCTGCGGGCCACCCGAGCCCAGCCAGACCTGGAACCTGCGGGTGTTGGTGGTGCCGAAGTCGTTCACCCGCCACTCGACCACGGTCCAGGTGCCGACGCCGTCGGTGAGCACGTTGATCAGCAGACCAGTCGCGCCGGTGCCGTCGAGGTCGGTCCAGAACGGGGCGAGCACGTTGTTCGGCTTCGCGGGATTCGGGATCGGGCTGATGTCACAGCAGTTGTTGTTCTCGGTGCTGTCATCGCTGCCCGGATACAGGTATCCGTTGGAGTCGACGGTGAGCGAGCTGTACTCGACGCCGTTGTACTTGAACGGTGGCACGTTGAACGTCGTCAGGTTCTCGTCGCCGATCGGGGTCACCAAAGTGCCCCCGAACAGGTCGAGCGGGATGTACCCGGCGATGGTGCCCGGGGCGATCGACGGTGTGCCCGCCACCGCGCCGGCGAGCGGCGCGTTCTTCTTCTCCGCCTTGAACGGGTGGACCACCGTGGCACCGCTCGCGCCGACGATCGGCAGGTTGAGCGTGGACGTGGTGGTGAAGTCCGCCGTGGTGTCGTTGAAGGTCTGGTTGGTGGCCGTGACCGTGCAGGTGCTGTTCTGCAGCAGCGTCAGCGACGCCGGGCTGCACGCCTGGGTCACCGTGACGTTGCCCTGCTGCGGGATGAACGCGACCGGCAGGTGCAGCGCCGGCACGCTCGAGCTGACCGGCTTCAGCCGGACCTCACCGAAGTACTGCGCCTTGGGCGCGTTGGACTTGATGGTGATGTTGATGGTCGCGGTCTTGCCCGGTGCGACGGTGAAGACAGCCGGCGAGACCGTGATGGAGGAGCCGGCCGGCGACGTCGTCTCGACGCGGTAGGTCTGCGTCTTGTTGGTGACGTTCTTCGCCGTGCGCACCGCGGTGAGCTTGCCCGGCATGATCGGGGCGTTCACCGACGGCAGGTTGATCTGCACCGCGTTGACCGGGTCGTTGCCCAGCGCGAACAACCGGTCGGCCGTCTCGTCGAAGGTGAGACCGGGGTTGGCGGCGAGGTTGACCTGGACGCGACCGGCGCCGAGATCGAACGGGTCGGCCGGAGTCGTCCCGTTCTCCTTCTTCACATTGGTGGTCGCGGTGGTCATCAGCGAGGACTTGATCTGACCCGGGGTGAAGTCCGGGTGGGCCGCCTTCTCCAGGATGGCGGAGCCGGCGATGTGCGGCGACGACATCGAGGTGCCGGCGATGGCCATGAAGTACTGGCCGGGCGGGCCGCCGGCGGCGTCGTCCAGGACCGGCGTCTGGCCGGCCAGGATCTGCGCACCGGGCGCGGTGATGTCGGGCTTGATGAACTGGCCGCCGGGGCCGCGCGACGAGAAGCTCGTCATCACGTCACCGGTGCCGATGACCTTCTCGCCCTGGGTGAACGACGCCTTGATGCCCGGGTGGGCCGCGACGTAGTTCAGGAACGCCGTGCCGTCGGCCAGGTGCACCGTCGGCAGCCAGTGGTTGTCGCTCAGCGCGTCAGCCGCCGGGTTGTTGTAGAGGATCATGCCGGCCGCGCCGCCCTGCTGGACGTTGAAGCCCTTCATGATGCGGCCCGGGCTGCGCTGGCACGCCACGATCTTGCCGACGAAGATCCCGGGCGGGGCCGGAACCTCGCAGGTCGGGCTGTTGTACGGCGGTGCCGACGCCAGCACGACGTTGGTCGGCGTGCTGATGCCCTGCGTGATCGAGATGCCCTTCAAGACCGTCTGGGTGCCGTCGGTGGAGCTGACGGTCAGGGTCGACTCGAAGGAGCGCTTCTGGGTCGACGCGGCGACGGTGGTGACCCAGCCCGACAGGTGGTCGGACGTGGACGCGCCCGGACCGGAGTTACCGGCGGAGGCGGCCACGAAGACGCCGGCCTTGTAGGCGTCGAAGAACGCCAGCTCCACGACATCGGTGTACGGGCTCGCGCCACCCGAGATCGAGAAGTTGATGACCTTGACGCCGTCCTTGATCGCCTGGGCGACCGCGGCGGCCGAGTCGGTGCTGTAGCAACCGGTCGCGCCACAGACCTTGTACACCGAGACCCAGGCACCGGGCGCGACGCCGTTGATCGGCCCCCGCTCGACGCCGAGGACGTTCGCCGAGGCGACCGGGTTACCGGCGGCGGTCGACGCGGTGTGGGTGCCGTGACCGTCGGAGTCGCGGGCGGTGTACCCGAACAGCTCCACCGGCTGGTTGGCGTTGTACGTGTCCAGGAAGCCCTTGCCACCGATGAGCTTGTTCTGGCACACGAACGGGTCGGCGGCCGGGGTCAGCGGGTTGTCCCCGAAGTCGCAGGCGCGCGGGGTCCCGTCTGCCTTCGCGGGCGGGGCGCCGAGGTTGCCGTTGTCCGCAAACGACGGGTGCTCCGGCCACACCCCACTGTCGAGCGAGCCGAAGATGACGCCCTTACCCGCGTTCGGCTTGCCGCCGAGCGACGGGTAGACCTGGTCCGCCCCGATGAAGCTGGTGCTGGAGTCGGTCTGCGGCGCACGCGCCGCGTCGGACTGGACCGCCACGACATTGTCGATCCCGAGAATCGAACCGATCTTGTTCGCCGGCACGGTCAGGGCGATGCCGCCGTAGACCGTCCGCAACTTCTGGCCGATCTTGGCGTCCGGGACCTGCTTCTGCAGTTGTCCGAGGAATTTGTCCTCGATTGCCTTGATGCGGCTTTCGTAACGCTGTTCCGCGGTACTTCCGGAAAGCGCCTTACCAGTGACGGACGGGCTCGTCGCCTCATATCCGGCAATGCCGCCGGAGTATGTCGCGGTCGAGTCGTAGTCCAGCTTGACGGCAATCGACAGCCGGGTGCTGTCGGTGCGGTTGAGCAGGGATGGGTCGGTCTTTGCCATGCGGCTCGTCGGCGACTTGGCGGCCTCGACCTGCTTTGCCAGCGAAGCTCCCGGCACCGGCGTCAAACTGCCGTTCTGCACCGGTGCTGCCTGGCTCGGGCTGGCCGAGACCATTACGAGCAGTGGCGGAACGAGTGCGGACGCCATTGCGGCGCGCACCCATGTCCGTCGGCTCATCATGCCCCCTCTCATGGACGGGCTGGTGTCCGAAGGGTTTCTTCCGTGCTCCCCCGTTGATCCCCCCGTGCATTTGCTCGGGCGTGCCCACCCTCGGTCTACGCGCACGCCGTCGCCGCATATCTCGAATGCTCGATATACGCCCGTCACAACATGCCAGTTTTCGAGACCGCGGAACAGAGGCAATCACTCCGCGGAAAAGCGCCGAACAGGGGTTGTAGGGCAATGTCGAGGGTTCAACGGGGCAGCCGCGGGCGCATATCAACAAATTGCAATGTCCTACTGATCCCGAGTAGGACGAATTAGGCGCGAACGGTGTTTTGCGTTGATTCCGCGGGAAACGACAAAACCCGCCCTCTCGGGCGGGTTTGTCGCTGGTGGGCGGGTCAGGCGTCGTCGCGTGGCGGGTTGATGACCACGGTCTGGTCGGAATCCTTCGGCGGCGGGGGGACCGGCCGCTGGGTGGGGACCTGGATCTGACCACCCGGAGTAACGGGCGGCACGGTCGGGGGCACGGTGGGGACGATCATCGTCGGCGCGTCGACGGCGGATTCGGTGGCCCTGGTCGCCGCAGCCTGCCGCGCCGCCTCAGCGGCCTCGGCCTGGCGTGCCGCCTCAGCGGCCTCGGCCTGGCGTGCCGCCTCAGCGGCCTCGGCCTGGCGTGCCGCCTCCGCGGCCTCAGCCTGGCGGGCGGCCTCGGCTTGGCGGGCGGCCTCAGCTTCGGCGGCACGGCGGGCCTCGGCCTCCTCGCGGCGGGTCTGCGCGGCGACCCGGACGCGCTCCGACACCGCCGGCGCCTCCTGCTCGACCCGGGTCAGCCAGCCCTCCCACCGCTGCTGCATCGGGCGGACCAGGCCGCCACCGACCCCGACGACGAGGATGCCGGCGATCGTGGCGAGCACCGCGATCAGCACCGGCGTGGTCACCGAGGTGGCGATGCCGATCTGGTTCAGCGCCGCGATGACGCCCAGGCCGAGCACGAAGCAGTACCCGAGGTTGGCCAGGAGCCGCCCGTACGACAGGCCACCGAGCGCACCGGTCACCAGCTCGCGCAGCCCGTTCGCGAGGGCCGCGGCGACAACCACGATGACGATGGCGACGGCCGCCTTCGGCAGCCAGGAGACCACGGTGTCGATGAGGTCGGAGACCGGGTTCGGCCCCCACACGCCGAACGCGATCTGCAGGGTGAAGAGCAGGATCGCGAAGTAGACCAGTTTGGCGATCAGGTCGCCGGCGTCGACGCTCGTCCGCGACAGCGCCCGGCCGACCCCGCCGCGTTCGACCAGCCGGTCGAAGCCGACCCTGGCCAGCACCTTGCGGACCCCCGCCCGCAGCAGGACCGCGAGGCCCCAGCCGACCAGCAGGATGACGAGGAACAGCAGCAGTGACGGCACGAAGCGGACAACGTCGCCGAGGGCATCACGGACCATGCGCTGATGGATGCCCATCCATCAGCAAACTCAATCGTCCATGCCGGCCAATCCCTTCGGGCTGTCCGGCTCGGTGGCATGCTCCGGCCCGCCGGCCAGCTGATCGGCCAGCGTGACACTGCAGTGCTCCACCGCGAAGTCGCCGAGGTCGTCGACGTCAAAGCCGGGGAACGGCTCCGCTACCCGCACCTGTGGCTCGGTCATATTTCCAGTGAAACCCCCCGTGGGTGGGTACAACGGACGCATGACCAAACCAGTGACCGGTGTGCTCTTTGATGTCGACGGGACCCTCATCGACAGTGTCTATCTGCATACGACGGCCTGGTGGCAGGCGTTTCGACAGTACGGCCACGACGTGCCGGCGGCCCGGATCCACCGGGCGATCGGCATAGGGTCGGACAAGATCCTGGACCATCTCCTCGGGGAGCAGCACGACACCGGCGGCGACGACGCGCTCCGGGCGGCGCACGCCAGCCTGTACGCGACCAGCTGGACCTCGCTGCGTCGGCTCCCTGGGGCGCAGCGGCTGCTGGAGACCTGCGCGGACCGCGGGCTGCGCAACGTGCTCGCCACGTCGGCGTCGAAGCCCGAGCTCGGCGCGCTGCTGCGCTGTCTGGACGCCGACCCGGTCATCGACACCGTGACCAGCGCCGACGATGCCGGGGAGAGCAAGCCGGCGCCGGACATCGTGGAGGTGGCGCTGCGCCGGTCGAAGCTGGACGCCGAGGAGGTCGTGTTCGTCGGCGACTCGGTCTGGGACGTCCAGGCCGCGGGTGCCCTGTCGATCCCGTGCATCGGCCTCACCAGCGGCGGGCTGTGCGCGGCCGAGCTTCTCGACCACGGCGCCGCGGCCGTCTACGCCGATCCGCAGGACCTCCTCGACCACCTCGACGAGGCACTGACCACGGCGTTCCGGGTCGCTCTCACCAGCGTCTAAAACTTGAGCGGCGCCGGGTATCCGGGCGGCGGCTCCGGCAGGTTCCACGGCTCGTGCACGGCCTTGCCCTCGATGCCGGCCAGCTCCGGCACGTAACGGCGCACGTAGTCGCCCACCGGGTCGAACCGGTGGGCCTGCCGGATCGGGTTGAAGCGGCGATACGGCTTGGTGTCGTTGCCCGTGCCGGCCACCCACTGCCAGTTGCCGTAGTTGTTGGCGACGTCCCCGTCGAGCAGCAGGTCGAAGAAGTGGTCGCCGCCGGCCCGCCAGTCGACGTTCAGGTGCTTGGTCAGGTAGGAGGCGGTGATCAGCCGGGCCCGGTTGTGCATCCAGCCCTCGGCGAGCAGCTGCCGCATGCCGGCGTCGACGATCGGGACGCCCGTGTGGCCCTCGCGCCACGCCTGCAGCGCGTCGGACTCGTCCCGCCAGTGCTCCTCCGCCGACGCACGGTATGCCTTGCGCCGCAGGTCGGGGAACGCGAACAGGACCTGGTGGTAGAAGTCGCGCCAGCACAGCTGCCGCACGAACGGCTCGGCGCCGGGGCGGCCCTCGACCCTGGCCGCGACCTCCCGCGGCGACAGGCAACCGAAGTGCAGATACGGGCTCAGCCGGGACGTCTTGTCGGCCGCCATCGCGTCGTGGTTGTCCTCGTAGCCCTCCAGCCGCGGCAGCCACGCGGTGAGCCGTTTCCGGGCCGCGGACTCGCCGCCGGTCGAAGCGGGCCGGTCCTTGCACCAGGACGCCGGCAGGTCGTCGGGCAGCTGCAGCTTGCGCGGCGCGCCCTCGACGTCCCGCCACCGCTGCGCCTGCCAGGCCCGCCAGTAGGGAGTGAAGACCTTGTAGTGCTCGCCGCCGCCGCTCCCGGGCCGGACCGCGCCGGGCGGCACGACCGTGACCCCGGGAAACGTCTTGAGCGCGATGCGCTCGCCGGCGCAGGCCCGCTCCAGGCGGCGCTCCCGGTCGCGGGCGTAGCCACTGACGTCGGCCGCGACGCCGATGCCCTCCGCGCCGACGGCCTTCGCCACCCGCACCGCCTCGGCGGCCGGGTCGCCGCGCAGCTCGACCAGGTCGGCGCCGCGCTGCCGCAGCGACGCCTTCAGGTCGGTGAGGCACTCCTCGAGGAACCGGCGCCGGTTGTCGCCGGCGGGCAGCGCCGGGTCGTGCACGAACAGCGGGACGACCCGCTCGGCGGCCCGGGTGGCCGTCGACAGCGCGGGATTGTCGTGCACCCGCAGGTCGCGGGTGAACAGGACGACGGCGACCTTCATGCCGCGCTGCCGCGCAGGTCCAGCACCGGCGGGAGGTGCCGGTCGGCGGCGGGCTCGCGGGGGTGCGGCACGGTGAAGGGCGGGACGGCGGGCAGCCCGTCGAACACGTCCGACGGGGTGCCCGGGATCGGCACCGGCGCGCCGGGACGGGTCAGCAGGCAGCGCAGGGCGACGAGGATGCGGCGCGCCTTCGGCACCGTCGCACGGCGGACGAACACGTCGTGGTCCTGCGCCTCGACCTCGTCGAGGATGCCGCCGTAGAGCCGGAACGCGGCCCGCATGCAGGCCTGCGAACTCGGCGCGAGCATTGGGATCCCGACCGCGGCGGCCTGGTAATGCGCCCGTGCGCGCTGCACCTCGTACACCATGAGGCTCTTGATCTTCTGACTGCTGTGCCGCTCGCGGGCGGCGTGCTCGAGGTCCTCGCGGGTGACGCCGAACCGGCGCAGGTCCTCGGCCGGCAGATAGATCCGGCCCCGCTCCAGGTCCTCGGCCACGTCCCGGATGAAGTTCGTGAGCTGGAAGGCGAGACCGAGCTGGCGGGCCGGCTCGCGCGCGGCGGCCCGGTCGGACGACTCGAGGATCGGCAGCATCATCGTGCCGATCACCGCGGCCGAGCCCTCCATGTAGTCGAGCAGGTCGGCGTAGGTTTCATAGTCGGTGACGGTGAGGTCCATCGCCATGCTGTCGAGGAACTTGCGGAAGTCCTCCAGGTCGATGTCGAACACCTGGATGGTGTGCAGGACCGCGGGCAGCAGCGGGTCGTCGGTCGGCGCGCCGGAGAGCCCGAGCACGAACCGGTCCGCCCACGCCTCGAGCTCGCTCGCGCGTTCCCGCGGGGTCAGCGCCCCGGTGCGGTCGACGATCTCGTCGGCGTAGCGGGTGAACCCGTAGAGCGCGTGCACGTGCCGGCGCTTCCAGGCGGGCAGCAGCCTGGTTGCCAGGTAGTAGGTCCGGCCGTGCTGGCGGTGCAGCGCGCGGCACCGCTCGTAGGCGGCGGTCAGGTCCATGCTGCCTCCGTAATCGACGCACCAATCGACGCAACCTGGAGCCTACGCTACCCTGGAAAAATGCGGGTAGTGAAAGGACCGACCGATCGGGTGGTCGTGGTCGGTGCGGGTCTCGGTGGGCTCGCCGCGGCGATCCGGCTCGCCGCCGCCGGGCGCGAGGTCACCGTTCTGGAACGGGAGGACTACCCGGGCGGCCGGGCCGGGAAACTCTCGCTGGACGGCTACGAGTTCGACACCGGGCCGACCGTGTTGACGATGCCGTCGCTGCTGGAGGACCTGCTCGGCACCGTCGGCGAGGATCTCGCCGGCTGGCTGCCGATGACCCGGCTCGACCCGGCCTACCGCGCGCACTTCCCGGACGGCTCCACGCTCGACGTCATCGCCGACACCGCCCGGA
Organism: Dactylosporangium cerinum; assembly: GCF_042653625.1. Classification (NCBI taxonomy): domain Bacteria; kingdom Bacillati; phylum Actinomycetota; class Actinomycetes; order Micromonosporales; family Micromonosporaceae; genus Dactylosporangium; species Dactylosporangium cerinum. The sequence continues at coordinate 159,795 of NZ_JBHSIU010000013.1, read as the reverse complement.
TGGCCGGCGAGGTCGCCCGGGTCTGCGGCGCCCGCGAGGCCGACGGCTACCTGCGCTTCGTCGACGACGCGCGGGAGCTGTGGCGTCTGGAGCGCGACGACTTCATCGACCGCAACCTCGACCGCCCGCAGGACCTCGTCACCGCCAACCTGTGGCGGCTGCTCGTCCGCGGCGGCTTCGGGCGGCTCCAGTCGAAGGTCGACAGCTACTTCGCCGACCCGCGGACCCGGCGGATCTTCTCCTTCCAGGCGATGTACGCGGGGGTCGCCCCGCACCAGGCGCTCGCCCTCTATGCGGTGATCGCCTACCTCGACTCCGTCGCCGGGGTCTACTTCCCCAAGGGCGGCATCCATGCGGTCTCCCGCGCCCTCGCCGACGTCGCGACCAAGCACGGCGTGACCATCCACTACGGCGCCACCGTGGCGTCGGTCTCCGTGGCCGCCGGCCGCGCGACCGGTGTGGTGTGCGCCGACGGGCGCCGGTTCACCGCCGACACCGTGGTGCTCAACCCGGACCTGCCCGTGGCGTATCAGGACCTGCTGCCGCCGGTCAGGTGGCGCAACCCGTTGCTGGGCAAGCTGCGATACTCGCCGTCGTGCGTGGTGCTGCACGTGGGGTCGCGGCAGTCGTACGGTGCGATCGCCCACCACAACATCCACTTCGGCCGGGCCTGGCGGGAGACCTTCGACGAGGTCATCAACCAGGGCCGGCTGATGACTGACCCGTCCCTGCTGGTCACCAACCCCACGCGCACCGACCCGTCCCTCGCGCCGGACGGCCGGCAGACGTACTACGTGCTCGCGCCGACCCCCAACCTCACCGCACCGTTGCTGGACTGGCGCGGCTCCCTCAGCGGCACCTACCGCAGCGAACTCATCGACACCCTTGAGCAGCGCGGCTACGTCGGCTTCGGCGACGCCATCGAGGTCTCCCGGTTCGTCACGCCGGCCGACTGGGCCGATCAGGGCATGGCCGCCGGCACGCCGTTCGCCGCGGCGCATACGCTGCGCCAGACCGGACCCTTCCGACCGGGCAACCTCCACCCCACACTGTCCAATGTGGTCTTCGTCGGTTCGGGGACCCAACCGGGGGTCGGCGTGCCGATGGTCCTGATCTCCGGCCGCCTTGCCGCCGAGCGCATTACGGGAGTGGTGTCGTGAGCCGCGAATCGCATCTGGTGGAGCTGGTCGACTCGGGTGGTGGCGCCGTCGGGTCGGCCACCGTGGACGAGGCGCACCGCGCTCCCGGCCTGCTGCACCGCGCCTTCTCCGTCGTGCTCGTCGACGACGCCGGCCGGTTCCTGCTGCAGCAGCGGGCCGCCGTGAAGACGAGGTTCGCGCTGCGCTGGGCCAACGCGTGCTGCGGCCACCCGATGCCCGGCGAGAAGGTCACGGACGCGGCGCAGCGCCGGCTGGCCGAAGAGCTCGGCGCCGGCACCCTGCCGTTGCGCGAGGTCGGGGTGTACGTCTATCAGGCCGCCGACCCGGCTTCCGGGCGGGTCGAGTTCGAGTACGACCACGTGCTGGTCGGCTCCGCCAGTGACATCTCGGACTTCTCCGTCGATCCGGACGAGGTCGCCGCGCTGGAATGGGTTGCCGGGGACGAGCTCGCTTCGCGGCTGTCGCAGTCCCCTGACCGGTACGCACCCTGGCTGTCCGGCGTCGTGTCCGCCTGGCGGGGCGCCACGGCATGACGGCTACGGCGGCGTATTCGGCGGGCGCGGTGGCCCGGCGGCTCGGCGTCGCCGTGACCACGCTGCGGACCTGGCATCAGCGGTACGGGATGGGCCCGTCCCTGCACGAGCCCGGGCACCACCGCCGGTACACCGAACAGGACATCGAACGCCTCGAGGTCATGCAGCGCCTGATCGTCGAGGGCGTCGCACCGAACGAGGCGGCCCGATGGGCCCTGTCGTCCGCTTCCGCGCTGCCGGCGCTGCCGTCCATTGCGCCATCCACTGCGCCATCCACTGCGCCTTCCTCGCCGGACCTGGTCGCGGCGGCGCGTGGCCTGCACCGCGCGGCCGCCCGGCTCGACGCGCCGGCCGTCCGGCAGCGCGTCGCCGCGGCCGTGCACGACCTCGGCGTCGTCGTCGCCTGGGACGAGGTGCTGCGCCCGGTGCTCGCCGCGATCGGCCACCGGCACGCGATCACCGGCGCTCTCGTCGAGGTCGAGCACCTCCTCTCCGGCTGCGTCTCGGCCGTCTTCGGCGCGGTCCCCCGCCCCGTGCCGACCATCCCCGCGCAGATCCTGCTCGCCTGCGCCGACGAGGAGCAGCACAGCCTTCCCCTGGAGGCGGTCGGCGCGGCCCTTGCCGCTTCGGGCGTCCCGACCCGCATGCTCGGCGCCCGGGTCCCCCCGGCGGCGCTCGCCACCGCCGTCCGCCGCACCGGCCCGGCGGCCGTGCTGGTCTGGTCGCAGCTGAGCACGACCGGCGACCCGGGCCAGCTCGAGCCGGTCCTCGCCGCGCCGCGCCGCCCCATCGTCGTCGCCGCCGGCGGCCCCGGCTGGAACGCCGCGGCGCTGCCCGCCGGGGTGTCCCAGCCCGCGACGTTGACCGAGGCATTGGTCCTGCTCACCGCGGCGATTGCCTGATCTGTTTTCCGGGTTATCCGCCTTTCTCGGCGACACCGACCTGAAAAGCATCACTACTCATCTGCGTAAAAGTCCCTTGTCGCGGTACTCCCGGGTTCGTGCCATGGCCTGAACGCAGGAGGTCGCCCGGTGCGTCCTGTCATTAGCGTGTGCCTTCACAACGCACGCCATTCACCGACCGCCGACCCCTCGGAGTTCTCGATGACCCGCACCCGCCTCGTCCTGGGAGCGCTGATCAGCGCCGCCGTCCTGGCCCTCGCCGGCTGCGGCGCCGACGCACCCTCGGCGGCATGGCACGGGTCTCCCGCCCAGTCCGGCTCGGCCGGCGGCGCGGGCGGCGGCACCCAGGCCCGCCCGATCAGCGACTCCACCGCCCAGGCGGCGGCCGGCAAGCCCAGCGCCTCCGCCTCGCCGTCCACTTCGCCGTCCGCGTCCGCGTCCGCGTCGGCATCGCCCGCCGCCGCTCCGAAGGACGGCATCATGCGGCAGACCGGCGGCGCGCAGGTCGCCCTGACCTTCGACGACGGCCCCAGCGCCGACACCCCGAAGCTGCTCGCCATGCTGCGCCAGCACAACATCAAGGCCACGTTCTGCGTGGTCGGCGTCGCCGTTCAGGAGTTCCCGCAGTACCTGCAGGAGATCGTCAAGGACGGTCACACCCTGTGCAACCACACCTGGAAGCACGACGAAAAGCTCGGCAAGAAGTCCGCCGACACCATCCGCGCCGACCTCCAGCGCACCAACGACGAGATCCGCAAGGTCGTCCCCGACGCGCAGATCAAGTACTTCCGCCACCCCGGCGGCAACTTCACCCCCGCAGCGGTGCAGATCGCCGCGGATCTGGGCATGACCTCGGTCGGCTGGTCCGTCGACCCGTCCGACTGGAACACGAAGAAGTGGTCCGGCAACCAGATGACCCAGCACATCATCACCACGGTGAGGAACAACACCAAGCCCGGCGCCGTCATCCTGTCGCACGACGGCGGCGGCGACCGCAGCGCCACCCTGGCCGCCTACAAGACCCTCCTGCCGGAGCTGAAGCAGCAGTACACCCTGGTCGCACTGCCTCTCTAGGGCTGTTGCGACACCACGATGGATACCCATTTGGCGATCGCGGAAGGGGTCACGTATGCTCTGAAAGCCTCCGGCGGGGCCGGATGGGAGCAACACCGCACGAGTCGTAGAGTATGCGATAATTGCGGGGCCGCCCTCATCGTCTAGCGGCCCAGGACGCCGCCCTTTCAAGGCGGTAGCACGGGTTCGAATCCCGTTGGGGGTACGTAGTAGTAGTGGTAAGTGCAAGGTCCTGTGGAGCAGTTGGAGTGCTCGCCGCCCTGTCAAGGCGGAGGTCGCGGGTTCAAGTCCCGTCAGGACCGCAAGGCCCATCTTGGGCAGGTAGCTCAGTCGGTACGAGCGTCCGCCTGAAAAGCGGAAGGTCGGCGGTTCGACCCCGCCCCTGCCCACAAAGCTCTTCGCCGGGCTTTACAGACCCCGACCAGCGGAAACGCGGGTCGGGGTCTTTGTCTGCGGCATGCATTCGCCCGGACAGATCCGCACGCCGCCAAGGCGTAGTTCGACCCATCACCGCCATTGCCCGATCGCAGTGTCGAATGGCTGGGGTCTTCGTCAACGCCCCGTTGCCCGGGTATCGCCGTCACGGCCTGAGCCTCGGCCACTTCGCGTGACCGGAGGATCACTGGCCTCTGGAACTGTCGGACCCTGGTCGTAGCGTGCGGGCATGAACACCTTTGACTGGGATTTCGACGACCACCCGAGCCGTGGCACGGATGTCCGGCGCCGCCTGATGCTCGACCACCGCAGCTATGACGTGACCGCGTTCGATGACGGTTCGGGCATCGTCGGGCTGCGGCTGGTCGGCTGGGATTCGGGCTATGTGTTCACGGAGCTGGTGGTCGAGCTGCCGGTCGGCGACGCGACCGACGTCGGGCAGCTGCTCGCGTCCGCGCTCGCCGGCTTCCGAGGTGGCGGCTCACCACCGCCGGGCTCGCCGCTGGGTTCGCCACCGCTGGGCCCGCCGCACTCAGGTGGTTGGCTGCCATATGACCGCTCGGCTCGGGACCCCCGACCGACGGCGCCGAAGTTCGGCCAGCCGTGGGAGCCGGCCGATCTCGAGCTGCTGGTGCGGCGTTTCCGCGAGGGCGCCACCATCAAGACTCTGACCGTTGAGCTGGGACGGACGGACGGCGCGATCCGCCAGCGGCTGCAGATCCTCGGTGAGGTCCGGCCTGCTCCTGTGGCGGAGGAGGAGCTGTCCACGGCCGGTGAGCCTGAAGGGGGGCCTGCCGTCGAGCCTGAGGGGGCACCGGTGGAGGCGCTGCGTGGTTCGTCTGAGGAGGCATCGGCGGTGGCACAGGGCGGGTTGTTGCCCCAGGGGCCGCCGGCGCGGGCACCGGGCGGCTCGGCGGTGGCACAGGGCGGGTCGCCTGAGGGGTCACCGGTGCGGGCGGCGGCGTGGGCAGCGTTGGAGGAGGTGCCGGAGAGGACTGATTGACCGGCGTGCCGGGCGGTCCACCGCGCCCTCCCGCGGTGAACCAGCCGAAGGCCGCGCCGAGCGACCCGCGGCGGCGCGTTGACGGCTGAGGACCGGTGGCTGGTTGGCGGGCGGCGGCTGACTGGGGAAGGGAGGATGGCTGACGGCCGGTGGATGAGTGAGTTACGGCGGATGGCTGACGGCCGGTGGGTGCATGCGTCGGGCGGGGTCCGACGGCGACGCCCGAAGAGCGGAGCGTGACGCCGGGGAGGCGGCGAGGCAGCCGGCCGTAGGCGCGCAGGGTTCCCTCGGCGGTGCGGCGGAACGCGCACGGCATCGGCTGGGCGCAAGCTGCGCAGCGGTCGCTGGTGGCCGACTCGACGTGGACGGCCACGGCGTGGTTCGCGGCCGCGATCTGGTCCGCGACGACCCGGTCAGCGACGACCCGATCTGCCGTGACCTGGTCAGGCATAAGTCGGTCACGCGCAGCCCGGTCTGCAGCAACCCAATCAGGCGCAACTCGGTCGGCAACAACCCGGCCAGGCACGACCCTGTCAGCAATGACCTGGTCAAGCACGAGCCGGTCAGGCGCAACTCGGTCGGCAACAACCCGGCCAGGCACGACCCTGTCAGCAACGACCTGGTCAAGCACGAGCCGGTCAGGCGCACCCCGGTCCGTAACCATCCGGTCAGTAGCGACCTGGTCAGGCGCGACTCGGTCGGCAACGGTCCGGTCAGGCTCGACGCGGTCAGGCGCGACCCGGTTCAGCACGAACCGGTCCGTGGCGATCTGGGAGTGGTGCAACGTGCGCACGTCATTCGACGTTCGCGCAGCGGGATCCGTGTGGCGTGGGCTGGGTTCGGTTGGCATCGGCGGCCCCCTCGAGGAATCGAGAAAAGGGGGCGGGCGCCCGGGGTCACCAAGGCCAGTTGGCTAGGCGAGCGCCCGCCCGTTCACCCGACCGCGCGGACCCCTCAGTCGACACACGGTCAGGGGTTCGGGCGCTGCGACGCTCGGTAACGACGTATGCACAACCTTGCCGCACCCAATGCGATTCTGCAAGTGCGAGATCGCACTAAGCGGCGCCGCGGCGGCGGAGCGTAGCGACGGCCGAGCCGGCAAGCGTCATCAGGCAGTCGGGGAGCTTGCCGTCGACCAGCGCGACGGTGAACAGTGCGGTGCCGCTCGGGATGTCCTCGTTCACGTAGGCGCTGACAAATCGAGCGACCCAGCGCTTGTCGTAGTTGGCGTCGTCGATGTCCGGGAATTCCAGGCGCCAGGGTCCGCGGGCGAGGTTCTCGCCGACCATCTCGCCGGCGAGGCGCCACGCGACGTCGTACGCGGCGCTCATCCCGCGCCGGTCGACCACCGCGTCGAAGGTGTGGACCACGCCTTCGCCGTCGCCCGCAAGGGCGGACTCCAGGACCATGGCGGCGTCCTGGTAGGTCTCGTCTCCGGGCTCATCCACGCCGACACCGTATGCGCCTCAGTCAAGCCGCGCGGGCGAAACCGTGGACTACGACCCGCCCGACGATCGACGGAGTGCGCAGGTCAGCCGGGCCGTGCAGACGCGCTCGCCGGATTCGTCGGTGATGGCGATCTCGTACGAGGCGATCATCCCACCGAGGCGCAGCGGTGTCGCGACCCCGGTGACGAGACCGGTGCGGGCCGCCTTGTGGTGGGTGGCGTTGACCTCGACGCCGACCGCGATGCCGTTGAAGAGGCGGGCCGCGTGCAGGGCCGCGCCGATCGAACCGAGGGTCTCGGCGAGGACGACCGAGGCACCACCGTGCAGCAGGCCGTAGGGCTGCGTGTTGCCGGCGACGGGCATTGTGCCGACGACCCGCTCGGGGGCCGCTTCCAGCAGGTTGATACCCATGCGTTCGGCCAGTGTGCCGTGCATCGACATGCCGTCGGGCAGGGTATCACTCTCGGTGACGCCAGTGTCCTCCATGCCGCTAGAGGTTACCGGGTGGTACGTCCGCGGCGGCCACCTCCCCACTTAAGTCCTCGGCCGGACCGCGCTATGGTGCGCACGGCACCTTTGGGGAGGAGAAACACTCATGCGCGCACGGTCGGCCAAAGCCATCGTGGGAGCAATCACCGCGATTGGTCTGTTGCTCACCGCGTCCGGCTGCGGTTCAACCGCGCAGAGTAACGGCGACACTGAGACAAAGAGTGACATTCACTTCTATGGCTCAGACGGCAACATGGCGAACTCGTTCGGCGAGGCGCTCAAGGATTCACCGGCCGTGCTCGCCGGGATGAAGGGCACGACCCCGCTGACCCCGCTCAGCGACGACTTCAAGCGCCGGGTCAGGTCCATCGACTCCAGCCTCACGGACTTCAACTACGCGGGCGAGTCGTATGACGCGGTCGTGGTGGCCGCGCTGGCCGCCGAGGCCGGCAAGTCGGTCGAGTCCGCATCGATCGCCAAGCAGCTGATCGGCGTGACCACCGGTGACAACGTGTGCGACACGATCGCCGCATGCCTGCTGGCAGCCAAGTCCGGCAAGGATTTCAAGTACCGCGGGATCTCGCTGCGTCGCAGTGGCTTCACCGATGCCGGCGAGCCGTCGTCCGCCATGTACGGCGTGCTCAACTTCGGTCGCAACAACACCATCGACGAGGCGAAGACCGAGTTCGTCGGTGCCGGTGACGAGAAGACCGAGAACAAGACCGCGGCGCCGCCCGCCAGCGGCAACAAGGGTGGCGGGAAGGGGCCGGCGTTGAAGTTCGGCCTGCTGCTGCCGAAGACCGGCGCGCTGGCGTTCCAGGGCCCGCCGATGTTCGCCGCGGCCAAGCTGGCGGTCAAGGAGATCAACGAGGCCGGCGGGGTCCTGGGCCAGCCGGTGCTGGTCGAGGAGGGCGACGACGGCACCAACCCGGACGTTGCCAAGGCGACGGTCGAGCGGTTCATCTCCTCGAACGTCCAGGTGATCATCGGCGCCGGCGCGTCGGGTGTGAGCAAGGCGGTCATCCCGCGGGTCGCGCAGGCCGGCAAGGTGATGATCTCGCCGTCGGCGACGTCGGACGAGCTGACGAAGTTCGACGACAAGGGGCTGTTCTTCCGCACCTCGCCGCCCGACATGTTGCAGGCCAAGGCGATCGCCGACATCATCATGCGGGACGGGCACACCAAGGTCGCGATCATCGCCCGGGACGACTCGTACGGCAGCGGCCTGGCCGAAGGGGTCCGCACCGACCTCATCGCCGCCGGCATCAAGGCCGGCAACATGCAGGTCCTCAAGTACGAGGCGAAAGACAACTACGACCCGAAGGCCGACGCGGCGAAGCTGTTTACGCCGATCGCGGGTCAGGTCAAGACCTTCGAGGCGACCGCGATCCTGTTGGTGGGCTTCGACGAGTCGGCACTGGTGATTAAAGCTCTGGTCGCCGCGGGCATAAAGGCTCCAACGGCCTAGCAGCACGTTCCGAGTGAAGCCCGATTGACGTGAGAGGACCAGCATGAGCGACAACGAGACCGTCGAGACGCGTGGCGACCAGCGCATCGAGCTCCTCGTCGGCGACACGAACAACGACGGCAAGCCCGACCTCTGGGCGATCGACACGGACGGGGACGGCAAGGCCGACGTGTTCCAGTTCGACACCAACGGCGACGGCAAGGTCGACATCACGATGAGTGACATCGACGAGGACGGCACGCCGGAGCAGGTCGTGGACGGCGACGGCGGCCTCCCGCCCGCGGCAGTCTGACCGATACAGCAAAGCAACCAAGCACAGCAAAGCAACCAAGCACAGCGAAGCTGCCAAGCGCAGCGAAACAACCAGGTACAGCGAAGCAACCGAGCAGCGCGGCCGAGGGGAAACCCTCAGCCGCGCTGCTGTGCTACGTAGTCCCGCCACTGCTGCTCGAGCGCGCTCACGCCGATGCCCAGCACCGAGCGGGCCGCGGACTCGACCTCCGAGACGTTTTGGAACGCCTCGTAGAACGCGATCAGCTTGGCCTCCCCGAACTTCTCCGCGATCATCCGGTTGGCCAGCCAGCTGGCGACGTAGTTGCGCGGCTCGGAGTAGAACTGGTCGTCGGTCGGCAGGGTCGAGATGGTGAGGTCGCCCAGCGCGTTGCGGATGCCGTCCGCGCGCACCTTGTCCTTCTTGTACGCGACGTACTCCGCAAACCCCTCCACCACCCACCGTGGCGTCCGGGCGGTCGTCACGGGGCCCATGGCGGCGTGCGCGAACTCGTGCGTGAGGTCGTGGGCGAGCTCCTCGGGCTGCGCCGTCAGCTGCGTCGGATTGAACACCACCCGCGTCGAGCTGTACGCCGGTGACGACGCCCAGTCACCGACCTGGTTGTAGTACGGCACCGCGATCGCCGCCACCTGCGCGACCCGCTCCTGCGACTCGGCAAAGTACGTGTCGAAGATCCGCTTGTCCTGCACGGCGGTGAACAGCACCTTGCCGTCCCAGCCGGTCGGGCGGACCTCCGCGACCTGCTTGAGGCTGGTCTCGGCCAGCTGCAGCAGGCTGCGCCCCCGCTCCGCGTCGTCGACCGAGACCACGGCGATGACACGGTCGTTGCGCAGCACCGCGACCGGCCCGGTCGAGTCCCACGGCTGACCGTTGGCGCCGAGCGGCAGGTCCTTGCCGGCCGCGTCGCCGACGATGCGCCACTTCCCCTTGACCAGCGCCACGACGGGCATCCACGGGATCGCGACCGTCTTGCTGTCCACGCCCTCGATCCGGTGCCGGATGGTGACCGCTTCGACGTGCACGGCAGCGTGGTACCGGTCGAACAACTGCGTCGGCAGGAACCTCGCCAACTGCCGCGCGGGCAGTTTGGTCCGATCGAAGCTGATGTCCGAGAACGGCATCTTGACCAGGTTGTCGAACAGCTGCTTCTGCCGCTTCGCGAACGCCGCGTCGCTCTGGTCGACGTCCGCCATCCAGGCGTTGAGATCCTTCTTCTTGACCGCCTGCGTGTGCCGCGCCAGCAGCTCCTCGATCGCCTTGACGCCGACCTCGGCCCGCATGTCGACCCACGTCGAGGACGCCAGGTCGGTCTCACCGCCGTCCCCGCCGCCGCGCAGGGCCCAGGTGGCCGCTGCCGCCCCGCCGAGGGCGAGGACCATGCTCACCACCAGAAGGGTGGTCAGGACCGGCCAGAGGAAGCTACGACGTGGTTGCGGCGGCAGTTGCGGCGGCCACCCATAGGCATAGCCGGGATGCGGCTGCGGCATTGGATGGTGTACGGGTGGCGCCCCCACCGGCGCCGCAAACCCCTGTGGCACCCCGAACTGCGGCGGCGCCCCGACGTTCGGCGGCCCGACCTGCGCCGGAACGGCGAACCCGTGCTGCTGTGGCGGCCCGAACTGCGGCGGCCTGAACTGCGGCGGCGGTCCGAACTGCGACGGAGTTGCAACCTGCGGCGCCGGCCCGGACTGCACCTGGCCGGCAACCTGTGGCGGCTCGGCAACCTGAGGGGGTGCAGCGAATGGCGGCGGCGCACCGTATTGCTGCGGGGGCACCTGCAGCGGCGTTCGCTGCGGTGGCACGAACTGCGGCAGCACTCCTTGGGCGGGCGCGGCCTGAACCGGCGCAGCCTGAACCGGCACTGCCTGCGGGGGCGCGGCCTGGGCCGGCCCAGCAGGCGGCGGGGCGGCCTGGGGCACCACGGCCTGGGGCGGCACGGCCTGGGGCGGCACCGCCCGGGGCTGCGCTGCCTGGGGTAGCACGGGCTGCGGCGGCACGGGCTGGGGCGGCCCGGCCGGCGGTGGGGCGGGTGGAGCCGCCTGCTCGGGCAGGGTTTCCGCAGCCGGTGGGCCAGGCTGGGGCGGGATGGCGGGCGACTGAGCCGGAGCGGCGGGCGCCGGTTCAGTCACCACCGCGGCGTCCGGCGGCGCGGCGACGCCGACAGGTGCGGCGTCAGTCGAAGAGGCGGCGGCGGAGGGCGCCGCCGCGGCCGGTTCGGGGTTGGTCACATTGCCTACCGACGTCGGAGAAGCGGAATCACATCCTCCGCCAGGCCGCCTCTCCTTGTCGACCCCGCCCCGGAGCCGCCGCGTCCTACCCCAGCGTGGTCAGCTCGGCGGTCAGCACGTTGGACAGCAGCGCGCCGTCCATGCGGACCTGCCGCAGGTACCAACGCTGCAGTGGGGTCCTGTTCTGGCTGAACTGCCAGCCGCCGCGCGGGCTGTCGATCTGGCCGAGCTTGCCGATGGCGGCGTTGAGCGAGAACGAGTCGAGGTTCGGCCGGCTCGCGTCGCCGATCGCCTTGTCCAGGACGGCAGCGGCGTCGTAGGAGGCCATCGCGTAGGTCGACGGGATGCTGCCGAAGACCTTCTGGTAATCGGCGATGAATCGGCGGTTGGCCGCGTTGTCCAGGTCCGGCGAGTAGTTCATCGCGGTGTAGATGCCCTGGGCGTCGGCGCCCTGCTGCTTGAGGACGTAGCCCTCGGTGAGGCTGCCGGGTGCCATGAGCTTGAAGCCGGCCGGGAACTTCGCCGCCCGGTACTGCTTGACGAAGTCGACGGCCGAGGCGCCGGCGTAGAAGGCGAACATCGCGGTCGCGCCGGAGTTCTTCACCTGGCTGAGGACCTGGGTGAAGTCCTTCTGCTGGAACGGCGTGAACCGGATGCCGTTGCCGTTGACGGTGCCGTTGGCGCCCTTGAAGTGCTCCAGGAACGAGTTGACCTCGTCGTCATCGCCGGGATAGTCGGCGGCGACGATCGCGAGGGAGCCGCCGGCGTTGTCGGCGGCCCACTTGCCCAGCGCCTGGCCGGGCTCGTTGGCCACGAACGAGGTGCGCCAGATGTACTTGGCGCTCTGCAGGCTGGTCGGGGACGCGTTGGACCCGACCAGCGGGACCGCCGCGGCCTCGACGACGTCCTTGATGGCCAGCATCGACGCGGCGGCCGCGACGCCGGTCAGCGCGAGGACCCGGTCCTCCTTGATCAGCTTCTCGGCGGCGGCCCGGCCGATCTCGGGCGTCTCGCCCTCGTCGACCCTGAGCAGCTCGACCTTGCGGTTGCCGAGCTTGAAATCGTGCAACTTGAGGTACAGCTGGAAGCCGTTGTCCATCTCGTTGCCGAGGTCCTTGCGGCTCCCGGTCAGCGGCACGATCATGCCGATCTTGACCGGCGGGCCGGTTGGCAGCGCGGAGCTGGAATCGCTGCTGCCGGTGTCGCTGCATGCGGAGAGTAACGGTGCGGTCGCGCCTGCAACGCCCGCGGCCGCGAAGAGTCGGAGCGCCTGGCGGCGGTTCAGGTGGGACACGTACTTTTCCTCCCCAGCACCCTGCGGCGGCGAGAAAACCTCGACACCCACGCTGCGTTCTACCGCCATCGCGGCGGACAGTCAATCGTCAGCTTCGGCCTCACCCCTGGTCACCGTGCCGAACGCGGCAAGGACGGCGGGCCAGGCGGCCGACAACGGATCGATCACAGCGAAGTGTTCCACACCGGCCAACTCGACCAGCGTGGTGTCGTCGCCAGCCCGGCGGGCCAGCCGGCAGAAGGCCCTGGACAGCTCGACGGGCACGATCGGGTCGTCGCTGCCGTGCACGATGACGGTGCGGACGTTCGACGGAAGGTTACGCATCGGATCCGCCGCCGCGTACGCCTCCGGAACCCCGTCCGGCGACCCGCCGAGCAGGTCCGCGACGGCACCATCGTCGAGGTCGAGCTCGTGCGCCCGGGCGAGGTCGGCGACGGGCGCCAGGGCGACGACCCCGCCGACCGCGTCGGGAGCGACCGCCGCGTACCACAGTGCGAGATGCCCACCGGCCGAGTGCCCGGCGAGGATCGGCGGGGCGACCGAGACGGGCCGCAGCCCCCGGTGCGCGATCTCCTTGGCGAGCAGGTCGGGCACGGCCACCGCGGCGGACGCCACGTCGGAGAACGTCCCGGGCCAGCCGCCGCCGGGCTGCCCGGTGCGGCGGAACTCGACGGTCGCGACGGCGTACCCCCGGTCGGCAAGATCCGCGGCGAGCGGGCCGACGTGTGTGCGGTCCCACTCGCTGCGCCAGAACCCACCGTGGATGAAAAGCACGAGTGGCGCGCCCGCCACGGCCGCGAGCCGGACGTCGGCCACCTGATCGGGGTGCTCGCCGTAGCGCAGGGTGAAGTCGGCGGGCCGGGCGGGCCTGCCCAGCACCTCACGGGGATCGCTCGTCACGGGGCGACGTTAGCGCGTCACGAAGCGTGGCAACAGGGCCCCTTGGTGGTCGTCCACACGACGGGTAGGCAAGACTAGGAACCATGGCAGAAGAGGCGCAGGACGAGTCGCGCACCGTGCTGGTGGTCGGGCCCGACGGACGTCCGCTCGGCACCATGTCCACCGACGAGGACGGCGCGGAGGACCCGAGCAAGCTGATCGAGCAACCAGCCAAGGTCATGCGCATCGGCAGCATGATCAAGCAACTGCTCGAAGAAGTCCGTGCCGCCCCGCTCGACGAGGCGGGCCGCAGCCGGCTCAAGGAGATCCACCGCCGCTCGATCCTGGAGCTGGAGGACGGGCTCGCCCCCGAGCTGCGGGACGAGCTGGAGCGGCTGTCCCTGCCGTTCGAGGACGGTTCAACCCCGAGCGAGGCCGAGCTGCGCATCGCCCAGGCACAGCTGGTCGGCTGGCTGGAGGGCCTGTTCCACGGCATCCAGGCGGCGCTCGTCGCCCAGCAGATGGCGGCCCGGGTCCAGCTCGAGCAGATGCGGGGCCGTCCGGCGCTCACCGGCGGACCGGGCGGCGTCCCGGGCCAGCCGGGCCAACCCACCCCGAGCGGCACCGGCCAATACCTGTAAGCACCCGCAGCGTCCGGGGCACCGCAGCCATCCGGGGCACCGCAGCCGTCCGGGGCACCGCAGCCGTCCGGGGCACCGCAGCCGTCCGGGGCACCGCAGCCGTCCGGGGCACCGCAGCCGTCCGGGGCACCGCAGCCGTCCGGGGCACCGCAGCCAGCTGAGGCGCCACAGTCATCTGAAGCGCCGCAGCTGTCTGAAGCGCCTCGGCTGTCTGGAGCGCCTCGGCTTGACGGGCACCGCCGCAAGGTTCTGATCGAAGGACGGACCTGGTCACCCACACGACCAGAGCCGTCCTTCGATCATGCAACGGGCCACCCACCACCAGCCCTACGCCATCAGCCCGCGAGGTGCCGAGCCGCCCGTCAGGGACGGACGCAGTCGCCAGCGCAGCGAGGCTGGCGACTGTGCCGCCGTAGAGACGACGGTGGCCAGCCACGGGGATGGGCGCGTATGCGCCATCCCAGCCAGCGCGGCACGCGCGGCTGTGCGAGCGCAGCGAGCATTGGGGGTCCGGGGTGAGAATCCCCCGGCGGGACCCGCCGCGAAGCGGTGGGGCAGCGAGCTATCGCGCAGCGACTGGCGGGTGACAGCGGGAAACAGCGCTATGGCGAAGCCACAGGCGGGAAACAGTGGGTCTCCAGGTAGACGGCCACGCCGTCGTCCTCGTTGGTCGCGGAGGTCACGTCGTGCGCCGCCGCCCGGACCGCTGGGTGGCCGTTGGCCATGGCGACGCCGCGGCCGGCCCAGGTGAGCATCGCCAGGTCGTTCGGCATGTCCCCGAAGGCGATCACCTCGAGCGCCGAGACCGCGTGCTCGCGGGCGACCCGGGCCAGGGCGGTCCCCTTCGTGACGCCGACGGCGGAGACCTCGACCATGCCGCTGGAGGAGGAGTTCGTCGCTTCCGCCAGGCCGTCGAGGCACTCGCCGACCAGCGCGGTGAACTCGTCGGCCGGCTGGACGCCGGCGCGGACGAGGAGTTTCGCCGCCGGACGGGTCAGCAGCTCGGCGTAGGAGACCGGACCGACCGACCCGTGGTTGACCTCCCAGGGGCCCACCGGGAACTCGACCTCGTGGCGCATCTGGCGGCCGCCGTCACGCTCGACGGCGAAGACGACGCCGGGGATCTTCGCGCGGAGGCGCTCGCAGGCCTCGGCCAGCGTGGACGGCTCGATCGGGGTGCTGTGGACGATCGAGTCGGTGCCCGGGTGATACGTCGCCGCCCCGTTCGCGCAGATGGCGATCGGTCGGACCGTCAGCTGGTCGTACACCGGATGCAGCCAGCGAATCGGGCGGCCGGTGACCAGCACGATCACGATCCCGGCTGCGTCGAGGCGGTGCAGGACCTCGACCGTGCGCGGGCTGACCGTGCGGTCCCGGCCGACAAGGGTGCCGTCGAGGTCCGTCGCCACCAGTCGAGGGGTCACAGCTTCAACATAGCTTCGAGGTAGGTCGCGACCCCGTCTTCGTCGTTGGTGAGAGTCGTCTCGTCGGCGAGCGCCTTCAGGGCCGGATGGGCGTTGGCGACGGCGACCCGGCCGAACCCGGCCCACCGGAACATCGGCACGTCGTTGGGCATGTCGCCGAAGACCAGGACGTCGCCGGGGTCGATGCCGAGGGCCGTCGCGACGAAGCGCAGGCCGGTGGCCTTGTCGACGCCGGGCGGGCAGATCTCGATGTAGCCGAGGCCGGCCTGGGTGATCGTGGCCAGGTCCGGCGGGATGACCCGCTCGGCGACGGCCAGCACCTCGTCGACGTCGCAGGTGGGATGCCTGGCGAAGCCTTTGAGGACGGGACCGGTGAGGCATTCGGCCCGGACCCTGGCCTCGACGACGTCGGGGTAGCGCCAGTGCGGGTCGGCGTCGCCCCACAGCGGCGCCTCGTGGTGGTCGCCTGCCTCGATCAGCACGGAGAGGGTGCCGAGCTCGTGCTCGAGGCGGGCGAAGACCTCGGCGAGGGCGTCGCCGTCGAGCCGCTCGTCGCGCAGGACGACCGGGTGGTCGGTGTCGCGGATGTCGAGGACCCGGCTGCCGCCGCCCATGACCAGGAAGTCGGCGGCAGGGATGTCGGATCGGACCAGCTCGGTCAGTCTGGGGCCGCGGCCGGTGGCGCCCACGATGTGGATGCCGGCCGCCTTGACCCGTTCCAGGACGGCACGGGTGTAGTCGCTCACGGTGTCGTCGCTGTGGACGAGCGTGCCGTCGAGGTCCGTCGCGATGAGTTTGGGCAAACTGCGCATTCGGTGCTCCTTCCGCGTCAGCGGGGGAGCAACCGTACCTCCGCGATCCACCGGGGTCACACCATGCGAGTAAATCTCAACCGAACGTACGACATCCTGATGGCGGACCCTAATGCAGTGGGGTGACCGTCAGCTCGAGCGGCTCGGAGCCGTCGTGGTGGTCTTCCACGGGACGGCGGCGGGCCAGTCCCCGCACGGCGACGATCGCGCCGACCGCCAGCATCGCGGTTGCCGCCGCCGCGAGCGGGTATCCGGCACCGACGTGCACGGCGTCGTCCGGCAGCCGGTACGAGCTGAGCGGGCTGTACCCGAGGCGGTCGATGATCTGCTTGAAGCCGACGAGCACCAGCGCGTTGCCGGCCAGCATCGCCAGCGCGCCGGCGGCCGCGCCCCGGCGGACCGCGCCGCGGGTCGCCAGCAGGATGCCGATCCCGACCAGGGCGAGCGTGAGGGTGCCGAGGTAGACGACGACGGGGCCGCTGTTGAGGCTGGCCAGGTCGATGTCGATGGTGTCCGGCGTGCTGTCGCCCTCGGCGAGGTCCGGGTCGCCGATGGCGGCGGCGCGCAGGTTGATGGAGCTCCACGGCAGGTACTGCGCGGCTGCCGCCAGCGCGAACCCGATGGCGAGCAGCCCGATGGCGACCGGCCCGCCGCCGCGCTCCGCCACCCCGGCGGGCGGCGGAGCATCGGCCGGCGAAGCCGGCGAGGAAGCCGGCGAGGCGGGGAGCAAGGAAGGCGGCAAGGCAGGCGCGACGATCGATGGTCCGCGGACGACCGGCTCAGTCATACCGCGCAGGGTAGCTCAGGAAACGACCCGCAGGTTGAACCGCAGATCGCGCTTGGCGCCCCACACCGCGATCCACAGCGGGAGGTACTGCTCCATCGCGAACGCCTTGTCGATCCCGCCGAGGTCCAGCACGTCGCCCTCGGGCCAGCCGAACTTCGTCAGCACCGTCGTGACCTGCGCCTTGGCTGCAGCGTCGTCGCCGGCGACGAACATGGTGTGCGGCTCGGACAGCAGGTCAGGGCGGACCATGACGTCACAGTTGACGGTGTTGAGGGTCTTGACGACCTTGAGCGAAGGGAACGCGGCCTGCAGCCCGGCGGCGACGGGCTTGACCGCGGCCGAGGTCAGGTCGTTGGAGATGTCGGCGAGGACCTTGCCGCTCAGGTCGCCGGCGGAGCGCAGCACGTCGAGCGAAGCGCCGCCGGGGGTGGCGTTGAACAGGAGCGAGCCGTGCGCGGCCGCGTCGGCGAACGTGCCGGCGCGACCGCCGGTGCGCTCCGCCCAGGCGACGGCCTTCGGGTTGGCGGCGTCGCGGGAGCCCATGACGACGTCATACCCGACCTCGATCAGCCGGGTCGCGATCGCGTCGCCGACCGCACCGGTGCCGAGGACCCCCACATTGAGATCAGTCATGTCCAGCGGCAACACCTGCCGGCGGCGAAACATGCCGTCCGGCGCGGCCGATTGCGAGCAGACCGCAGCCGAACCCGAGCAGAGGCATCGACACGAGCGCCAGCCAGCTGCCCGCCGACGTGCCCACATCCGCGATCCGGCCGGGGCCGGCGAGCTGGCCGTCAAAAGTAGTGATGAGGCCCACTACGATCGACGCGGTCACCAGCGACAGGACCGGACCGGCCAGCCCGGCGACCTTGCGCCCCTGGTTGGCGCCCATCGCCGCGGCACCGAGGAGCGCGATGAGGGTGAGCAGCAGGATCACGTACCAGACGCCTTTTTCGAGATTGAGGATCGTGAGGCTGTCCAGGCGCCGCTGCGGCCGGCGACCGGAGCCGGTCACCACCAGCTGCTGGACCCACGGCACGAAGATCGAGGCAATGCCGGTGAGCAGGCCGGACACGCCCAACCAACCACCGATGTGCACCAGTTTGCGCTGCATCAACTTGATCCCTCCCAAGACTGCCGAGCTCGTCCCAAGGAACACACGGAATGGGCTAGCGTCTGGTTCATGCCTACTCGCACTTCATCCGCCCGCTGGGAGGGCGACCTCAAGTCCGGCGCCGGCACCGTCTCCACCGGCTCGGGGTCCTTCCAGGGTTCCTATTCCTTCCCGTCGCGCTTCGAGAGCGGCGAGGGGACCAACCCCGAGGAGCTGATCGCGGCCGCACACGCCGCCTGCTTCTCGATGGCCTTCTCCAACGGCCTGGCCAAGGCCGGCTTCACGCCCACGTCGGTGGAGACCACCGCCGCGGTGCAGTTCGGTCCGGTCGAGGGCGGTTTCGCCATCACCCGGATCGACCTGACCAGCCGCGGTGACGTCCCCGGGATCGACGCGGGCGAGTTCGACAAGATCGCCGCCGAGGCCAAGGCCGGCTGCCCGATCTCCAAGGCCCTCGCGGCCGTCGAGATCACCCTGGACGCCAAGCTCGTCTGAAGTCTCTTGAGAGGGTCCCCCACGATGGGGGACCCTCTTTCACATGCCGGTGACGATGAGCAAGGAGCGCTTCGAGGAGCTCGTGGGCGAGGCCCTGGACGAGGTCCCCGAGGAGCTGCTCGACCTCATGGACAACGTGGTGATCCTGGTCGTCGACGACCCGCCGGCGGGTGAACCGGACCTGCTCGGTCTGTATGAGGGGTATTCCCTGACGGAGCGCGGCTGGGACTACTCCGGGGTGCTACCCGATCGGATCTCGATTTACCGTAACCCGATCCTCGCAATCTGTGACGATGAGGACGACGTCGTCGACGAGGTGGCGATCACCGTCGTGCACGAGATCGCGCACCACTTCGGCATCGACGACCGCAAGCTACATGCGCTGGGCTGGGGTTGAGACGATCGCCAAAAGTGAGACGAACGCCAAAGAAGGGACGCTCACATGCGCAGTGCCTTGTTCGCCGCCGAAAACATGGAGAAGGAGTCGCAGCAGCCGGGGCTGCGGTTGCAGAACTCCAAGATGCTCAAGGCCGAGCTCAACGGCGAGATCATGGCCCGGACCGGCACGATGGTGGCCTACCAGGGCCAGGTGCAGTTCCAGGCGCTCGGCTCGGGCGGCGTCGGCAAGTGGCTCAAGTCGAAGCTGACCGGCGAGGGTGTCCCGCTGATGAAGGTCTCCGGCCGCGGCGACGTGTTCTTCGCGGACCGCTCCGCCGACGTGCACCTCATCGACCTCGAGCCCGGTGACGCGATCTCGATCAACGGTGCCAACGTGCTCGCGTTCGACGCGTCGCTGCAGTACGACATCAAGATGGTCCAGGGCGTCGGCGTCATGTCGTCAGCGGGCCTGTTCAACTGCGTGTTCACCGGCCAGGGGCGGCTCGCGATCACGACGAAGGGCACGCCGGTCGTGCTGACCGTCGACGCACCCACGTATGTCGACCCGCAGGCCGCCATCTGCTGGTCCGCGAGCCTGCAGACCGGGTATCACCGCGCCGACCACCTCGGCATCGGCACGCTGCTCGGCCGCAGCACCGGTGAGGCTTTCACGATGAGCTTCGCCGGGCGGGGCTTCGTCGTCGTCCAGCCGTCGGAGGAGCCGCCGCAGGGTCTCGCCGGTGGCCAGGGACAACAGCAGCAGGGCGGCGTCCTGGGGAATCTTCTCGGCGGTTGATCGCGCTTTCATAACGGGTCCTCCGCACGGCCTTGGAGGACCCGTTACGCTGCGCAGCGTGCGCGGTGACATCTTCAAGGCCGAAAACATGGCCCAGCCCCCAACCCAGGCAGGCATGAGCCTGCAGCACTCCAAGTGCGTCAAGTACGCCGTGAACGGTGAGGTCATGGCGCGTCAAGGCGCCATGGTCGCGTTCCGCGGCAACCTCCAGTTCGAGGTGAAGAGCCAGGGCGTCGGAAACTTCCTCAAGCGTGCGGTCACCGGTGAGGGCCTGTCCCTCATGGCCGTGCGCGGACAGGGCGAGGTGTGGTTCGCCGATGCCGCCTCCGACTGCCACATCGTCGACATCGAGCCCAACGACGCGTTGACGATCAACGGCAGGAACGTCCTCTGCTTCGACCCGTCGCTGCGGTACGAGATCCAGCGCGTCCAGGGTGCCGGCATGTTCGGCGGCGGCCTGTTCAACAGCGTCTTCACCGGTCAGGGCAAGCTCGCGATCGTCACCGAAGGTGCCCCGATCATCATCCCGGTGAGCCCGCAGGCGCCGGTGCTGGTCGACACCGACGCGGTCGTCGGGTGGTCGGCGAGCCTGCAGACCAGCATCCAGAAGAACCAGAGCCTCAAGTCGATCCTCAAGGGCGGCTCGGGCGAGCTGTTCCAGCTGGTGCTGCAGGGTCAGGGCTTCGTCATCGTCCAGCCCAGCGAGGGCAAGCCGGCGGCGGCCCAGCAGAAGCCGAGCGGCATCCTCGGCGGCATCGGCGGCTGACATCGGACGGGGATGGGCCCGCCGCCCATCCCCTCAACCCCCGTTGCGGAGCTCACTGAGCCAACTGGCCGCGTCGGTGAAGTCCTCGTCGGACAGGCCGGGCGCGCGCCGTGGCGGCGCCTCGCCGTGTGACGCCCGCGGGTATGAGCCGAGGAACCGCACGTCGGCGCAGATACGGCGCAGCCCCTGTAACGCCTCGCCCATCTGGGCCTCGGCGACGTGGCCGCCGCAGTCGAGGAAGAACACGTAGCGGCCGAGGCGCTCGCCGGTCGGCCGGGACTCGATCCTGGTCAGGTTGACCCCGCGGACCGACAGCTCGGTCAGCACGGCCAGCAGCGCGCCGACCCGGTCGTGCGCGATGTAGACCGCGAGCGTGGTCAGGTCGTCGCCGGTCGGCGGTGGCGGCGGGCCGGGCCGGGCCACCAGCGCGAAGCGGGTCATGGCGTCGGGGTTGTCGGCGATGTCCTTCGCCAGCACGTGCAGCTTGTAGCGGCTCGCGCCGATCGCGGCGCAGATCGCGGCGTCGAACTCGCCGGTGCCGGCGCCGATCGCGGCGGTCGCGTTGGACAGCACGTCGACGACCGTCGCCTGCGGCACGTGGTCCCGGAGCCACTTACGGCACTGCGCACCGGCCTGCGGGTGGGCGGCGACGGACCGGACCGAGTCCAGTGGCCGGTCCTCGGCACTGGCGAGCACGAACTGCACCGGCAGCACCACCTCGCGGGTGATGATCAGCGGCTCACCGCCGGCGAGCTCGTCGAGGGTGACCCCGACCTGCCCACCGATCGAGTTCTCCAGCGGGACGAGTGCCGCGTCGGCCTCACCGGCGCGCAGCGCGTCGAGGGCCTCCGGAACGCTCCGGGCCGGGGTCAGCACCCCGCGGTCGGCGGCCGGGACAGTCCTGAGCGCCTGCTCGGAGAACGTGCCTTCCGGCCCCAGGTACACGAACCGCGTCGGCGGCACACCAGGCATGCGGTCAAGCCTAGTCGCTCTTGCCGGCCGCTCAGCAGTCGGCGGTGTTGAGCAGCGCGGGCGGGGCGGTCGCCTTGACCTCGACGGTGCACGGGTCGGTGCCGACGGTGACGACGGTCAGCGCGGCCGGGGCGCCCTTCGACATGACCTGCAACGGTTCACTGCCCGTGACGGTGAGCACGGTGTACTGCCACACCCCGGCACACAGCGGCCCGGTCTTCACGGTGAGGCCGGCCCCGGCGGGCAGGTTGGGCCGGGCCCGGCGGACCGCCGCTACGACCTGCTCGCCGGTCGGACGGCCGTTGCACTGCGACACGTATGCCTCGGAGAACGGCAGCTGGCTCGGGCTGCTGCTGGCGGAGCGGGACGGCGTGCGGGCCGGCACGTCGGGCGTGCTCGCCGGGGTCGGGCTCGCCGACCTCGCCGGCGGGGGCGACACCGGCGGCAGGAGCGGCCCGGAGTCACCGCGCGACCGGGTGCAGCCGGACACCAGGCATCCAAGGCTGACGATAGCGAGCACGGCGGCCCCAGTGCGCATGGAGCACATCGTAGGACGTCAGTCCCGGTGGTTCACGCGGCGGTTCAGACGGTGCCGGACGTCGTCACGCGGTGCCCGGCGGCGTTGAGGGCGGCCAGCGCCTCGCTCAGCCGCACGGCGGGCACCAGGACGTAGTCGGTGTCGAACGTGGAGAACGCGAAGATGTTGACCCGGGCGTCGGCGAGCGGCGACACGATCGAGGCGAGAATGCCGGTGAGGGCGAGCTGGACCGGGCCGGCGACACGCAGGCAACGCCACGGTGTCTCGACGGAGGCACCGCTGGGCACCCGGTCGGCGGGGCACAGGATGGAGACCTCGTCGGGCGTCCAGGTCACCGAGATGACGTCGGGACCGGTCGCCGCCGCCTCCAGGAAACCCGCCGGGAGGGGCGATCCGGCCGGCAGACGGCCGATCGCATAGTCACCTGGCAGCACCTGGAGGTCCAACATGACAAGGAGCGTACGGTGCGAACGCGCTGCGTGGCGGAAGCCGTGAGCCACGTTACGCTGAACTGTCCTTTCGCCCTATACCGTGCTGAAGAACGTCAGTGAGCCGACGACCTCTCCGTCCTGCAGCAGCGGGGTGGCGATCGCGTCGAACGTGCGCGGTCCCGTCGCGCACCGCACCCGGACCAGCCCGCGGGCCAGGCGCCCCGAGGACAGGGCGAGCAGCGGCGGCGTCTTGTTGATCTCGGAGGCGTCCAGGGCGCCACCGTCACCGAAGTCGAGCAGCTGCAGGACGCCGTCCACCAGCGGCCGGTCGATGGCGGACTCGGTGAGCCCGAGCAGGTCCTCGAACGAGGCGGACACCGCGACGATGACCGCCTTGTCGTCGATCACCAGGCTCGGCTCCGCCGCGTCGGCGACCGTCGCCGCCCACCGGTCGAGTGACGACTCGGTCGGGTCGGGCGAACGGGCGAGGTGTGGGTCGGAAATGGAAAGCTCGACATGCGCCACAGCGCCTCCTCAGGCACCGGTGCGGCGGACGTGTCCGCGCAACGAACTCATCATCGCATCAGTCAGGGTGTGATCGGTCCCCAGCGATTGCTCAATCCGGCGCTTCGTGTCGAGCGGCTCCACGCCGCAGAGGCTACTCCGCGTCACCCCGCTTGTCAGTGCCCACTCGATCGCCGTCCTTGTACCACCGGTAACTGTCCGCGAACGCGGCATACGTCTGCACGGACCACGTGGCCGGGTGCAGCGCGAGCTCGAACACCTTGTCGACGGTGTCCATCGCGAGCCGGTTGCCACGGGCGTTGAGGACGCGGGGCAGCTCGTGATACGCGGTGACCAGACAGCCCTTCGGCACCCCGTAGAAGCTGATCTTCCCGGTGCCCGCGAAGGCCAGGATCGGCATGACCGGGATCGACACGCCGGCGCTGCGGGAGAGCGCCTCGGCGGCACCCTTCGCCTCGGCGCGGGTCTCCTCGACGTACTTGGGGCGCTTGCCGTCGATCTGCACGATGTCACCGGCAAACGAGACGCGGCTGCGGCCGTGGTCCTTGACCGTCACCGCGAACACGCCACCCGGACCGACGGCGAGGAAGGAGCGGCGTTCGGCGCCGGTCAGCTCGCGCAGGTCGAGGACGTGCCACTCCTCGCCGAGGCGGCCGATGAGGCTGCCCATTCTGCGGTACAGACGGTTGTGCCCCGCCTCTTCCCTGCGGGCTCCGCGCTCGGCGCGTCGCTCGCGCATCCAGTCAATGGGGGAAGGCCGGCCGGCATCAACAATGATGCGATCGTCAAACCCTTCGGGCTGCGAATGCTGACCGCCGCGGTGCAGCAGTTCGGTCATCTCGCACACCTCCAAGTCGCCGCTCGGTTGCGTGTGTGTTCAAACACCGTACGTGTTCAATCGCGCAACTGGGATGACCGGACGGTTGAAAGACCAGGAATGACTGGGATGAATGCCGCATTCACGACGTCTCATGAATTTGCAGATGGCGCCCAACCGGTGGATAACGGGTCAGCCGTTAGTCTGAGTCAGTGAGCCATCATCACGTCGACAGCGAGGTCGGACGGCTCGGCACGGTGTTGTTGCACCGCCCGGGCCCGGAGCTGGCCCGGCTGACTCCGCGCAACAACGACTCGCTGCTGTTCGACGGGATCCCATGGGTCGGACGCGCTCAAGAAGAGCATGACACGTTCGCGCACGCCCTGCGTAGCCATAATGTCGAGGTCCTCTACGTGTCGGACCTCCTCGCCGAGACCGTCGCCGTGCCCGCCGCCCGCGCCGAGGTGACGCAGGCGGTCCTCGACGATGTCCGGCTCGGCGACACGCTGCGCCGGCACGTCGCCGAGCACCTCGCCGCGCTCGACCCGGCGACCCTGGCGACCACGCTCATCGCCGGACTCTCCCGGGCCGAGCTGCGGGCCGGTGGCGGCCTCGTCCACGCGCTCATGGACCGGTCCGACTTCGTCATCGACCCGCTGCCCAACCTGCTCTTCACCCGCGACTCATCGGTCTGGATCGGCGGCCAGGTCGCGGTGACCAGCCTGGCGATGCACGCCCGCCGCCGCGAGACGACCCTCACCTGCGCGATCTACCGCCATCATCCGCGGTTCGCCGGCACGTCCCTGGTGTACGAGCCGGGCCTGGAACACCTCGAAGGCGGCGACGTGCTGCTGCTGGCACCGGGTGTCGCCGCGGTCGGCGTCGGCGAGCGCACCCGGCCCGCGGGCGCGGAGCGGCTGGCCCGGCGCTGCTTCGAGCGCGGCCTGGCCCACACCGTGCTGGTGGTGCCGATCGCCCAGGAACGCGCGACGATGCACCTCGACACGGTCTGCACGATGGTCGACGTCGACGCGGTCGTCATGTATCCGAACGTCGCCAGCACCCTGCAGGCCTGGACCGTCACGGCGTCCGGCGGCTCCCCCGACCTGACCGTCTCGGGGCCCGAGCCCTTCATCGTCGGCGCCGCGAAGGCCATGCGGATCGACACCCTGCGGATCATCGACACGGGTCTGGACCCGGTGACCGCCGAGCGGGAGCAGTGGGACGACGGGAACAACACGCTGGCGATCGCGCCGCGGCTCTGCGTCGCGTACGAGCGCAATGTGGAGACCAACGCCCAGTTGGAGCGGCACGGCATCGAGGTCATCCGGATCCCCGGCTCCGAGCTGGGCTCGGGCCGGGGTGGTCCGCGATGCATGTCCGCACCGATCGCGCGGGCGTCGTCGTAGCTCTCTGCTGCTCTTTGTTTACCGGAGCGGCTGGAGGCGGCCGAGCAGGCCCTGCTTGCTGCGGCGCTCGGCGGCGGTCAGGGGCTCGTTGACGGCAAGCGCCTCCGCGTAGCGCTTCGTGAACTCGGCGACCGGCGCCTCCCACTCCTCCGCCTCGACCTCGAGCGGCAGGTCCCAGACGGGAGCGAGCAGGCCGTGCGCGCGGAACATGCCGGCGAACTTCGTGTTGTCGCCGAGCAGCAGCCCGCCACCGGCCGACAGCCGCGACAACGCGTCCAGCGCCCGGTCCTCGTCGTCGCCGAGCACCAGGCGGACGTGGGCCCGGTCGGTGACGCGGCACCAGTACGTCGCCGGCGCCGCCGACAGCCGCACCGTCGGGAAGATGCTGGCGTTGGCCCGCTCCAGCGACGCCCGCACGTTCGGGTCGTCGGTCGCGTTGTCCTCGAGCCAGAACTCAAATCCCGTGTGCACCGTGATGTCCAGCGGCGCATTGACGATCACGTCCTGCAGCCGCGGCCCGACCCCCGGCAGCGCCGGGATGTTGACGGTCTGCCCCGTCGGCGTGTCCAGCGCGCACTGCAGCGCCACCGCGAGGTCACGGGACACATCGCCGGACTGCACGTGCCGCTGCAATCCGATGAACACCCGGCCATCGGGCTTCGTCATCGCCGGCCACGCCATCGGCAGGACCGTCGCGAGGATCACCGGGCGGTCGCCGTACCGCTCGACCAGATCGGGGGCCAGCTTCAAGGGCGCCGAGGCGGCAGGCACCAGTTCACGCAGCGCGATCCACTCCGGCTCGTCGGCCAGCCCTTCGAACGGGCGGCCCACGTAGACGTCACGGATCTTCTGGCGCTTCTCACCGTCGGCGGAACGGCCACGGGGGGTTTTCGCTCGCTTGCTCACGGCGACCCAGCCTAGGCGGTCCCACCGCGCCGCGGGCGAACACCCACCACCCTGGGCGCGTCACTCACCCCCGCGCGCACCCCATTACCGACAAGTCAGAAATATCCCCCGAGCCCGGATCGCTGTCGCGGCCACGGCGCGACTTCGATCAACCGGGAGGCGGGCGCGGAACGGTGCGGCGGAACGGGGGTCAGAGGGTGGCCCAGACGCACTGGCCGAGGCCGTCGCGTTCGACGCCCCAGCCGGTGGCCAGCGCGGCGACGATGGTCAGGCCGCGGCCGTCGATCGCGTCGGGAGCGGCGACCCGCAGCTCCGGGCCGGCCGCCGAGCCGCCGTCGGTGACCCGGATCTCCAGGGTGTCGTCGTCGAGCAGGCGCCACGCCACCCGGATGACGTCGCCGGGGAGGGGGGCCGCGTGGCGGACGGCGTTGCCGACCAGTTCGGCGGCGATGGCGATGGCGTCGTCGAGGCGGTCCTCGGTGAGCAGGGCGTCGAGTTCGTGGGCAAGGCGGTGGCGGGCGACGTGCGCGCCGCGAGCGTGATGCGGGACGACGACGCACCAGGCGCGCTCCGCGACGGTTGTGGACACCCTCTCAAGCCTCCCCATGGGTATCTGCGTCGGCGCGGGGCAGTCGCACCTCCGCGACGGTCCCGCCTCCTTGGCGTGGACGCAACGATACCCATCCATGTTGACGCTCAACGATCCTACGCACGAGATAGAGTCCCAGTCCCACGCCACCGCGGGTTCGCTGGTCTCCGATCTCCAGTTGCCAGAAGCGCTCGAACGCCCGCTCGACGTGCTCCGGGCGGATGCCGATGCCCCGGTCGGCGACCCTGAACCAGACGGTTTGCGCATCCGCACCCGCGGTCAGCACCGCTTCTACCCAGTTCAGGGAGTACTTACCCGCATTTGTAACAAATTCCGCAAGGATGGTAGCGAGGGTGGCGCGTTCGCCGAGGGCCTTCGGAAGGGTCTGCGGCAGCTCGACGGTCAGGGTGCGGCGCTGCTCGGGGCTCAGGTCGTCCAGTGCGGCCGCGAGGGTGTCCACCAGGTCGAACGGCAGCAGCGCCGACGCGTCGCCCGGAATGGCCTCGTCGCCGACGGCGTTGAGGAGGCGGTCCACCAGCCGGCTGAGCTCGCGGGCGCGCTGGCCGACGACGTAGATCGCCTCGCGCCGGGAGCCGTCGTCGAGGGAGTCCCAGTGCTCGACGAGCGTGTCGGCGTACCCCCGGATGACCGTGATCGGGGTCCGCAGTTCGTGCCCGGTGAGGGCGATGAACAGGTCGCGCCCGTCGGAGGACTGGTCGGCGCGGGCCCGGAACGACACGCTGATGTCGGTGCCGCCGGGCACGGTGGCGGCTCGGATCTCGATCCAGGTGCCGCAGGCCATCCGGTGTTCGACGGTTTCGGTGCCGGTGGGCAGCGGAAACGGCCACGGCTCCCCGATCGCGGACTCGGACGAGCGGGCGGTGAGCAGGGCCGCGGCCGGGTTCCAGGTGCGCACGACGTGCTCGGCGTCGAGCAGGGCGAACGGCTCCGCCACCGGGTCGACCGAGGGCGCGTCGACGTGGATCGGCAGACCACGGCCCAGGGTGTACTGGAGGCCGACCAGCCCGGCGAGGAACCCGAGGGCGGCCCGTTCGTCGGGACCGGCGGTGCCTTCGGCGTCGTGGTAGCCGCCGACGAGGACGCCGACGGCGGTCTTGCCGGCGTTGACCTCCGCGGCGACGAAGCGGGTCAGGCCGCGGCCGCGCAGGTGCTCGCCGCCGACGGTGCCGAGAAGGCTGACGGGAAACTCGCGGACCCTGGAGCCGTACTGCAGCAACCCCCGCAGCGTCGGATGGATCAGGTCGACGGGTCGGCCGAGGGACCAGTCGAGCGCGGCGGCGGCGGCGACGACCCGGCCGCTGTCCCGGCCGTATTCGATGAAGGCGGCACCGGCGGCCGAGGTCGCCTCGACGGTGACGTCAACGGTGCGTTGCAGGGCGGGCAGGCCGCCGGCACCGGTCGCGAGTTGCTCGGCGATCTCGGCCAGCCCGCCGAACACGGCGGCGGCGTCGACCGGGCGGCGAGCATCGACCATGGTGCGAGTCTGCCTCCCCGCGCTTCGCTTTGAAAGGCTATTGACAAAACTTGTCTACGTGGGATTCCAGCGGGGCGAGCAGGTGCGACGACGGATTCAGTGGTAGCAACCGGATAGCAAAACGATGGTCAGTCTCGCAGGCCCAGTTCCCTGAGTCGTTCGATGACGAACGCCGGCCGGTCCGAGATGATGCCGTTGACCTTCAGCTTCACCACCAGGTCGATTTCGTCGGGTTCGTTGACGGTCCACACGTAGACGGGGAATCCCCTGCGGTGGAGGCGTTCGACGAGTTCCGGGGAGGCGCGCAGGAGTGACACCCCGGGTCCGCCGATGCTGCTGCCGGGCGGGAGCCAGCCGATCCGGCTGGGCACGGACCAGACGTCGATGAGCATCACGGTCGGGAGCGTCGGCGCGAGCTGGCTGACCCGGCGCACGGCGGTGGCGGAGAACGACATCATCGTGACGTGCACGGGCTGGTCGTCGCGGGGGCGGTCGAGTCCGTACCGGCGCAGCAGGCTCAGCAGCGCGGTCTCGACGGCTGCGCCGTAGCGGGTGGGGTGCTTGGTCTCGATGAGCAGCCGCATGGGGCGGCCGGCGTCGACGGCGAGGCCGAGGAGCCGGTCCAGGGTGAGGACCCGGCCGCGCCAGCGGTCGTCGGCCAGCTTCCGGCTGGTGATCAGTTCGTCGGGTGACTCGGGGAGGTCGGTGCGCCAGGAGCCGAAGTCGAAGCGGTCGAGGTCGGCGAGGGTCTGCACGCTGACCCGGCCGCGGCCGTCGCTGGTGCGGTCGATGCGGGAGTCGTGGAGGCAGACGAGGTGGCCGTCGCGGGTCAGCCGGACGTCGCACTCAAGGCCGTCGGCGCCTTCCTCGATGGCGAGGAGGTAGGCGTCGAGGGTGTGCTCGGCGTGTCGATACGACGAGCCCCTGTGCGCGAACACCCAGGGCCGCTCAGGCGACCCTCGGAGCACCGCCGTCCTCGCTCACCATGGGCCGCCCGGCGGCCGCCCAGTCCGACATGCCGCCGTCGAGGTTGATGGTGCGGGTGAGCCCGCTCTGTTGCAGGTATGCGACGACCTGCGCGGAACGGCCGCCGACGCGGCAGATGACGACGACGTCGCGGTCGGTCGGGATCTCGTCGATCCGGGCCGGGATCTGCATCATGGGCACGTGGTTGGCGCCGGGTGCGTGGCCTGCGGCCCACTCGTCGTCCTCGCGGACGTCGAGGAGGTAGGCGTCTTCGGCTACGTCGTTGACCGTGACGGTCGGCACAGCGGATCCCCTGAACACCGCACCAGCCTATAGAGGCTCAGATCGGGTTGACCCAGGTGGGGTTCTCCACCGCCCACGCGTCGAGCGTGTCGTCGCGGATCGCGGAGTAGAGCGCCTGCGCCTCTTCCAACCCGACGACGTAGGAGATGCCGCCGATGTCCTGGGGTTCGGACGGCACGGTCAGGCCGAGCAGGCTGCTGGGGCGCACGTTGCGCAGACCGAACATCAGCTCTTCGAGTGCCACACCGTTGGTGTCGACGGTGAGCGCGCCGCCGAGGGCGCGGATGAGCTTGTCGAGCGCGATCGGGTTGGTGGTCAGGTTCTGCTGCTGCGCCTTGGTGAGGATGGCGCGGATGAACTTCTGCTGGTTCTTCTGCCGGTCGAAGTCGCCGTTGGCCAGGCTCTTGCGCTGCCGGACGAGGTCGAGGGCCTGCCATGACTCGAGGTGGTGGCAGCCGGGGTTGTACACGGCGGGGTGGCCGCCGTTTTCGGGTGACAGGTAGTTGCCCTTGTCGTCGTAGCCGAGGTGGATCGACGTGACCTTCTGGTCGATGCACATGTCGACGCCGCCGAGGATGTCGACCGCGGCCTTGAAGCCGTCGAAGTTGACGATCGCGGCGCCGTCGAAGTGGATGCCGATCAGCTCGTTGAGGGTTTCGGCCAGGAGCTGGACGCCGCCGTTGCCACCGCCGCCGTGCTGGAACGCGCCGTTGATCTTCTCGTGGCTGGAGCCGCGGAACCCGGTGGGCTCGAACGCGGGGATCTTGACCCGCAGGTCGCGGGGGATCGACAGCAGGTATGCCCGGTCCAGGCCGGCCGGGATGTGCACGATGATGATCGAGTCGGAGCGCTGGCCGTCTTCGGGGTCGTTGGCGCGCAGGTCGGAGCCGAGGAGCAGGAAGTTGAGCGGGCCGGTGATGGAGCTGCGGCGCTCTTCTTTCTTGTCCTCGTTGCTGACGCGGGCGTTGTTGCCGAGAAGGTTCTCCTGGTGGACGCTGTCGCGATACCGGTTGGCAAGGACCTGCGTGCCGGTGACGATCGTGGCGGAGCCGATGAGGAGAAACGCGCCGACGACCACGAGGAGCTTGGCCCAGATCGGGTCGCGGCCCGGCAGGGCGGCGCGGGACTTCTGCCTCCGCCGCAGGGTGAGCACGCGCGGACCGGCCGACCCCGCAGGAGCGGCGGCAGACTCCGAGGCCGTGTCAGACTCCGAGGCCGTGTCAGACTCCGAGGCCGTGTCAGACTCCGAGGCCGTGTCAGACTCCGACTCCGCGACCGGCTCCGACTCCGCGACCGGCTCCGTGGCGGTAGCCGGGGATGGGTCCGGAATATCCGACGCGGTGGATTCCTCCGCGACCGCGTCGGTCGATGCAGAGGACTCGACCGGCACCGGTAACACGTGCTCAGGGCTGTCCGCCGGCTGATCCACCGGCGGGTCCTGGTCCTGCTGCATGTCGCCCCCGACTGCGTGCCCGCACTCCGGCGGGGATTTATCCGAGTCTACGTTCGCGGCGGGGATCGTGCCGACCAGTGTCACTGCACAAGATCCGAAGAGTTGCCACCAATCAGGCGTTTTCTACTCGGTCGACGGCAGTTCCGGCAATGAGATCTATATGACAGCCCAGGCATGCAACCCCACAGCTGGGGAGACATGCCCGGGATGCCGGAATTATCACTTCTTGGTGCTGGCCTTCGTTGACGGCTGCGACGACCCGCTCGCCGCCGGCTTGGGGGCGTTGGTCGCGGCCCAGTCCGCCATCTTGTCGGTGCGCATCGCGGTGTACAGCGCGGTGGCCTTCGCCTCGTTCGGCACGACGACGTCCTCGCCGTTGATCTTCTTGCTGCCGTCGTGCGGGCTGACGAGGAACGTCAGGTCGTCGCTGCGCAGGTTGCGGAACTGCAGCGCCATGTCGGCGAGCGAGAAGTCCTTGTCGACGGTCATCGCCTTGGTGATCGCCTTCAGGAACGCGTTGAGCTTCGTCGGGCTGCTCACCGTGCCGGAGCTGACGGCCTTGTCGAGGATCGCCTTCATCATCTGCTGCTGGTGCCGCATCCGGGCGAAGTCGCCGTCGGGGAACTGGTAGCGCTGCCGGGCGTAGTCCAGGGCCTCGTCACCGTTGAGGTGGTTCATACCCTTCTTGAACTTGCGCTTGGGCGGGTGGATGGAGGTGATGTCCTGCTCGATGTTCATGTCGATGCCGCCGAGGGCGTCGATGACCTGCTTGAACCCGCCGAAGTCGATGAGCAGCACGTGATCCATGCGGACGTTGCTGTACTTCTCGATCGTCTGCACGGTCAGCGGCGTGCCACCCCATGAGAAGGACGCGTTCAGCTTGGCCTTGGTGTCGCCGTACGGCGTCGTCTTGCTCTTGGGGATGTACACGTACAGGTCACGCGGCATGGAGACCAGGTACGCCTTGTCGTGGCTGGACGGGATGTGCAGCATGATCATGGTGTCGGTGCGCCACTCGCCGGGCTTGCCCTTGTTGTCGGGGTCGCGGGAGTCGCTGCCGAGCAGCAGCATGTTCAGCGCGCCGTCGGCGACCTTCGCCGGCCGGCCCTCGGTGATCTGCGAGAACGGGTCGTCGCGCTGCAGGCCCGCGTCGACGTAGCGGTAGTAGCTGTAGGCGCCGACACCGGCGAGGAGCGCGAGCACGACGATCGCGGCGCCGGCGACGAGGGCGATCCGGCCCCAGCGGGGACGGACCTTCCTGCGGCCGGGGTACTCGTTGCCGCCGGGGCGGCGCGGCGGCACGACACCGCCGCCACCACCGCCACCGGTGGCGGCCGCGGGACGGGCCGAGCCGTAGACGCCTGGCGTCGCCGGGCTGGTCGGAGTGGAGGCGCCGGAGACGCGCGCACGAGCTCCCGCGCTGGGCGGGAGGGCGTTGGGCACCGAGGCGCGACCCGACGAGCCGTTGGATGCAGGCGTGGTGGACATGAAACCCACGATACGAACCCGTGGCCTCTACGCCACGTAACCCGGACGGGCGCGGCACGAAGCCGGGAGACTCACCGGGAGCGGAAGTAGTCCACGGTCCGGCGCAGGCCTTCCTCGGGTCCGACGGTCGGCTCGTATCCGAGCAGCTCACGCGCCTTGCCGAGGTCGGGTCGGCGGCGCTCGGGGTCATCGGCGGTGCGGGGCCGCAGCGAAACTGTCGAGCTGCTGTCGGATAGCCGCACGATCGTGTCGGCGAGCTCGAGCATGGTCATCTCGTGCTCGGTGCCGCAGTTGATCGGGCCGGTCTCGCCGGAGTCGAGCAGCAGCAGGATGCCACGGACGAGGTCGGACACGTGGCAGATGGACCGGGTCTGGGTGCCGGTGCCGTGCACGGTGATCGGCTCGCCGCGCAGCGCCTGGGAGATGAACGTGGGGATGGCGCGGCCGTCGTCGGGGCGCATGCGCTCCCCATACGTGTTGAAGATCCGCACGATGCCGACGTCGGCGCCGCGGCCCCGGCGGTAGCCCATGGTGGCCGCCTCGGAGAAGCGCTTCGCCTCGTCGTAGACGCTGCGGATGCCGATCGGGTTGACGTTGCCCCAGTAGGTCTCCGGCTGCGGGTGCACCAGCGGATCGCCGTACGCCTCGGAGGTGGACGCCATCACGAACCGGGCGCCGTCGGCGACGGCCCGCTCCAGCAGCTGGAGGGTGGCGAGCGAGCCGACCCGGAGGATCTCGACGGGCAGCAGCTCGAAGTCGGTCGGGCTGGCCGGCGACGCGAAGTGCAGGATCGCGTCGAACCTGGCGGCGAGGGCGTCGACGGTCGGCAGTGGCTCGCTGACGTCCGCCTCGACCAACGTGAATCGCGGGTGATCGACCAGGTGCGCGACGTTGTCCTTACTGCCCGTGACGAAGTTGTCAACCACGACAACCTGCGCACCGCGGGCGATCAGGGCATCAGCGAGGTGAGACCCGACGAACCCGGCACCGCCGGTGAGGAGGACCCGGTGGCCTTCGCCGTAACGCTGCGCAACAACGACCATGGGACCAGCCTAGCGGCAGTGCGCCGGGGTCGGGGTATCGGCGGTGCCCCCACCCCGGCGCACTACATCTCAGTGGGCGCCGGCCCCCGTGAGGGAGCGGGCCTCCAGCTCGGCGAACTTGTCCGCGTCGCGCTCCTTGCTGCTGAGCGCGCCGAGGGCGGCGAAGATGAACCCGATCGGGATCGAGATCAGGCCGGGGTTCTCCAGCGGGATCGGCGCCGCGGTGGTGCAGCTGAACAGCGCCGACGCGTTGGAGACCTCTTTGGACTTCTGATCCACGCCGCAGGTCTTGGCCTGCGCCGCGGTGAGGGTCGCCGCCGGGCGGGCGTCGCTGACGCCGCCCCACGCGATCGGGCTGAGTAGCACGATGCCGACCGCGGAGAGCAGACCGGCGTAGATACCCCAGGTCGCGCCGCGGGTGTTGAACTTCTTCCAGAAGAGGGAGAAGAGGATGGCCGGCAGGTTCGCCGACGCCGCGATCGCGAACGCGAGTGCCACCAGGAAGGCGACGTTGAGGTTGCGGGCGAAGATGCCGAGCACGATCGCGACGGCGCCGATGACGAACGCGGAGTACCGGGCGACGACGACCTCCTGCCGCTCGGTGGTCTGGCCGCGCTTGATCACGTTGGCGTACAGGTCGTGCGCCAGCGACGACGACGACGCGAGGGTGAGCCCGGCGACGACGGCGAGGATGGTGGCGAACGCGACCGCCGCGATGACGGCCAGCAGCAGTGAGCCGCCGAAGTCACCGCCGAGATAGCGCTTGCCGAGGGCCTCGGCGAGCTGTGGTGCCGCCGTGTTGCCGCCCGGGTCCTGGGCGAGGATGGCCTGCCGTCCGACGAGCGCCGCGGCACCGAAGCCGAGGGCCAGGGTCATCAGGTAGAAGACGCCGATGATGCCGATCGCCCAGACGACGCTCTTGCGGGCCGCCTTGGAGTTCGGGACGGTGTAGAAGCGGATCAGGATGTGCGGCAGGCCGGCGGTGCCGAGCACCAGGGCCAGGCCGAGCGAGATCAGGTCCAGCTTGCTGACCAGCGTCGCCGTCGCGTTGCCGGCGATGTCGCGGCCGTACCGCAGGCCGGGCTGCAGGAACGACTCCGGCGGGGTGCGGCCCGACTTGGCGGCCGCCTCGCCGAGCAGCGACGACAGGTTGAACTTGAACGCGGCGAACACCATCAGCGTCAGCAGCAGGGCGCCGAGCATGAGCATGAACGCCTTGACGATCTGGACGTAGGTGGTGCCCTTCATGCCGCCGACCGTCACGTAGACGATCATCAGCACGCCGATGAGCCCGATGGTGACGATCTTCGCCGTCTCTGCGGTCATGCCCAGGAACGTGTCGCCGGCCTTGATGCCGAGCAGCAGCGCGACCAGAGCGCCGGCGCCGACCATCTGTGCCAGCAGGTAGAAGATCGACACGATGATCGTGGAGATCGAGCCGGCGGTGCGCACGGGTGCCTGCCGCATCCGGAACGCCAGGACGTCGGCCATCGTGTAGCGGCCCGAGTTGCGCATGAGCTCGGCGACGAGCAGCAGCGCGACGAGCCAGGCGACGAGGAACCCGATGGAGTACAGGAAGCCGTCGTAGCCGTTGAGGGCGATGATGCCGGCGATGCCGAGGAAGCTCGCCGCCGACATGTAGTCGCCGCCGATGGCCATCCCGTTCTGGAAGCCGGTGAACGACCGGCCGCCGGCGTAGAAGTCGGCGGCGCTCTTGGTCTGCCGGCTGGCCCAGATGGTGATTGCGAGGGTGGCCGCGACCAGGACGACGAAGAGCGTGAGCGTCAGCGTCCGGGTGGTGGTCGCACTCACCGCGAGGGTGATCCCGTTGTTCATTCGGGGGTCCCTTCGATCTTGGCGCGCAGCGAGTCGGCGAGGGGATCGACGCGACGGTCGGCGTAGCGGACATACAGCCAGGCGATGAGGAACGTCGACACGAACTGCAGCAGGCCGAAGATCAACGCGATATTGATGTGGCCGACGACCTTCGTGCTCATGAAGTCGCGGGCGTATGCGGAGAGCAGCACGTACAGCGCGTACCAGACGAGGAACGCGGCGGAGACCGGGAAGACGAAGCGGCGCAGGGCGCGCCGCAGCTCGGCGAACTCCGGGGTGTTGGCAACGGAGACGTAGCGGTTGTCGTCCGTGCCGGTCGGCACCGGTGTATCGGTGCTCATGGGGGATCACCACCTGCCGGTTGGGGTGTGGGTACGGCGCACGGTAGGAACCGCCGGGCAGGGGCGTGAAGAACCCTGGGCGGGCCCGGCGGACCCCTGCGCTGAACGGCAGGTTCGGTGCGCCGAGTGACAGCGGTCACACCGTTTACCGGCGTTTATATCGAGGTGTACCGACCCCGGTGGTGGACCAGCGGCTTCGCCGCCGTGGCCGGCAGCTCGACCCGCTGGATCGTCGCCTCGACGAGCAGCGACCAGCCGAATTCCCGGGCGCTGTCCAGGCCGCAACCGGCCCACGGGTAGCCGCGCGGGACGGGTCCCCAGTCGGTGGCGTCCCACTCGCCGGTCGCGAACAGGCCGCCGGGTGCCGGCATCAGCCCCGCGAACCGCTCCGCGAGCTGGTTGTCCCCCTCGGCGAGCGGCGTGACGGCGAACCGGCCGGTCGCCTCGATCGCCGTCCACAGGTCGCTCTCGTCGTCGACGAGCCCGACGACCCGGCCTGGGTCGCCGTCGACGACGAGCATCGACGACACGGTGAGCCCGGCCGCCGCGCCCGCGCCGCCCGCCGTCCACAGCGACACGGCGGCCGGCAGCCTCCCGCGCAGGCGCCGCACCGGCGAGCGCTGGTCATCCGGTGTGGCGAACGGATCGGTGGCGTGGATACTCACCCGTTCATTGTCGGGTATGACCGGAGTGTGCAAACCTTCCTGCCCTACCCCGACTTCGCCGCCAGTGCGCACGTGCTCGACCCGCGCCGACACGGTCGCCGCCCCGCCGAGGCCTGAGCGTCAGCCGTGCTTCGGGGTGACGGCGGCGAGGACCTCCGGGGCGCGCCGCTCCAGCAGGTGCCCGGCGAGCCGGGTGCCGAGCCAGGCCAGGGCGAAACCCCAGACCAGGCCGCTGGGCAGCAGGATCCACTGCAGGTGGTCGGGCAGCAGGACATACCCGATCATCAGCGGCGACGCGAGGATCCACGTGACGAACATGCTGACGAAGGACAGCATGCTCTTGGCGCTGCCCTGGCCGGTGTTCATCGCGAACGGGTTCGCGGAGTCGGGCATCGGATACGGCGCGAGCACCGACGTGATCCCGGCGGTGCCGACCGAGATGCCGAACGCGCACAGGCCGACGCCGAGCGCGGCGGGTAACTGCGCGGTGTGGTCGCTGAGCACCGACACGGCAATGGTGCCGGCGGCCAGCAGCGGGAAGGTGAGGATGCCGACGCCGATGGCACGGGCCGCGAGCTCGACCTGGCCCGGCACGTTGGTGAGCATGTGCAGCGCATAGGCGGTGCCGTCGTTGCCGAACTGGTTGACCAGGACCAGCCCGACGAACGCGCCCGCGATCAGCAGCGAGAACACGAGGGCACCGTCACTGAACCCGGCGCCCTGCCGGGCGGCCTCCTGCTCCTCGGCGCTGGAGCCGGTGCCGAAGCCGAACGTGAACGCGAACGGGATGACCACGGACGCGGCGAGCAGCGAGATGAGGCTGGCGCGGCGGCGTGGGTCCCGGAACCAGTAGCGCAGCTCCCGGCCGACGAGTCCGGTGAACCGGCCGACCGGCAGGGACCGCAGGACGGCGGGCAGGAACGCGCGCACCGGCTTGCCGTCGACGGCCTTCGCCTTCTTCGCCGCGCCGGTCGACGCGGTGCCGAGCATTGCGGACTCGATCGTCTGCAGCCACCACCACAGCAGTGCGGCGACCCCGGCGACCCCGATCGCGAGGCGGGCGACGACCAGGTGCCAGTTGCCGTCGATGGCGTCGACGTAGGCGACGAACGGCGCGGCGAGCGGCGTCCACGACAGGACGCCGGCGATCGTCGTGGCCTGCTTCGATTCACCGTTCTCGACCAGGGCGAAGACCAGCTGGAAGACCGGGTTGCAGGAGATGCCGGCGAGGGCGATCAGCAGCGCCGCCAGGTCGCGGACCTTCCGGGAGCGCAGCATCCGGGCGAAGGCGCTGGTGACGGCGCGGCTCGCGGCGACGCAGACGGCGAGGCCGACCGCGGCGCCGAGGACGGCGACCACACCGGCCGCGACGCCGCCCTTGATGACCGCGCCGATGGTGGAGCCGAGCGCGGCGAGCAGCGTGACGGCGGGCGGGATGCCGACGAAGGCGGCGGCGAGCATGCCGAGCACGAGCGTGCGGCGGGGCACCGGCAGCAGCGAGAACCTCGCCGGGTCGAGGGTCTCGTCGACGCCGAAGAACAGCAGCGGCACCAGCACCCAGGCCATGACCAGGGCGGTGCCGGCGAACGCGGCGAGGGTCGGCCGTAGCTCGTCGCCGGCGACGCTGCTGCCGGCGAAGGCGCTGAACCCGATGAACGCGGCCCACAGGCCGAAGAAGATGCCGAGGATGAACAGCAGGATGCGCGACGTCTTGCCCCGCATCGCGTTGCGCAGGATCCGCAGTTTCAACCGGACGAAGTAGCTGACCTTCGGCTCGCCGCCGCGGATCGGCTCGGGTCGCGGCGCGAAGATCCCGTCGCCGTCGGCCCCCGCCGGCGAAAGGACGGCGGCCGAGGGGACGGCGGCCGGAGGAGCGGCGGCCGGGCGTTGCGCGGGGATGTGCGGTGGTTCGCCCGGGACGGGCGGCTGCGGGGTCACAGCCACGACAGCTCCGCGCCGGTCGCGACCCGCCCTCCGACGACGTCGACGAAGACGTCCTCGAGCTCCCGCCCGCCCTTCACCTCGTCGGTCGTGCCGACGACCTTGATCTGGCCGTCGGCGAGGATCGCGATGTGCGTGCAGAGCCGCTCGACGACCTCCATCACGTGGCTGGAGAAGATGACTGTGCCGCCGTTGCGCACATACCGGAAGAGGATGTCGCGGATCAGCGCGCCCGAGACGGGGTCGACGGCCTCGAACGGCTCGTCGAGGACCAGCAGCCGCGGCGCGTGCAGCAGCGCGCAGGCCAGGCCGATCTTCTTCTTCATGCCGGCGGAGTAGTCCACGACGAGGGTCCGGCCCGCTTCGGCGAGGCCGAGCACGTCGAGCAGCTCCGCGGCGCGGGCGTCGATGACGTCCTGCGGCAGGCCGCGCAGCAGGCCGGTATACGCGAGCAGCTCGCTGCCGGTGAGCCGGTCGAACATGCGGGCCGAGTCGGTCAGCGCCCCGAGCCGGCGTTTCGCCTCGACCGGGTCGGACCAGACGTCGTGGCCGAGGACATACGCGCGCCCGGCGTCCGGGCGCAGCAGCCCGACCGCCATGGACAGCGAGGTCGTCTTGCCGGCGCCGTTGGGGCCGAGGAGGCCGAAGAACGACCCGATCGGCACGTCGAGGTCGACGCCAGCGACCGCGATCTTCTCGTCGAAGCGTTTGGCGAGCCCCCGCAGCGCGAGGGCGGAGCCGGGGCCGCTGTCCGTCACAGTTCGACCGTAGGTCACGCCCGCATCCCCCGCATCCCCCGCATCACTGCGCATCTCCCGCATCACTCAGGCCGCCCCCTCCGCTGCGCTCCGGCGTCGGCCTGAGCTCCCCACCCTGTATCTCTGGTTCGCAGGTCCTCACTCCGCCGCGGCCCGCTCACTGCGCTCACATCCGCAGCGCGTCCGGCGCGTGCAGGCGAAGCATGATCGCTCCAAGGTTCTTCGGCAAGCGGTGCCGGGTGAGCAGCGACACCGAGATCATGACGAGGAACGCCAGCGGCACGCTCCACGCGGCGGGCTGGGTGGTCAGGACGCCGGCCCAGCCGGGCAGCGGACCGCCGAGGACGGTGAGCAGGACCGCCGACACGGCCGCGCCGCCGCCGGCGACGATGCCGGCCGCCGCGCCGATCGCGGTCAGGCCGCGCCACCAGATGCCGAGGACCAGCAACGGGCAGAAGCTGGACGCGGCGACGGCGAACGCCAGCCCGACGACCTGGGACACGTCGAGGCTCGCGACGAACAGGGCGAGCAGCAGCGGCACGATCCCGGCGACCAGCGCGGAGCGGCGGAAGTCACGCACGGAGCCGTGCCCGAGCACGTCGGTGGACAGGACCCCGGCGACGCTGGTGAGCAGCCCCGACGACGCGGACAGGAACGCCGCGAACGCGCCGGCGGCGACGAGCGCGCTGAGCAGCTGGCCGGTGAGGCCGCCGCCGAGCGCCGCCGACGGCAGCAGGAGCACCACCGCGTCGGTGTTGCCGGTCATCAGCAGTTGCGGTGTGTACACACGACCGAGCACGCCGTACAGGGTGGGGGTGAGATAGAAGACGCCGACGAGCCCCAGGACGACCAGGGTGGTGCGCCGGGCGGCGGCGCCGTCGGCGTTCGTGTAGAAGCGGACCAGGACGTGCGGCAACCCCATCGTGCCCAGGAACGTGGCGAGGATCAGCGAGTAGGTCGCGAACAGGCCCTGGGAGTGGTCGCCGGGCAGCAACCAGTCCGTCGGAGATTCGTCGGACACGGCGGCGACCTTCGGTACCACCGCGTCGGCCTGGAATTCCAGGGCGGTGTCGGCGTCCGCGACGTGCTCGCCGACCGTGAGCAGCACGGACCCGTCGACCGCGGACCCGTCGAGCCGGCCGTGCGCGATGACGAGGGTCTGCGTCGTGACGGTCAGGCGGGTGGCGTGGTCAATGGTGACCGTCGTCGCGACCGGGAACGTCGGGCCGTCGGGGGCGGTCAGCGCGGGACGGCCGGCGGACTGCCACTGCATGAGCAGGAAGATGACCGGCACGGCGAGGGCGGTGAGTTTCAGCCAGTACTGGAACGCCTGCACGAACGTGATGGAGCGCATCCCGCCGAGCGCCACGTTGAGGGTGACGACGACGCCGACGAGCAGCGCACCGAGCGCGTACGGGGCACCCGTCACCGTCTGCAGCGTCAGCCCGGCGCCCTGCAGCTGCGGCACGAGGTAGAGCCAGCCGATGAACATGACGAACGCGGTCGCGAGCTTCCGCAGCCGTTTCGAGCGGAGCCTGACCTCGCAGAAGTCCGGCAGGGTGAACGCGCCGGAGCGGCGCAGCGGCGCGGCGACGAACAGCAGCAGCGCCAGGTAACCGGCGGCGAACCCGACCGGATACCAGAGCACGTCGACGCCGTGTTTGAGCACGAGCCCGGCGACGCCGAGGAAGCTGGCCGCCGACAGGTATTCGCCACTGATCGCGGCCGCGTTCCAGGTCGGGCTGACCATCCTGGACGCGACGAGGAAGTCCGAGGTGGTGCGCGCGAACCGGAGCCCGTAGATGCCGATGGCGACGGTGACGAGGGTGACCGCGATGACCGCCGGAAGAGCGTAATCGCTCATTCCGCCGCCTCCGGCGTCGGCCTGAGCCAAACCTGCGCTCCTGATGAGCGGCCCGAGACGCTTCGCTGGCCGCTCATGACTGCTGGTGGGACCTGTCCTCGACCAGCGCGACGAACTCCTGCTCGTTGCGCTCGGCGAGGCGCACGTAGCCGTAACCGACGATGAACAGGAACGGATAGGCGGCGACCCCGAGCAGCAGCCACGGCACCGACACCCCGAACAGGTGCGCCCGGCCGAGCGCCGGTGCGGCGGCGAACAGCAGCGGCAGGCCGCCGAGCGCGACCGCGACGACCGCGGCGAGCCGGATCGCGACCGCCAGCTGCGCCCGGACCAGGCCACGGGCGAGCGCCTCGCCGACCGGGCTCTGCTCCTCCAGCTCGGCGCGGGTACGCGCGAGATCGATCCGGCCGCGGGCAACGTCACCGAGCACCACGCGGACCCGCGGGGCAGGTGGCTCCATGGACCGCAGTCTTGCAACCGGTGCGAAACAAACGCAAGGGGCCGACGTCCCCCGTTTGAACGTCGGCCCCTCGCGTGGTTGGTTACCGATAACTCCGGTAGCAGGGGAAGCGTCCTTCATAGACGGGCTCCGGCACGATCCGGCGGGCCTCGGCGCGGCCCAGGTTCCAGCCACGCCAGTCGTCGGCGTCGTGGACGTCGCGGGAGATCTGCGACAGCGCGCACGCCCGCGCGTCCGCCGGCAGCTTGTCGAGCGCGGGAGCCGCGTCGGCGGACAGCGTCGACAGGTACCAGATGTCGGAGTTGTTGTGGTTGGCGTACCGGGCGACGTTCTGCTCGGCGATGAACCGGTCGGGGTTCAGCACCGCGAGGCCCAGCAGCGTGATCACCCAGAGGGCGACCGCGGTCCTGGGCAGCCACCGGGTCACCGGGACCACCCCGGCGATCATGATCAGGACGATGACGCCACCCAGCCAGAGCTCGAACGCGCTGACCAGGACGCGGAGCCGGCTGAAGCCGTACGCCGTCTCGTATGCGTTCATCCGCCACAACGCCGAGGCCACCACGACGAGCGCCCCGGTGGACAGCAGCCCGAGCAGCACGCGCAGCAGCACCCGCTCGCGGGTCGTCTCCCGCGCCGCCTTCCGCACCGCCACCGCGATCACCACCAGCGTGAGCAGGGTGACGACGAGCAGCTGCCAGAAGCCCTTGCGGGCGTATTCGGCGAAGGTGAGCCCGGCGGTGCGCATGACGTATTCCTCGTCGCCGAACAAGACCGGGATCTGCACACCGACGAAGATGCCGAAGACCACGAGGAGGGCACCGACCGGGACGACCCACTCGTACCAGCGCACCGTGCGGGCCGGGGCTCGCTTGCCGTCGCCGACGGTGGACGGGCTGTGCAGCAGGTACGCCCCACCGAACGTCAGGAACCCGAAGATCGCGCCGACGAACGCCCACCGGAACGGCGTCGCCAGGGACAGGTCCGGCAGGATCGTCTGCACGATGTGGTCGAACGCGGCGTCGGCGCTGGCGAACAGGGCCCCGAACACCACGAGCAGCAGAGCGCCCAGCCCGACCGAGCCGAGGACCCGCATCGTGCTGGACGCGCCCTCCGCGGCCCGGGCCCGGACGAGGCCCCAGCGGACCCACGGCAGCGACCGGAACCCGGCGATCGGCAGGTTCAGCACCGCCATGAAGACGGCCGGGACCCGCCGCCCCGCGCCGACGGAGAGCGCGACGCTGGCGAACGCGGCAAGGACGCAGAGCGCGAACAGCCAACCGGCGGCCCGGAACACCCCGACCGACAGCAGTGCGACGGTGGCGACACTCCAGCTTGCCGCCTCGATCACGCTGGTGCCCCGCTGCTTCGGGTCCATCCGCAGGATCACGACGAGCAGTGCGCCGACGAGCCCAAGGCCGGCGATCGGCCAGCCGAGCCCGGGCCGGTCCAGCGGCAGCGCGGCGGCCGCGATGACCGCGGCGACCAGGGCGCCGATGAGCACCTCCGGACCGGCGGCGATGCTGCGCTGCGGCCAGCGCTGCTGGAACAGCGTCGGGTTCGGCGGGCCGAGGCGGACCGGGCTGATCAGCGCCGGGTTGGGCCCCAGCTGCTGCGGGTGGATCGGCGGCGGGGGCGTGGCGACGAGGGCTCCCTGCGGCGGCCTGGCCTGCCCCTGCACCGGGTGCCCCGGCTGCGGCGGGCGCGGCGGTTGCACCTGCTGCTGCTGCGGCGGCTTCCACAGGTTCGGCTGGGTCGGCTGCGTCGGCTGCGTCGCACCGTTCGGCGGCGTCGGCGCGTTGTGCGGCTGCGCGGGCCCGGTGGACTGGGCCGGCAGGGCGGGCTGGGCCGGGCCGGATTCGGCTGGGGACCCGGCCGGCGACTCGGGCTCGTGGCCTTGCGAAGCGTCGGGGTGCGGCGAAGACTGAGCGCTCGGGCTCTCCGGCTCACCCGGCGTTACTGGCGCCGACGGCCCGTCGGGCGGTTCGTGGGTCGGTGTCGACATGTCGGACTCCGGGGTAAGAGGAACCGCGCGTCCGGCGGAGTGCCGGACACGTACTCAAGAAGACGTGTTGATCAGACGGGCAGGGTGACCCGGATGCGACATCCTGCCATGCCATCCGGCTGCTCGATGACCGCGATCGTGCCGTTGTGCAGCTGGATGAACCACTGCGCGATCGCCAGCCCGAGGCCGGTGCCGCCGCCGGAGGCGCGGGCGCCGCGGGTGAACCGCTCGAACACCCGCTCGCGTTCGGCGTGCGGGATGCCGGGCCCCTCGTCGGCGACCTCGATCATCACCCGGTCACCGTCGCGGCGGCCGATGATGGTGACGGTCCCGCCGTCGGGGCTGTGCCGGGTGGCGTTGTCGACCAGGTTGGTCAGGACGTGGTGCAGCCGCGCCCGGTCGGCGCTGACCAGGGCGTTCTCCGGGAAGGCGCAGGACAGGTATTCAACCTTGTAACCGGCCGCGGAGGCCTTGACCTCGGCCTCGGCGACGACTTCGATGAGCAGGTCCTCGATGCGGAAGTCCTCCCGGTCCAGGGGGATCACGCCGGCGTCGAGGCGGGACAGGTCGAGCAGCTCGGTGACCAGCCGGCCGAGGCGTTCGGTCTGGGCGAGGGCGGTGCGCAGCGTCGCCTGGTCGGGCTGGACGACGCCGTCGACGACGTTCTCCAGGACCGCCTGCACGGCGGAGATCGGGGTGCGCAGCTCGTGGGAGACGTTGGCGATCAGTTCGCGGCGCTGCTGGTCGGCGGCGGCGAGCTCGGCGGCCATCTGGTTGAACGCGACGGCCAGCTGCCCGACCTCGTCCTTCGAGGTGGCCCGGACCCGGGCGGAGTAGTCGCCGCGGGACATCGCCTGCGCGGCGGCGGTCATGTCCCGCAGCGGCGAGGTCACGCCGCGGGCCAGGACCTGGGAGGTGAGCAGCCCGACGGTCAGCGCGATCTCCGTCGTCGTCGGCGGGATCCAGCCGATGCCGATCCAGAAGACGCCGAGGCCGGCGCCGGCCGACGCGACGAGCAGGACGGCGAGCTTGAGCTTGATCGAGCGCAGCGGGTCGAGCGGGCGGGGCAGCAGGTCCAGGAAGTTCTTCATGTGGTCTCCAGCGCGTACCCGACCCCGTGAACGGTCCTGATCAGGTCGGAACCGAGCTTGCGGCGCAGCGCCTTGATGTGGCTGTCGACGGTGCGGGTCCCGGACGCGTCGGCCCAGCCCCACACCTCGGCGAGGAGCCGCTCCCGGGGCAGCACCGTCCGGGGCCGGGTCGCCAGGTTGACCAGGAGGTCGAACTCGGTCGGGGTCAGGTGCGCCTCGACGCCGGCCCGGCTGACCCGCCGCTGTGCCCGGTTGATCTCGAGGTCGCCGAGGACGATCGGCGCGGCGTCCGGCTCCGGCTGGGCCTGCGCGAGCCGTTCCAGGCGCCGCAGCAGCACATGGACGCGGGCGGCGAGCTCACGCATCGAGAACGGTTTGGTGAGGTAGTCGTCGGCGCC
Source organism: Dactylosporangium cerinum (assembly GCF_042653625.1). Taxonomy (NCBI): domain Bacteria; kingdom Bacillati; phylum Actinomycetota; class Actinomycetes; order Micromonosporales; family Micromonosporaceae; genus Dactylosporangium; species Dactylosporangium cerinum. The sequence goes on along the minus strand of NZ_JBHSIU010000013.1, from coordinate 115,083 downwards.
GACCGCCAACCCGACGAGCATGTCGGTCTCGTCGTCACGGGCGGTGAGCATGAGGACGGCGACGGGTCGCTCCGCCTGGATGCGCCGGCAGACCTCGAGGCCGTCGAAGCCGGGCAGCATCACATCGAGCACCACCAGGTCCGGCTTCAGCAGCCGGGCGGCGGCGACGGCGGAAGGGCCGTCGTGTGCCTGATCAACGGCGAACCCCTCGGCGCGCAGCCGGGCCGAGATCGACTCCGCGATCATCCGCTCGTCGTCGACGACGAGAACCCTTCGCCGCTCCCCGTTCCCGCCTGCGTTCATGCCAGCAGCGTATTGGGTAGATGCGAGGGGCAACGGTGCGTGATGTGTGGAAGTCGTGAAGACCTCAGGACCAGGATTTGGCGGCGCGGACGAGCCGGTCCTTGAGCTCGCGGGTGTGCCGGCGGCTCACCGGCAGTTCGTGGTCGTCGATCACCACCACATATCCGGTGTTGGTCATCCGCAGCTCGGTAATGAGCTTCAGCTGGACCAGGAACGAGCGGTGGACCCGCACGAACCCCGCGTCGGCCCACCGTTCGGCGAGCGTCGCCAGGGACACCCGCACGAGGTGGGAGGCGTCGGCGGTGTGCAGCCGGGCGTAGTCGCCCTGCGCCTCGACCCAGCGCACCGAGGACCGGGGCAGCATCCTGGTGGTGCCGGCCAGCTCCACCGGGATGGTCGGGTCGTCCTGCCGGTCGCGGCGGCCGGCGACCGCGGGGTGGGTCGGGACGAGCCGGGTGGCCAGGACCCGGCGCAGCGACTCGGCGATCCGATCGGCGCGGACCGGTTTGCGCACGTAGTCGGCGACACCGAGGTCGAACGCCTCGGCGGCGCGGTCGTCGTATGCGGTCACGAACACCACCGCGGGCGGCTTCGCGAACCGGCCCAGGACCCTGGCCAGCTCCATCCCGTCGAGGCCGGGCATGCGGATGTCGAGGAAGACGGCGTCGACGTCGACGTCGCGCAGGACGCGCAGCGCCTCGGTCGCGTCGCCCGCGGTGTGCAGCCGTCCGACGCGGGGGTCGGCGCGCAGCAGGTATGCCAGCTCGTCGAGCGCCGGGACCTCGTCATCAACCGCGAGGACGCGCAGGAACCCGGTCTGCGCTGCGTGCTCCTGCACGATCTGCCCCGTGAGGCTCTTGCCCGCACTCGAATTCATTGGCTGCTCCGCACGCCTGGATGGAACTTCGGGACCCGCATGCTCACCTTGGTGCCGGCGTCGGGAGCGGTCTCGACCACGACCCCGAACCCGTCGCCAAAAACCGACCGTAGCCGCTCGTCGACGTTGCGCAACCCGACGTGCTGCCCGGCGTCGGTGGTGTCGTCGGCGCTGAGCAGCACGGCGGGGTCCATCCCCACCCCGTCGTCCTCGACGGTGATGTGACATTCGGCGCCGGCGTCCCGGGCCACGATGCTGATCGTGCCCATCCCGGGCTTTCGGGACAAGCCGTGCCGGACCGCGTTCTCGACCAGCGGCTGCAGGCACAGGAACGGCAGCGTCACCGGCAGCACCTCGGGGGCGATCTGCAGCCGGACCTGCAACCGCTCGCCGAACCGGGCACGTTCGATGGTCAGGTACCGGTCGATGGACCGCAGCTCCTCGGCGAGCGTGGTGAACTCCCCGTGCGCGCGGAACGAGTACCGGGTGAATTCGGCGAACTCCAGGATCAGCTCCCGGGCCAGCTCGGGGTCGGTCCGCACGAAGCTCGCGATCGCGGTCAGCGCGTTGTAGATGAAGTGCGGGCTGATCTGCGCCCGCAGCGCCCGGACCTCGGCGCGGGCCAGACGGGCCCGGGACGTGTCGAGCTCGGCGAGGGCGAGTTGCGTGCCGACCCAGCGCGCGGTCTCCGCGGTGGCCTGCACGAGGCCGGGCGCAGGCGGGCCGTCGGACAGGGCGACCAGGGCGCCTTCGCGCTGGGCGAGCGGGACGACGACGGCGCCGCGGACCGGGCAGTCGACGAGGTCGCAGGGCAGTTCCTCGCCGCCGAGGACGGTGGAGCGGCCGGCGACGACGGCCTTCGCGGCGGCGCCGGCGACCTGCTCCCGGTGGTGCTCGCCGGCGCCGTCGAACGCCAGGACCCTGGTCGCGTCGGTGACCGCGATCCCGGCCGCGCCGGTCAGGGTTCGCAGGTGCCGGACGGCCTTGCCGGCGGCGGTGTCGGTCAGGCCGTTGCGCAGCGGCTCGGCGGCGAGGGCGGCGATGTGCAGGACGTCGTAGGTGGCCCGCTGCGCGGCGGTCGCGATCGCCCGCCGCGACCGCAGCCGGATGACGGCCCACACGGCGACGGCGAGCGCGACCGCCAGCCCGATGACCGCGATCCCAGCGGCGAGGTTTCCACCCACGCGCTCATCCTGCGGTCAGCAGCCGTCCTTGCGGAAGACTCCCGTAGCCGGCAGCACTCAAGACGGTCAGTAGGCGCCCTTGCGGAAGACGACGACGCCGATGGTGCGCCACAGGGTGTGCAGGTCGAGCACCAGGGACCAGTTGTCGACGTAGTACAGGTCGAGGCGGACCGCGTCGTCCCAGGACAGGTCGCTGCGTCCGCTGACCTGCCACAGGCCGGTGATGCCGGGGCGGACCAGCAGGCGGCGGCGGACGTCGCCGAGGAAGTCGCCGTCGTCGGCGGGCAGCGGGCGGGGGCCGACCAGGGACATCTCGCCGGCGAGGACGTTGAGGATCTGCGGCAGCTCGTCGATGGAGGTGGCCCGCAGCCACTTGCCGACCTTGAAGACCCGCGGGTCGTTCTTCATCTTGAAGAGCAGGCCGTCGCTCTCGTTCTGCTCGTCGAGGGTGGCCTGGCGCTCCTCGGCGTCGATGTACATGGTCCGCAGCTTCCAGACCTTGAACATCTTGCCTTCGCGACCGATCCGGGGCTGGCGGAAGAAGATCGGCCCGGGGTCGGACAGCTTGATGGCGATCGCCACGATCGGGAAGAACGGCAGCACGATCAGCAGCGCGATCAGCGCGAAGACCCGGTCGATCACGTTCTTGAACAGCCAGCCGAGGCCGGAGAGCTTCGGCTCCTCGACGTAGAGCAGCGGGATGCCCTCGATCGGCCGGATGTGCACGCGCGGGCCGGCGATGTCGGTGAGCTGGGGAGCGACGGCGAGATCGATGCCGGTGCCCTCCAGCTGCCACGCGAGGCGGCGCAGCTCGACGGGCTCGGCGCTGGCGGAGCCGCAGACGGCGATCGTGTCGGCGTTGAGCTCCCGCACGAGGGACAGGATGTCGCGGCCGGCGTGCACGGGCACCGGGGTGACGGTGCTCGGGTGGGGCGAGTAGCCCTCGATGAGGTGGATGCCCACCGGCACGAGTCCGGCCGCCGGGTCGCGGGCGATGGTCTGGTGCACCTCGAGCGCCTCCTGCAGGGTGCCGACGAGCAGCATCCTGTGGGTCGCGAGGTTGAACCTGGTCCGGACGTACTGCAGGCCGCGCCGGGCGAGATATCGCAGGACCAGCACGTAGAGCAGGCCACCCACCAGGGCCGCGCCGACGGACGTGCGGGAGATCTGGGTCTTGGTCGAGAACGCGGCGAACGCGACGATCGCCACGACCGTCCACGAGGCGCGGACGACCCGCTTGAACTCGTCGGTGCCGGTGCCGAGGTAGCGGCGGTCGTAGGCGCCGTGACCCCACAGGACGAGCAGCCACACGGCCGGCAGCAGCCCGAACGTGATCAGGGTGAACAGGCCGGGGTTCTTCTCGAAGACCTCATTGGTCTTGGTGTCGAGGAACGTCCGCGCGGTGACGCTGGCCAGGACGCAGGCACTGGTGTCCAGCAGCAGCAGGATCGCCGCATAGGGGCGGTGCCAGCGGGACGCCCGCCGGGCGCGTTGCCAGCCGGAGCGCGGCACGCCGTTGGGGCCGAGCGAGGTGAGCGCGTGCTCGGGAAGAATCTCGAAGCTGTCAAGCTCACCCAAGGTCGATCTCCGGCTCGGCGGGGTGGCCGGACGTTGGAGACTAGCGGTCACCTGAGTGTGTCCTCTCGCACCACGATCCGGGGATCAGGGCGCTCAACTGCTCGACCGGGTGGGTTGTGGTCGCCGACGACAAGGACACCCAATCGCACGCGAGAAGTGTCCCATGTTGGCTTGGGCAACCGACGACGACCGGCCGAGACTAGTTGCTCAACGTGTTGGCTGTCGAGTGCACTGGCGTGGGCCGGACAGAACTCCGCGTGACAATCACCGCCAGTAGCGCACCACCTACCAAACACGCCAGAAGCGGGATGGCGCTGCCGAGCGGCGGCTGCCACGTCCCCCCGAACGGGTTCAGCCCCGCGCTGATCCCGCGCTGGAAGCGGGTCATCACCCGGGCCAGGGCGTACAGGTCGAGCGGGACCGTGACGGCGACGAGGACGACGGCCAGCCGGTCGAGCCAGCCCCGGGCCGACAGCCACGCTGCGTAGCGATCCGCTGTCCCCGCGAGGAGCACCACCCCGACGCCGAGCGGCATGACGTAGCGGCCGTGCGCGAAGTGGCCGACCTTCGGCGCGAAGTACAGCTCCAGGGCGAGCAGCATGACCGCGGAGGTCACCCCGACCGCCACGATGGCGATGCGCAGCCGGGTGGTGCCGAACCACAGCGCGGGCACGACGAGGGCCGCCGCCAGCAGGTACCAGAGCCCGACCAGCCCGATGGAGACCTGCGTCTCGCCGTAGCCGAACTGGCCGATGATCTGCCGCACCCAGAACTCGGCGCGGTTGTCGGCGATGTCGCGCAGGATCGCACCGCTGGTCGTGGCCGCGATGGGCCGGCCCGGGTCGACGGCCTGGTCCCGGGACGCGAAGAGGGACCAGAAGACCGCGAAGGCGGCGCCGCCGGCGAACGGCAGCCAGAACACCCGGGATCTGATCCAGGTGCCGGTCACGAACAGCGACACGGCCAGCACCGCTGCGGCGAAGAAGGGACCCAGGTCCCGGATCGTCAGCAGCAGCGCCGCCGACACGCCCGCCGCGGCCCAATGGCGGCGCAGCACGGCGACGTAGAGCAGCACCGCGGCGCTGATCTCCATGCCGTTGGGGTTGAGCGCACCGTCGAGGTTCATGACCATCGGCGTCGCGGCGAGCACCACCGCGACCCGGAGCAGGCCGGACCCAGCGAGGGTGAACGCGGCGGCGAGCAGCAGCGCCGACAGGGCCGCCGACAGCAGCCGCGCCCAGATCAGCCCGGTGCCGTCGGGGGAGATCCGCAGCGGCAGGCCCACCAGCGCGTAGTAGACGGGGCTGTAGCGGGCAGCGGCGCTCGGCACCAGCGTCTCGGTGCGGTCCGCGGTGGGCGTGAGGCAGGACGCCGGCTTGTACGCGGGCTTGTCGATGTGGGTGCAGTCCGCGTTGGCCGGCACCAGGCTGCGCGGGCCGGTGAACGCGTTGGTCTCGATGCCGCTGGCGTCCAGGGCGCGGTCGTGCGGCAGCCACTGGCCGGTCCACACCGCCCACGCCCGCACGAGGTGCTGCTTCTCGTCGTAGGTGCCGTTGACCGGCAGGGCGAGCGCCCATGCCGCGCCGAGCAGGAAGAAACCAACGAATGCGATCAGGAAGGCTCGGCGCACCGCGTCAGCGTACGAGCTTCGACAGCCGCCGGTCCGCCAGGGGTTTGCCGCCGGTCTGGCAGGTCGGGCAGTACTGCAGCGACGTGTCCGCGAACGAGACCTCCCGGACCGTGTCGCCGCAGACCGGGCAGGGCAGGCCGGTGCGGGCGTGCACGGCGAGGCCGGAGCGCTTCTCGGACTTCAGCGTCGCCGCCTTCTGCCCGACGGAGCGCGCGACGGCGTCGGAGAGGACGGCCCTGGTCGCGGCGTGCAGCGTCGCCATCGTCTCGTCGGTGATGCGGTTGGTCAGCGCGAACGGGGACATCTTGGCGGCGTGCAGGATCTCGTCCGAATACGCGTTGCCGACGCCCGCGATCACCGTCTGGTCGGTGAGGACGCCCTTGATCTGGCCTTTGCGGCTGCGGATCGCGGCGGCGAACTCGTCGGTGGTGACGGCGAGGACGTCCGGGCCCAGCCGGGCGATGCCGGGGACGAGCCGAGGGTCGGTGACGAAGTAGGCGGCGAGGCTCTTCTTGGTGCCGGCCTCGGTCAGGTCGAAGCCCGACTCGTCGTCCAGCCGCACCCGCACCGCGATCGGGCCGGAGCCTGGCTTCAGCGGGGTCTTGGCGTTGAACGTCTCGCGGTAGTGCAGCCAGCCGGCGCGGGCCAGGTGTGTGACCAGGTGCAGGTCGTCGCCCACGTGGATGTCGAGGAACTTGCCGTGCCGGGACGCTCCGGTCAGCGGCAGGCCGGCGGCGGCGCTCACCGGCGGGTCGAAGGTCTTCAACGCGCTGAGCGAGGAAACCTCGACGCGTTCGACGGTGTGGCCGACGGCGCGGTCGCGGAGGAACGCAGCGAGCGCTTCGACCTCGGGAAGCTCGGGCACTTGTACAGTCTGCCTCAAGTACGCTTTTGCCGTCATGAAGGTCGTTGTCGCGCACAATCGCTACGCGTCCGGCGCACCGTCCGGTGAGAACGTCATCGTCGACGCCGAGATCGCGCAACTGTCCACGGCCGGGGTGTCCGTGCTGCCGTTCCTGCGCAGCTCGGACGAGATCGGCACGTTCTCCACCGCGCGGAAGGTGCTGCTGCCGCTGTCACCGATCCGCAACGGCGAGTCACAGCATGCCCTGGAAAAGCTGATAAAAGCGGAAAAGCCGGATGTGCTGCACCTGCACAACGCCTATCCGCTGCTGTCGCCCTGGGTCGTGCGGACCGCACACGCGCACAACGTGCCGGTCGTGCACACCGTGCACAACTACCGGCAGGTCTGCGCGCCCGGCCTGTACTTCCGCGACGGGCACATCTGCACCGAGTGCCGCGGCAAGGCGTTCGGGCTGCCGGCGATCCGGCACGCCTGCTACCGCGACTCGAAGGCGCAGTCGGCGGTCATGGCGGCGACCCTGGCCGTGCACCGCGGCACGTGGCGTGGCGTGGACCGGTTCGTCGCGCTCACCGACCGGATCGCGGAGCACCTGCGCGACTTCGGCATCCCTGGCGAACGGATCACCGTCAAGCCCAACGGCATCCCGGACACGGGTGCCGCTCCCGGCGTCGGCGAAGGCTTCGTCTATGCGGCGCGGCTCTCCCCGGAGAAGGGCCTCGAGCTGCTCCTGGACGCATGGCGGCAGCACCCGGACGGCGCCTTGGGCCCGCTGCGGATCATCGGCGACGGTCCGCTGCGCCCACTCGCTGAGGCTGCCGCTGCGGACAGATCCGACATTTCGTATTTGGGGGTCATTCCCAACGCCGAGGTGAGGGCGCAGATCGGTGCCGCAGCGTGCGTGATCGCCGCCTCCACCTGGCATGACGTGCTGCCGACCATCGTGCTCGAGGCGTTGTGCGCCGGCCGGCCGGTGCTGGTCACCGACCGGGGTGGGCTGCCGTTCCTCGCCGGCGACGCGGGCTGGGTCGTCGAGCCCGTCCCCGACGCGCTCGCCGCCGGGCTGGCGAAGGCGCACGGAGAGGCCCCCGGGCTGGCGGCCGCCGCGCGGCGGCGATACGAGGAGCACTTCGCCCCGGACGTGCTCATCCAGCGACTGATCGACGTCTACCGCAGCGTCCTGAGATGACCGCCCGGGCCGGCTGGGCGGTCGCCGGGATCGTGGCCGTCGGGCTGCTCGCCGGCGCGGTCGAGCTGGTCGTCGACGACAGCTACCGCGACGCCGCCCTGGCGCTGCTGGCCGGGCTGCTCGCGGGCGCCGTCGGGGTGCTCACCGTGTCCCTGGCCCCCGCCGCGGATCCGCGAGGGCTGGTGCTCGGCGGGGTTTTCGCCTTCCAGGGGGTGCTGAGCTGGACGTACACCAACACCGGCGCAGTCACCTGGACCTTGCTGCTGCTGTCGGGTGTGCTGTTCCTCTTCTGGTGCCGGCCGTTCTCACCGGTGGCGCTGCGGTCCGGGGCGGCCTGGCTCGGCGTCTCCTACCTGGTCATCGGCGCGCTCGGCGCGGTGCTCGTCATGAAGCCCGAGATCGCACTGCAACGGGTCGCTTACACCGGATATTTCGGACTTGTCGTACTTGCTGTTTTCGCCTTCCGGGGATCGTTCGCGCGGCTCACGCTCGGGATCGCGGTCGCGTTCCTGGGCACGGTCGCGGTGCTGCTGCTGGCGGGCTCCGGCAATCTGTTCACGTCGCCGCACGTCGTGCCGGACACCCCGTGGGGGCGGGGCTTCGAGTACCGGTTCTGGGGCGCGTCCTGGCTGCTGGACCACCCGAACGCGATGGCGTGCATCGCCGCCCTCGCCGCGATCCGGATCGGCGCCGACGCGGGGCTGGCGGCGTGGCAGCGCATCGGATCGGTCGCGACGGCCGCGCTGATCCTGTGCACCAGTGACTCCCGCACGGGCTTTCTCCTGCTGCTGACGTCGACGCTGGTGTTCGTCTGGTACGGCCGGCGCCAGGCCCTCATCCCCGCCGCCGCCCTCGCCCTGGTGCTGCTGGCCAACGGCCCGTCGTTCCTGATCAAGGAGCGCTACGGCGACGACGCCGGGGTCAGCAGCGGCCGGGTCGAGACCTGGCGGCAGGTGGAGGCCGACTGGCGGCACGACAGCCTCACCGGGAAGCTGCTCGGCAACACCCGGGACGCGCGCGCCACCGTGTACCGGGCCAGCAGCGGCGCGGACATCAAGCTGACCGTCGACAACGCGCCGCTCGCGGCGCTGCGCAAGGCCGGCGTGGTCGGCGTCGCCGCCTTCCTCACCGGCCTCGGCCTGCTGCTGTGGAACGTGTGGCGGCGCCGCCGGGACGCCGACGCCTGGCTCGTCGTGCTGCTCCCCGGCGCGTTGTTCACGATGATCACGAACGAGTGGCTGATCGGCGGCACCGGCGGCACGCTCTGGCTGCTGCTGCTCGCCGGTGAGGCCGCCCTGCTGCTCAGGCCGCCCGCCCCGGCCTAACCCTGCTCAGGCGCTCTGGGTCGCGTCCAGCCGCGCCGCGGGCGTCGCGACCGGTGGGCCGATGGACTTCAGCGCATACCCGTACAGGATCACCATGCAGACCAGACCGGTGGCGGAACCGGTGAGCAGCCCCCAGGCCGCCCCGAGCAGCCCCTGACTGGCGCCGACCGACAGGCCGGTCAGCGACACGGTCGCGAACACCACGTACTGCACGAACAGCATCCTGGCCCGGTGCATGCCGCGCATCGCCGCGGTGAACGGCACCTGGAGCAGGTACACCGCGCCCTGCAGCGCGATCGGCAGCGCGAGCGGGGCCGCCTCTTCGAACTTGTGCGTCGCGGTCAGCACCCATGACACCAGTGGCCACACGATGGCGACCATCAGCATGCCCAGCACCGCGAACGCGATCGCCAGCTGCCGCGTCTGGCGGCGCAGAGTTCCGGCGGCCTCAGCCCCCTCGGCGCCCGGCTTCACCGCGTCGGCGGCCGCCCGGGACGCCCGCGGCACGAGCAACCCCTGGATCGCCGCGACGAGGTTCTGCACCGGCTGCAGCTGCACCGTCTGCACGAAGCGCAGGTTGCCGAGCTCGATCTTCGACAGCTTGCCGGCGACCAGGAAGCTGATCGACAGCACCTGCACCTGGGCCACGATCGCGGTGGCGGTGAACCAGCCGGACAGGTGCCTGGTCTCGGCCAGCCACGCCTTCGGGTTGCCGCGCCACGGCACCCGGCGCTCGCGCAGCAGGTAGACGGTGGCGCCGGCGGTCGCGCCGATCCCCCACGCGGCCAGCAGCCCACCGGCGCTGGAATGGCCCGTGAGGATCATCACGATGATCGCGATGCCCTGCGTGCCGAACCACACGAGGTCGATGCCGAGCGCCTTCTCCGGCCGCCGTTCGGCGAGGTAGTCGCAGCGGGCCGTGTCGTGCAGCATGAGCGGCACCGTGAACGGCACCAGCCAGATCAGCTCGTCCAGGTCGATCTTGCCGTTGTGCGGCCAGGCCAGCCACAGCACGGTGAAGACGACCATCGTGGTGACCCCGGAGCAGAACGCCGTCGCCAGCCCGTTGCGGATGAGCCGGCCCCGGTGTTCGCCCTCGAACCGCGAGGCGAGGGCGAGCAGCACGTCACCGACGAAGGCCCGGTTCAGGTACATCGAGAAGTAACCGACGCTCAACGCGAGCGCCAGCGCACCGAACTGATCCTTGGGCAGCAGGATTCCGCCCAGCAGCGTGTTCGCCGCGTTGGCGGTCGCGATGACAACCTGGTCGAGCAGGCCGGCACCGACAAACCGGGACGCGACACGAAACGCCTGCATACGGCGGCTACGTGATGGCGGCTGGTCGGTCACCCTCGACGGCCACGGTCGCGAACGAGCTTCACGACACGCACCATACGTGACCTGCGGGTGACGAGACTATCCCGTCGACCCGTTCACCAACTGACATCCAGCGGTTTTCCTTCCGCGTACCCTGCCGCGCTCTGAATTCCCACAGTGGAACGCTCCGCGAACTCCTCGAGGTTGCTCGCACCCGCATATGTGCACGCGCTGCGCACCCCCGCGACGATCGCGTCGAGGATGTCCTCCACGCCGGGTCTCCTCGGGTCCAGGTACATCCGCGAGGACGAGATGCCTTCCTCGAACAGCGCCTTGCGGGCCCGCTCGTACACGCTGTCGTCCGCGGTCCGCCGGCTCACCGCACGGGCCGACGCCATGCCGAAGTTCTCCTTGTAGAGCCGGCCGTCCGGATCGCGGCGCGGGTCGCCCGGCGACTCGTGGGTCCCGGCGAGCCACGACCCGATCATCACGTTGGACGCACCCGCGGCGAGCGCGAGCGCCACGTCCCGCGGGTGCCGCACCCCGCCGTCGGCCCACACGTGCCCGCCGCGCCGCCTCGCCTCGGCCGCGCACTCCAGCACTGCGGAGAACTGTGGCCGCCCGACCCCGGTCATCATCCTGGTGGTGCACATCGCACCCGGACCGACACCCACCTTGACGATGTCGGCACCCGCGTCGATCAGATCGGCGACCCCGTCGCTGGTCACCACGTTGCCGGCGGCCACCGGGACCTTCGGATCCAACGCCCGCACCGACCGCAGCGTCGAGATCATCCGCTCCTGGTGCCCGTGCGCGGTGTCGACGACGAGCACGTCGACCCCGGCGGCGAGCAGCTTGTCGGCCCGCCCCGGCGCGTCACCGGTGATGCCGATCGCCGCCCCGATGCGCAGCTTCTGGCCGGCGTCGACGGCCGGCTGATACAGGGTGGCGCGCAGCGCGGCGTTCCTCGTCAGGATGCCGACCAGCCGCCCCGCCCCGTCGATCACCGGCGCAAGCTTGTGATGCCCGGCCGTGAGCTGCTCGAACGCCGCCTCCGGGCTGATGTCCTCCGGCAACGTCTGCAGGTTGCGCGACATCACGCTCCGCAACTGGCTGAACCGGTCGACGTCATTGCAGTCGCTCTCGGTCACGACACCAACCGGCTTGCCGTCCTGCACAACGATCACCGCGCCGTGTGCCCGCTTCGGCAACAGGTCCAGCGCCAGCGCCACCGTCTCCGTCGGCCCCAGGGTGATCGGCGTGTCATGCACCAGGTGCCGCTGCTTCACCCACGAAACCGCCTCGGCGACCACGTCGATCGGGATGTCCTGCGGGATGACGGCCAACCCGCCCCGCCGCGCCACCGTCTCCGCCATCCGCCGACCCGCCACCGCGGTCATGTTGGCCACCACGATCGGAATCGTCGTGCCACTGCCGTCCCGCGTGTTCAAATCGACGGCCATGCGCGACTCGACGGCGCTGCGGCTCGGCACCATGAACACGTCGTCATAGGTCAGGTCATAGCCGGGATGCTGATCATTGAGGAAGCGCACGTCTTCGAACTCTAACGCGCGTTCCGGCGCGGTATCGGGCCTTCTCGCGCGGCTTCTCGCTTCCGGCGCCGCTTCTGGTCCACGCGCAAGGGTGAGCAACTCTTGAGAGTCGCTCTCTGAGCAGGGAAGATTTCCGTAACGTGCTTGCGAGGAGTGATGCCTGATGCAGGTCCACGAAGCGATGTCCACTGCTGTCGTCCAACTCGGCCCGGATCATACCCTCCGCCAAGCCGCCCAGTTGATGTCCCGCCATCACGTCGGATCGGCCATCGTCGTCGACCCTGACGGCGCGGGCGTCGGCATCATCACCGAACGCGACATCCTCAAGGCGATCGGCGCCGACCTCGACCCCGACGTCGAACGCACCGCCGAGCACATCACCTGGGAGGTCGTCTACGCGAGCCCGTCCTGGACCATCGAGGAAGCCGCCTCCGCCATGGTCCGCGGCGGCTTCCGCCACCTCGTCGTCCTCGACGGCGACGAAGTCCTCGGCGTGATCTCCGTCCGCGACGTGCTCCGCGTCTGGGTCCACCAGGGCGCCCCCGTCTAGCCCTTTCCGCGCCCGCCGTCGATCCGGAAGCGCGGACACATCACGTCCGATCCGGCACCACACGTGTCCGGATCGGACGTTTCGCGTGCTGGCCGCGTGGACAGCCACGGGGATCCGTCGATCATGACAGCAAGACCAAACCTACGATCCACCTGCACAAGGACCGGCCCACCGAGCGACACACCTGCGTGAAACGCCGATCGCGCACCCCACCCCGCCCGCAAGATCGTCCACCAGGTCGTCCACCAGGGCACCGGCGCGGGGTGCCAGGTGTGGTCGCCGGCCCCGCGACATGCACCAGCGCCGCGGTGATGACGTCGGGCACGGGCTGTGCCGACAGCCAGCCGGCGACTTCGATCACCGGAGGAGATCCACTCCGAGCGGGGTGGCGCCGGACACGCAAGGGGTCGTTGCCGGATTCCCACAACCCGAAGGTTCCCCGGGCACCTGTTGCGGATTGACGTCGTGGGTGCGTTGACGGTGGTCCGAGGCTCTCGATGATCGCGGCTTCAAGAATTCCTGACAAACCACCCGAATCTGGGCGCCGACAGGGACGCCTCCTCAGGTCTGACGATCTTGGCCGCTTGATCGAAGGCGTCGGGTGGTCGCGTGGGAGCCTGTTGCGAAATGGTCGGCTCACGTTCCGTGCTGAGAGAAGACACGGCTGTGCGGGCCGGTCGCGGCCGATCGGCGGCCGTCGAGGGTCGCGGCGATCGTCGACGAGACGGTTCTCCGCCAAAACGCAACAGGCTCGTGGACGACCACGGCGCCCCTTCGATCATCAGCGAGGGCGGGAGATCGCCGTTTCGACGCTGGTGCGCACCGGTCCACCGATTGATGGTCATCACCCTTGGGCATGATCGGTATTGGAGCACCGAATGGTGCCCCTCGACGGCGCTGGATCATGCGAGAACGACGGGGAACCCCGACAGCCCTCCCGACCGGGCAGGTTGAGCACAGCACCGAGGGAGCCACGCGGCCGAAGTGGTCCCCTTCAAGGAGCGGCGGAACATCACCGCAGGGGCGGAACCGGAGCCCCACCCCCTACAGCGCGGCGCTACCGGATCAGACCCGGATCAATGCTCACCGAAAACGGATCATCGGTCGTGAACACCGCACCCGAATCCACCACGGTCGTCGTCCGGTAGCCGTCCGCGTGTGCGGCGGGCAACGGGTCGGTGTGCACGGTCAGGGTGTGGCTCCTCGAGTCGAGGATCCAGAACTGGGCGATGCCCGCCGCGCCATAGTCATGACGGCGCAGCACCAGGCCCGGCAGTGGGTTGCTCAGTGACATGACCTCGATGACGACCAGGACGTCGGTGGCATGGACGACGTCACCCTCGCCGTCCATGGCTTCGGTCCGCGTCACCATCAGGTCGGGCACATAGGTGCGACCATCACCACAGTCCACCCCGAGGCCGACGGCCAGCACGGCGAGATCCGGCGGGCAGGCCTTCCGCAGCACCGTCTCGAGGCGGTGGCTCGCCCGGCGGTGGGAGATCGCCGGAGGGGCCGTGGCCAGCGCTCCGTCGATCGTCCAGCCCTGGGTCCGGTGCGGTGTCAACGCGGGCATCGTCATGCCCCACATGCTGCCAGCGGGGTATGACATTTTCTCTTTCCACCTGGTGGAGCGGACGGAACTCGGCTGAACCGGCCCACATCGCTCTCGTAGGCTGGCGCCATGCAGCTCATCTCTTTCGCCCGTGGCGCACCCAGTCTCGACATCATCGACGTCGACGGGCTGAAGGCCGCTGCGGTGCGGGCATTCGAGGCCGACCCGGCTGGCATCACCGCCTATGGCACGTCGGTCGGTTATCTCCCGCTGCGGTCGTGGATCGCGGCCAAGCACGGCGTCGACGCGGACCAGGTGATCGTGACCAACGGTTCGCTGCAGGCCGACGCGCTGCTGTTCGAGCACCTGGTGAAGCCGGGTGACGCGGTGGTGGTGGAGAAGCCCACCTACGACCGGACGCTGCTCAACCTGCGCAACCTGGGTGCCACCGTGCACCAGGTGACGGTCGACGCCGACGGCATCGACACGGACGAGTTGCGGCGGCTGCTGGAGAGCGGCGTGCGGCCGACGCTGGCGCACATCATCCCCAACTTCCAGAACCCCGCCGGCGTGACCTTGAGCGCGCAAAGGCGGGAAGCGCTCGTCAAGCTCGCGCAGGAGTTCGGGTTCACGATCTTCGAGGACGACCCGTACGCGGACATCCGCTGGCGGGGCGAGAAGCTGCCGACGATGCTGTCGCAGGACACCACCGGCGTGGTGGTGCACGCGAGCTCGTTCACCAAGACGATCGCGCCCGGGCTGCGGGTGGGTTACCTGGTCGGACCGCAGCAGACGATTGCTGCGATCGCGAAGCGGGCGACCAACCTCTACATCTCGCCGAGCATGGTCGCCGAGGCGATCACGCACCAGTTCTGCGTGACCGGTGACATCGAGCGGTCGATCGCCAAGGTGTCGGCGACGTTGGGTGAGCGGGCCCGCCTCCTCGCGGAGGGGCTGCGCAAGCACGTGCCCGACGCCACGTTCGTGGAGCCCGACGGTGGCTACTTCCTGTGGGTGGAACTGCCGGAGGACATCGACACCACGGAGCTGGAGACGGTGGCCGCGCGGGACTTCGGCGTCGCCGTGGTCAAGGGCAGCGACTTCCTGCTGGAGGGCGGCAAGCACTCGGTGCGGCTGGCGTTCTCGGCGGTGCTGACCGACCAGGTCGACGAGGGCGTGAGCCGGCTGGCCGCGGCGATCGAGGCCGTCCGAAAGGGCTGACACAGGGACGGAACAGGAACGACAGAGGGATGTCTAGCGGCTGACGAGCGGCTGGGAAGCGGACTGACGGAAAAGCGACACCAAACCGTGATGGTGCGGTGGGTTCCGCAGTCGGCTCCGGATGGCCCAAAATCCAGCCCGGCGCGCTTTGCTGAATCGCGCTGCAGACATCACCCCCCGCCCCCCAACGGCACCGGGTGGGTCGACCGCGCCCCCACCCCCCACCTGCGGTCGACTCACCCGGTGCCTACTTTTGCCAAGTAACAAGGGGGTCGTCATGACCGACGAGCAATTGGCGGGTTCGTTCTCCAGGGCGTTGGCCCGTCCGGTGCGGGCGATGTCGCGGATGTTGAGTCCGGCCGCACCGACCGCGGCGGCTGCGGCGCCGCAGGACACGGCCAGTTCGATCGTCGACTGCGCGCTGTACGTCGACGGCGTGCGCCAACCCGGCGACTGGCACTATGCGGAGGCGCTCACCGCGGCCCGCAAGCATCGGCACGCGTTCGTCTGGGTCGGGCTGAAGGAGCCGGGCGGGCGGGAGATGGCCGCGATCGCGGAGACGTTCCAGCTGCACGAGCTGGCCGTCGAGGACGCCGTCACCTCCTCGCAGCGGCCGAAGGTCGAGCGGTACGGCGACATGACCTTCATGACGATGCGGACCGCGCGATACGTCGAGCACGACGAGCTCACCGAGAGCAGCGAGGTCGTGGAGACCGGCGACGTGCTGATGTTCATCGGCGAGCACTTCATCATCACGGTCCGCCACGGTGACGCCTGCCGGTTGACGCCGGTGCGCGCGGACCTGGAGCGGCGCCGGGAGGTCCTCGCCGGGGGGCCGTGGGCGGTCGCCTATGCCGTTGCCGACACCGTCGTCGACGTGATGGTGGAGGTGGTCGCGGCCATCGAGGAGGACGTCGCGATCATCGAGGACCAGGTGTTCAGCCCGTCCAAGGGCAGCAAGGGCAAGGGCACCGATCGGATTCAA
The DNA here is from genome assembly GCF_042653625.1 of Dactylosporangium cerinum. Lineage (NCBI taxonomy): Bacteria > Bacillati > Actinomycetota > Actinomycetes > Micromonosporales > Micromonosporaceae > Dactylosporangium > Dactylosporangium cerinum. Next base: position 98,957 of record NZ_JBHSIU010000013.1, on the reverse strand, counting down.
CGGGTGTACCAGCTCAAGCGCGAACTGATGGAGTTCAAGCGCGCGGTGTTACCGCTGCAGCGCCCCCTGGCCGGTCTGGTCAGCGGTCAGCTCGCGGAGGTGCCGGAGGAGATCCGCCGCTACTTCCGGGACGTGAACGACCATCTGGTCCGCACGGTCGAGCAGGTGTTGTACCTCGACGACGTGATCAACTCGGTGCTGCAGGCGCGGCTGGCGCAGGTGAGCGTCGACCAGAACAACGACATGCGCAAGATCGCGGCCTGGGCCGGTATCGCCGCCGTATGGACGTCGGTCGCCGGCGTGTACGGAATGAACTTCGACTTCATGCCCGAGACCAAATGGGTCTTCGGCTATCCCGGCGTGATGACGCTGATGGTGGTGGCGTCGGCACTGCTGTACCGGGCGTTCAGAAGATCCGGCTGGCTGTAGAGACGCACAAAGCGAAACGCGGACGGGCCGTCCCCCGTGGCTGGGGAGGGCCCGTCCGCGCGCTCGTGCGTCAGGAGCGGCTGTTCTTCGACGCGGCCTGCGGCATCGGGTGCTTGTCGTAGTCACCGCTGCCCGAGGGGCCGGTGTTGGTGCTCTTGCTGCCGATCAGGTCCGAGGCGCGGTCCTTGGCCGCCTCGCCCATCGTCTTGGCCTTGTCGACCCCGGCGTCCATCGTGGACTTCGCCGAGTCGATCATCGAGCCGGTGTCGCCGGCGGTGCGGGTCGAGCCGTACTCGTCCCAGGCCTGGTTGGCCCGCCGGCGCCGCATGAGCGCGGTGGCCGCACCCACGGCCGCGCCCGCCATCAGCAGCCCACCGATGGCCATCGGCCACCGACTGCGGCTCTCGTTCTTCGTCATCTTCGCTTTCCCCTTGCGCCCTATCTTCTCGGCCTGCTTGCTCGCCTGGCGCGAACGGTCGCGGGCGATGATGAGGATCGTCCCCGCAGCACCGCCGGCCTTTGCGAGGCCAGGCTTGACCGCATTCCGGGCGTTCTCGACGCGCGGCGCCAATGCCCCCGAGGCGCCATCGGCGGCGTGCGCCGCGGCCAGCCGCAGGTGGCCCAGGCTTTCACCGAGCTCCTCCTGCATGAGCCGGCGGTGCGTCTTCACCTCACGACGTCCAAACACTTGCTCCACCTCCATGGCCGCGAAACCTCGTTCTCCCCGGGTTACCCAGGCAGAACTTTCCGAACCGGTCCGCTGCTGGTCATCCTGCCGCGAACCGACGGCCCGCACACCCGGATCCGCCAGAATCCGCGTCCGATACGGTGATGACGGAATGTCACCAAAGAAAGGGAGAACTGGTGGCCGAGCAACTGTTCGCGACGCTGCACACCAACGTCGGCGCCATCCGGCTGGAGCTGTTCCCCAACCACGCCCCGAAGACCGTTCGCAACTTCGTGGAGCTCGCCGAGGGCAGCAAGGAATACACCGACCCGCGCACGGGCGAGCCGGGCAAGGGCCCGTACTACAACGGCGTCATCTTCCACCGCGTGATCGACGGCTTCATGATCCAGGGTGGCGACCCGACGGGCACCGGCACCGGCGGTCCGGGCTTCAACTTCAACGACGAGATCCACCCCGAGCTGCACTTCAACCGGCCGTTCCTGCTGGCCATGGCCAATGCGGGCATCCGCTTCGGTCAGGGCACCAACGGCTCGCAGTTCTTCATCACGCTCGGCCCGACGCCGCACCTCAACGGCAAGCACACCATCTTCGGTGAGGTCACCGACGACGACTCGAAGAAGGTCGTGCAGCAGATCGGCGGGACGCAGACGGGCCAGATGGACCGTCCCCGCCAGGACATCGTGATCGAGCGGGTCGACATCGAACGGGTCTCATAAAAGGCTCGCTAACCTTGTCGGCATGACTCAGCCGTCGGCGAACGTGGTCCCCCACTGCTATCGGCACCCAGACCGCGAGACGTATGTCCGGTGCACCCGCTGCGACCGGCCGATCTGCCCGAATTGTATGAATGAGGCGTCGGTCGGCTTCCAGTGTCCGGAGTGCGTCCGCGAGGGTGCCAGATCGCAGCGCCCGGTGCGGACCGCGTTCGGCGGCGGCCGCGAGGGAATCGCCGGCACGGTGACGATCACGCTGATCGTCATCAACGTGCTGGTGTTCATCGCCTCGGTCATCAGCTCCGGCAGCGCCGAGTCCGTCGCCGGCGGCGGCCTCGGCGGCCTGTTCGGGGGCAGCACGCCGCTGCACGAGTGGGGCGCGCTGATCACCTACGGCTACGAGCCGGTGACCGCCGACACCATCCGGTTCAACAACGGCGGGATGGCAGGTGGCGAGTACTACCGCCTCGTCACCTCGATGTTCCTGCACTACGGCGTGTTCCACCTGCTGATGAACATGTGGGCGCTGTGGGTGCTGGGCCGGCCGCTGGAGGCCGCCCTGGGCCGGGTCCGGTTCCTCGGCCTGTACATGGTGGCCGGGCTGGGCGGCAGTGTCGTGACCTACCTGCTGGCCCCGCCGGAGAGCCTGACCGCCGGCGCCTCGGGGGCAATCTACGGCCTGTTCGGCGCCTTGATCGTGGTCCTGCGCAAGATGCGCCGCAGCATCGCCGGTGTCGTGCCGGTCCTGGTGATCAACCTGGTGCTGACGTTCAGCGTGCCGGGCATCTCGATCACCGGGCACCTTGGCGGCCTCGCTACCGGCGCCCTGGTCGCCGCGGGACTGGCCTACGCGCCGCAGAAACACCGCACGCTGATCCAGGTCGCCACGCTGGTCGCGGTCGTGGTGGTGCTCTTGATCGCGACTGTGGTGCACACCGCGGGCCTGCCGAGCCTCGAGGAATACCTGCGCACCCGCCCCGACTGAAGCACCGGAAGGCGCCACCCGGATCGCGGGTGGCGCCTTTCGCGTGCAAGGAACCGTTACAGGGTCAGCGACCAGGTGTCGATCCGGCCGGTGTCCGCGGTGGCGGCGTCACGGACCCGCAGGGTCCAGGTCCGCACCCTGTCCAACCCGGCGGAGCAGGTCTAAGCGCGCCAGACGCGGCCCTGCAGGAGCGAGTCGGCCCCGACCCAGACGAAGTTCATCATCCGCGTCGCGGTGTGGTCGGGGTCCTCCTCCTCGTGGTCGGCGAGCCAGTCCGCCAGGGACTCGGCCGCACCGACGTAGGCGTAGGCCATCGCGGTGAAGTCGCCCGGCCGGCCCGGGACCTCCGCGGCCGTGGCGGCGCTCGCCAGCAGCCCGGCCACCACCTCGACGATCCTCGCCCGCATCCCGGCCAGCTCGCCCGCGAAGTGCGGCTCGCTGCGGGCCTGCCGGTAGAGCACCCGCCACCCGTCGCGGTGGTCGCCGACGAAGGTGAAGAACGCCCGCAGCCCGTGCCACAGCTGCTCGTCGGGCTTCGCGGTGGGCAGCACCCCGGCCGCCACCGCCTCCATCAACCTGGTGGCCTCGCGGTGCAGGCACGCGACGAACAGTTCGTCCTTGGTGCCGAGATACGCGTAGACCATCGGTTTGGAGATGCCGGCGACCTCCGCGATCTCGTCCATGGACGCGGCGTGGAAGCCGCGATGGGAGAAGACGCGCACCGCGGCGTCCAGCATCTGCTGTTCGCGCACCACCCGCGGAAGTCGTTTCAGCACCTTGTCACCTTACCTACTCGTGCGTAAGGTTACGCGTCAGTAGCTTATCTCCGTGAACGAAGGAAACCGACATGGCCGACCTCGACGCCCTGGGCGACTTCAACAACGTCGACCCGAAGCAGTTCGCGCAGCTCGTGAAGGGCGCCTCCGACGCACAGCTGGGCGAGCTCATGGCGGGCCCGCAGCGCAAGGCGATCCTCGACACGATCTTCGCCCGCTTCCCGGAGCTGTTCCGCGCCGACCGCGCCGGCTCGACCAACGCGATCATCCACTGGACGATCACCGGCGCGCCCGACGGCGGCGCCGAGACCTACGAGCTGGTCATCGCCGACGGCACCTGCGTGCTCTCGCCGAGCCCCGACCAGGAGCCGAAGCTCGCGATCACCGTCGGTCCCGTGGACTTTCTCAAGGTCGTCTCCGGTGCCGGCAACCCCATGATGATGTTCATGACCGGCAAGCTCAAGGCCAAGGGCGACCTGGGCCTGGCCGCCAACATCGCCAACCTGTTCGACATCCCGAAGGCCTGAAGTCCAGCGCCTCCGGCGTCGACCAGAAAGGACTGCGCACATGCCCGAGTTCTCGCTCGATCTGAACGAGGAGCAACGGGACCTCCGCGACTGGGTGCACGGCTTCGCCGCCGACGTCGTGCGCCCAGCCGCCGCGGAGTGGGACGCCCGCGAGGAGACCCCCTGGCCGGTGATCCAGGAGGCGGCGAAGATCGGCCTCTACGGCTTCGAGTTCCTCGCCAACACCTGGGCCGACCCCACCGGGCTGTCGCTGTGCCTGTCCAACGAGGAGCTCTTCTGGGGCGACGCCGGCATCGGCCTGGCGATCTTCGGCACCAGCCTCGCGGTCGCCGCGATCTACGCCACCGGCACTCCCGACCAGATGCTCGAATGGGTCCCGCAGTGCTTCGGCGACGCGGCCGAGCCCAAGGTCGCCGCGTTCTGCACCACTGAGCCGGAGGCCGGCTCCGATGTAGGCTCGATGAAGACCCGGGCGCGCTACGACGAGGCAACCGACGAGTGGGTCATCAGCGGCCAGAAGGCATTTGCGACCAACGGCGGCATCGCCAACGTGCACGTCGTGACCGCGAGCATCGAGCCCGAGCTGGGATCCCGCGGGCAGGCCGCGTTCGTCGTGCCACCCGGCACACCTGGACTCAACGGCAGCAGGAAACTCAAGAAGCTCGGCCTGCGCGCCTCCCACACCGCCGACGTGTTCCTGGACGACGTGCGGGTGCCGGGCCGGTGCCTGCTCGGTGGCAAGGAGGCGCTCGATGCCCGGCTGGCCCGCGCCCGGGAGGGACGCAAGGCCCAGGGGCAGGCCGCGATGCGCACGTTCGAGCTGTCCCGGCCGGCGGTCGGGGCGCAGGCGCTCGGCGTGGCCCGCGCCGCGTACGAGTACGCCCTCGAATACGCCAAAGGAAGGGTGCAGTTCGGCCGGCCGATCATCGAGAACCAGGCGATCGCGTTTGCCCTCGCGGACATGCGCATGGAGATCGACGCCGCCCGCCTGCTGGTCTGGCGGGCCGCCTGGATGGGGCGCAACAACCGCCCGTTCGAGGCCGGCGAGGGTTCGATGAGCAAGCTCAAGGCCGGCGAGGTCGCCGTGGCGGTGACCGAGAAGGCCGTGCAGATCCTGGGCGGGGCCGGCTTCCTGCGGGAGCACCCGGTCGAGCGTTGGTTCCGCGACGCCAAGATCTACACGATCTTCGAGGGCACCAGCGAGATCCAGAGACTGGTGGTCGCCCGCGCAATTTCCGGCACCTACATCCGCTGACTTACGGCGGCGGCCCTCTGCCAGGGGCCGCCGCCGTTTCAAAGGGGAGACATGGACACGCCGTTCATCCTGCGCACGATGGCCAGCCGGAAGCTGCTCCACCCAGGCAGCCCCGCACGCATCGTGCGCCAGCTCAACGCCCTGCGCCGCTGGGGCTTCGGCCTGTACGGCGAGATGCGCTCGACGGCCGCGCGCGACCCCGACCGGATCGCGGTCGTCGACGAGGACCGCCAGATCACCTACGCCGAGCTCGACCTGCGGGTCCGCCGGCTCGCCAACGCCCTGCGGGCCGAGCACGGCGTGCGCGCCGGCGACCGGGTCGGCCTGCTGTGCAACAACTCCGCCGGCATGGTCGAGGCGATGCTCGCCCTGATCGCGCTCGGCGCGCAGGCCGTCCTCGTCAACACCGGCCTCGGCAACACCCAGCTCGAGGCGGTGGCGCACGACCAGTCCCTGACCCTGCTCGTGCACGACGACGACCTGCTCGGCATGCTCGCCGCCGCGCCCCTGCACCTGCCCCGGCTGGCGATGTCGAAGACCGCGGGGCTGATCCACCGGGCGCCGTCCGCCGAGCTTGAGCCGCCGGCCGTGGCCGGTTCTGTGGTCGTGCTGACGTCCGGCACGACCGGCGCGCCGAAGGGGGCCCGCCGGCGCAACCCGTCGGGGCTCGGACCGCTCGCCTCGGTCGTGTCCCGCATCCCGCTCTTCGCCGGCGAGCGGATGTTCGTGGCCGCGCCGCTGTTCCACACCTGGGGGCTGGCCGCGCTCCAGCTGTGCCTGGCGTTGCGGGGCACGATCGTGGTCGCCCGCCGCTTCACCCCGCGGTCCACTGTGGACGCGGTGAACGCCATAGGGTGCACGTCGCTGTTCGCGGTGCCGGTGATGCTGCAACGACTGCTCGAGGCGCCCGCGCCCATGCCGACGCTGCGGGTCGCGGCGACGTCGGGCTCGGCGCTCACCGGGCCGCTCGCCTCGCGCTTCATGGAGGTGCACGGGCCGGTCCTGTACAACCTGTACGGCTCCACCGAGGCGTCCTGGGCGTCGATCGCCACGCCGGAGGAGCTCCGGGCCGCGCCCGGCACCGCCGGGCGCCCGCCGCGCGGCACCCGGGTCGCGATCCTGTCCGACAGCGGCACCGAACTCCCGACCGGCGTCATCGGGCGGATCTTCGTCGGCAACGACATGCTCTTCGAGGGCTACACCAACGGCACCGGCCGCGAATCGCACGGCGACCTGCTGGGCACCGGCGATCTCGGCCACCTGTCCGCCGACGGCCTGCTCTTCGTCGACGGACGCGAGGACGACATGGTCATCTCCGGCGGCGAGAACGTGTACCCGGCCTCGGTCGAGGACGTGATCGCCGAGCTGCCACAGGTCCGTGAGGTGGCGGTGGCCGGGGTACCCGACGAGGAGTGGGGCCAGCGCCTGGCGGCGTGGATCGCCCTGCACGACGGCGAGTACGTCGACCCGGACGCGGTGCGGGAGTACGTCCGGCACCGGCTGGCCCGGTTCTCCGTGCCGCGCGACGTGTACTTCGTCGCCGCGCTCCCCCGCAACGCGACCGGCAAAGTCGTGCGCCGCCAGCTCCACACCGACTGAGGCTCAGGGGTACATCGTCAACTCCGGAGTCATGACCAGGTCGATGAGCTGCTGCTCGGTGACCGGCGTCGGCCGGCCGGGGTCCCTCGCGCGGGTCAACGCCATCAGCGTCGTGCCGTCGGGCCGGACCGCCCAGACGTCGATGCCGTAGCCGCCCGCCACGTCGTTGCGGATCAGCAGTTCGCTGCCGCCGATCGTGGCGGGCCGGCACTTCGCCTCCGGAACGCCGCACTCCTTCTCGGCGAAGGCGCGGAACTGCGCGGGGATATCCCCGGCGGCCTCGGTCCGCACCGACATCACGCCGCCCGGGAGGTTGAACCCGGCGGTGTACCCGATCTGCTGGCCCCCCACCTTCTCGAACCGGGCGGGCAGCGGGCTGCCATCGCGGGCGTTGGTGAACGTGACGCCGGGGATGAGGCGCGGCAGCAGCACGGTGAGCTCGGCGCTGAGCCGGGCGATCGCCGCGCCGCAGGACTCGGTGACCGGCACCAACGGGGGCTCGGCGGGGACATTGGCGCCGGGCAGCACCTTCACCGTCGGCGACGGCGTGACGCACGCGGCCGGCGACCTGGTCGCCGCGGCCACCGTCGACGGCGGGGCCAGGCCCGGGCTCTGACCGGACGGCTTCTGCGGCAGCAACTGCGGCAGTGCGACCATCCCGGCCGCCAGCGCGGCGGCGACCGCGACCCCGGTGACCGCGTGCAGGCGGCGGGTCCGCCGGCGCTCGCCGGTGATCAGCTGGTCGACGTCGATGCCGGTGGGTGGCGGATTCGCGGTGGCTGCGAGCATGGCCTGGGTCAGATCCACAGCGGGTCTCCCTCCTCGAGGCCGGCCCGCAGCGACTCCAACGCCCGGGCGGCCTGGCTCTTCACGGTGCCCTCGCTGCAGCCGAGCGCCTGTGCGGTCTCCTCGACGGACAGGTCGCAGAAGTACCGCAGGACCAGCACGGCCCGGCGGCGCGGGGGCAGCCCGGCGAGGAGGGAGAGCACGTCGAGCCGCCGGTCGGCGTCGGCAGCCGCGGCGGTCCGGTCCGGCAGCTGGTCGGTGGACGACTCGCGCCGCCACGGGCGCCGCCGCTCGTCCAGCCAGGCGGACATGAGCATGCGTCGCACGTAGGCGTCGCGGTGCTCCATCGCCGCCGCGCGCTTCCAGTGCCGCAGCAGCTTCACCAGCACCGTCGACGTCAGGTCGTCGGCCAGGTGCCAGTCGCCGCACAGCAGGTAGGCGGTGCGGCGCAGGCGGTCCAGGTTGCCCGCGACATAGTCGCGGTAGGCCTGCTCGGTCGACATCCGTGCTCCCCTCCCCGTTCGGGTTCACCGGGTGAACGGAGGCGGAGCCACGCGGGGTTGCCTACTTCGCGGGAATCACCACGGTGTCCTGCAGAGCGGCCAGGGCGATGTCAGTGCGGTGCTGCTCACCGTCGAACGTGACGCCGTCGACGAGTCGGTACGCCGCGGCGCGGGCCTCGGCCAGCGTGTCGCCGGTGGCGGTGCAGGTCAGCACCCGGCCGCCGGCGGTGACCAGGGCGCCGTCGGCGCGGCGGGCGGTCCCGGCGTGGATGACACCGGGGACGCCGTCGGCGCCGGTGATGACGTCACCCTTGCGGGCCGACTCCGGGTAGCCGGCGCTGGCCATGACCACGCACACGGCCGAGCCCGGGCGCCACGCCAGCGGCGGGTCCTCGGCGAGCCTGCCGACGGCCGCGGCGTGCAGGATCCCGGCGAGGGGAGTTTCGAGGCGGGCCAGGACGACCTGGGTCTCCGGATCACCGAAGCGGCAGTTGTACTCGATGACCTTCGGCCCGTCGGCGGTCAGTGCCAGGCCGACATAGAGCACCCCGGAGAACGGCGTGCCGCGGTGGCGCATCTCGGCCAGGGTCGGCTGGACAACGGTCGCCATCACCTGGTCGACCAGGCCCTCCGGGGCCCACGGCAGCGGCGAATACGCGCCCATGCCGCCGGTGTTGGGGCCGGCGTCGCCGTCGCCGATGCGCTTGAAGTCCTGGGCCGGCTGCAGCGGCACCGCGGCCGTGCCGTCGGTGACGACGAACAGGGACACCTCGGGACCGGCGAGGTACTCCTCGACGACGACCCGCTCGCAGGCCGCGCCGTGCGCGAGGGCCTCGTCGCGGCTGTCGGTGACGACGACGCCCTTACCGGCGGCCAGGCCGTCGTCCTTCACCACGTAGGGCGCGCCGAACGCGTCGAGCGCCTCGGCCAGCTCCGCCGCGGAGGTGCAGACGAACGAGCGGGCGGTGGGCACGCCCGCCGCCCGCATCACGTCCTTCGCGAACGCCTTCGAGCCCTCCAGCTGCGCCGCGGCCTGCGACGGGCCGAAGCACGCGATGCCCTTCGCGCGGACCGCGTCGGCGACCCCGGCGACCAGCGGCGCCTCCGGGCCGACCACCACGAGGTCGGCCGCCAGCTCCACGGCGAGGGCCGCCACCACGTCCGGGTCGAGCGCGTCGACCTCGGCATTCGTCGCGATGGCGGCCGTGCCCGGGTTGCCCGGGGCCACGATCAGGTCGGTCACGGCGGGGTCGGCGGCCAGGGCCGCGGCGATCGCGTGTTCACGACCGCCGGAGCCGAGCAGGATTACGCGCACGCGACAGATTAAAGCAGGCTGTGACGGACCACGTTCTCGTCCCGGCCAGGGCCCACCCCGACGATCGACACGCGGGTGCCCGCGAGTTCCTCGATCCGCTCGATGTAGCGCTGCGCGTTGGCCGGCAGGTCACCGAACGCCCGCGCCTTCGAGATGTCCTCCCACCAGCCGGGGAGCTCCTCGTAGATCGGGGTCGCGTGGTGGAACTCGGTCTGCGTCATCGGCATCTCGTCGGTGCGCTTGCCGTCGACCTCGTACGCCACGCAGATCGGCACCGTCTCCAGGCCGGAGAGCACGTCGAGCTTGGTGACGACCAGGTCCGTGATGCCGTTGAGCCTGGTCGCGTACCTGGCGACGACCGCGTCGTACCAGCCGGTGCGCCGCTCACGGCCGGTCGTGGTGCCGTACTCCCGGCCGATCTTGCGCAGGTGCACGCCGAAGTCGTCGAACAGCTCCGTCGGGAACGGGCCCGAGCCGACGCGGGTGGTGTAGGCCTTGGTCACGCCGATCACCTGGGTGATCGCGGTCGGCGGCACGCCCGCACCGACGCAGGCGCCGCCCGCGGTCGGGTTGGACGAGGTCACGAACGGATACGTGCCGTGGTCCATGTCGAGCATCGTCGCCTGGGCGCCCTCGAGCAGGACCGTGCGGCCCTCCTCCAGGCCCTTCCACAGCACCTGACGGGTGTCGGTGATGTAGGGCCGCAGGCGCTCCGCGTAGGTGAGGTACTCCTCAACCGTCGCGTCGACGTCGATCTCCTTGCGGTTGTACACCTTGAAGAGGACCTGGTTGCGCTCGCGCAGCACGATCTCGAGCTTCTTGCGCAGGATGCCCGGGTCGAGCAGGTCCTGGACCCGGATGCCCATGCGGGCGACCTTGTCGCCATAGGCGGGACCGATGCCGCGGCCGGTCGTGCCGATCCGCGACGAGCCGAGGTAGCGCTCGACGACCCGGTCCAGAGCCCGGTGATGCGGCATGATGAGGTGTGCGTCACCCGATATCATCAGGCGGGACACATCGACGCCGCGCTCGGCCAGCCCGTCGATCTCGATCAGCAAGACCTTCGGGTCGATCACGACCCCGTTGCCGATGACGATCGCCGCGTTGGGCCACAGGGCCCCCGACGGCATGAGGTGCAGCGCAAACTTCTGTCCATCCGGCGTCACCACGGTGTGACCCGCGTTATTGCCGCCGGAGTAGCGCACGACGTAGTCGACGTCGCCGCCAATCATGTCGGTAACCTTGCCCTTGCCCTCGTCGCCCCACTGTGCGCCGATGAGCACGATCGCTGGCATCGTCTGTTGCCCTCTCCAAAGGGTCGGGCGCCCCAGCGGGTCGCCCGGGGTGCCAGGCTAACAACCGCGTGAAAGGCAGGTTGACAACGGTGGTCGACGTGGTGGTGCTCGCGCTCGGCGAAGGCACGTCTTGTGCCTGCGATAACGGCGCGTGCGGCACGCGTACTCCTATTCTTGCCTGTCGCGACGCGCTGCGCACCGCAAGCGTCCAGGTCGAGACCGTCGTCGCGCACACCGACGCCGAGATCGACGCCGCGCTGAAGGCCCTGCCCGACGTGCGGCTGATCGTGGCCACCGCCGCCGACGGGCAGCTCCGGGCGGTGCTGCGGCGCCTGGTCAGGATGTACGCGCCGGCGCCCAGCAAGCGGTCGCTCGCCGCGGAGGCGATCCCGGACGACCGGACCCTGCCGGACCTGCCGCCGATCGGCGTCCTGCCGCTTGGCCCCGACTCGACCGACCTCGTCACCCGGCTCGGCCTGCCCCGCACCCCGGCCGACGTCGCCGCGGCCGTCCTCGGCGGCAACGTCCGCCGTCTCGACCTGCTCCGCAACGACGCCGGCTCGGTCACCCTCGACGGCGTCCTGGTCGGCGGGGTCGACGCGAGCGGCTCGGCCAGCACGTTCCTGGCCCGGGTGGAGGTCGACGACGCCGTCCTCGCCGACGGCACCGAGCCCGTCCTCATGTCCGTGGTCGCCAACGCCTCGCGGTATGCGACGGTCGACGGCCTGCCGCTCGTGCTGTCCCCCGACATGAGCGACGGCGTCCTGGACGTGGCCGTCGCGGTGCCGCGGGCCTCCCGGTCGCTGTTCCGCCGCCCCCGGGTCGAGATCGAGGTCCGGCGGGCGCACGGCCGCGCGGTCGCGATCACCCCCCGCACCGACGTCCCGTTCGTCGACGACGGCGCCGAAGGCACCCTGACCAGGAAGCGGTCGTGGTGGATGGAGCGCGCCGCCTGGGCCGTCTACGTGCCCTGACGTCGCCATCTACGCATACTGTGCGGACTCGCATACGGTGGGAGAGCGCGGGAGGGGACCAACTGTGAGCGACGCACTCTGGCCGCCGGATGAGACCATCTCGGGGCGGCGCACCGAACGGCCCGTCACCACGGGCCCGACGCAGTCCGCAGACAACGCTGACGGCACCGAGGTCCTGTACATCCCGGAGGCGGGCACCGGCCAGCCGACCGCCACCGGCGCTGACCGGCCGGGTGGTTCGCCGGGTGAGGCGAGCGAGCATGTCGGGTCGCCGTGGTCGCAGCCGCCCGGTGGGCCGGGTCTCGCCTGGTCCGGCCGACCGGCCGGGCAGCAGCCCGACGGTGACGTCGGGCCTCCCGGGCCGTGGCTCGAGGCACCGCCGGCGCATGGCGATCAGCACGGCGGCGGGATCCAACACGGCCAGCCGGTCCCGCACGTGCCGGTGTCCGGCGCCCCGGTCCGATCGCCGGCCGCCGGGACCGCGGCGGTGCCGCTCTCCGGCTCGACCGCCATCCCGGTCGCCGGTGCCGCGGCCATTCCCGTCTCGGGCGGGCCCGTTCGGGGCGCGACCTCCACGCCCGGGTCCGGCGCACCGCCGACCAACGGTGTGGCCGTGCCCCGGCCGCCGGTCATGCACCCCCCGCAGCCGGTGCCGCCCCCGCATGCGGCTCCGCCACCCGCCGCGCCGGACACCTACGGTCCGCCGTCCGCCGACCCGCCGTACACCGCGCCGCCGGCGCCCCCGACGCATGCGGCACCGCCCCCGCACGCGGCGCCACCGGCGTACCCCGGACCGGCGCCGACGACCGGACACTCCGCGCCGCCGGTCCAGCCCACGCAGCCGGCGTTTCCGGACCTTCCCGGTGCGCCCGGCCAGCCCGTGCCGGGGGTGCCGCCGACGGACCCGCCGCCGCTCCTGCACCGGCCGCCGACCACGGCACCGCCGGAGTTGACCTGGTCGGACGGCAGCACGCCGACCGCGGAGGAGTTCGCCCGGCGCCGGCAGTACCGGCCGGTCGACCCGAACGCCACGCGGGGCGTGCGGGGCGTGATGTCCAAGGGCACGCTCGGCATGCTGTCGTTCGGGCCGGGGCGGCGGGAGCAGGAGTACCGGCACGACGTCGACCTCGTGCGGCGCAACTTCGGCGGCCTGCGGCAGGTGACCGTGGTCAACCCGAAGGGCGGCGCCGGCAAGACCGTCGCGGTGCTGCTGCTGGCGATGACGTTCGGGCAGAAGCGCGGCGGATACGTGCTGGCCTGGGACAACAACGAGACCCAGGGCACCCTCGGCATGCGGGCGCAGCAGGACTTCCACTCCCGCACGGTGCGTGACCTGCTGCGGGACCTGAACCACTTCAAGGGCGCGCAGGGCCGGGTCGGTGACCTGTCGCAGTACCTGCGGGCGCAGGGCGAGGGCATGTTCGACGTGCTCGCCAGCGACGAGTCCGCGACGGCCGGCGAGATGCTCACGGCGCTGTCGTTCGGGGAGATCCGGGAGGTGGTCAGCCGGTTCTACAAGCTGATCGTGGTCGACACCGGCAACAACGTCCGCGCGGAGAACTGGCAGGCCGCGATCGACGCGACCGACCAGCTGGTGGTGACGATGTCGGCCCGGAACGACTCCGCGGAGACGGCGTCGAGGATGCTGGACCACCTGGAGCAGCACGGCCGCCAGCGGCTGGTCCGGCAGGCGGTGACCGTGGTGTCGATGCCGCCGAGCCGCCGGCACCTCGACGTCCCGGCGATCACCCGGCACTTCGCGGCGCGGACCAGGACGGTGCTGCTGGCGCCGTACGAACGCTTCATCGACTCCGGAGAGCCGATCCGCTACGCGGGACTGACGTCCGCGAGCCGCGACGCCTGGTTGAAGGTCGCCGCGGCCATCGCGGAAGGACTCTGACCTAGCGGAGGGCGGCCGTGGCGGCCGGGTCGCTGTCGTTGAGGAACTGGGCGCAGCGCTCGGCCTCCTCGGACTCCCCGATCGACTCGGCGGCCAGGCCGAGCGCGCTCAAGGCCCGCAGGAAGCCACGGTTGGGCTCGTGCGACCACGGCACGGGACCGGCCCCGCGCCAGCCGCTGCGGCGCAGCTGGTCGAGGCCGCGGTGGTAGCCGGTGCGGGCGTAGGCATAGGCCGTCACCGGCTCGCCGTCGGCGAGGGCGATTTCGGCGAGCTCGGCCCAGGCGGCGCTGAACGAAGGATGGGCCGCGGCGACATCCTTGACGTCCTTCTCGGAACCGGCGGCGGCGGCGAGCTTCGCGGCGGCCTCGGGCTCGGCGGGAAGCAGCGTCGGTGATGGCTGTGGCAGCAGGTTCTGCATCCAGCCATTCAACCAGGTTGGCTGAACGGTGGAGGGTACGTCCCGCGACCGGGGGGTGTGCCCGGTTCGTGCAGGTACTAGAAAGGGAAGTCCGGAGCCTCCCCAGGACCCGGTTACGCGATGGCCCGATCTTCACGGTCGGGTCATCGCCCTTTGTGGGGACTGGCAAGATGACTGGGTGCCCACACCGCCCCCGCCAGACGTGGTAGCGCTGCACGATCACTCGCCGGACGAGATCGAGTCGCCGGAGGAGCTGCTGTTCCACCTGCGCACCGGTTCGCTGGCCACCAAGATCGTGCAGGGTCTCGACCTGTCCGCCATCGACCTGTCCACCGTTGAGGTGCGGGACACCCTGTTCATCGGGTGCCACTTCGCGGCCCTGGACGCGGTCGTCGACCTGCTGCTGCGCCGGGCCGTGGTGGTCCCCGAGTTCGTCGGCGTGCCGTACCCGACGCACCCGTCGCAGCTGTACGTGCCGGACGACCTCGCCGCCGGCTTCGAGTCCGACGGGTTCGCCGGCATGTTCGACACGCTGGTCTACGAGCACTTCCGCGCGACCGGGGGAGCCACGCCGGAGATCCGTGAGGCGATAGTGCAACGGATGCACGACTCCGGCATCGACAACGCGTTGGCCAACGTGACCGCCGGCTGGATCGGCGCCCGGGGACCGGCCGCCGCGATCGGAATCATGGGCGGCCACGCCGTCCTGCGCGGCGCGCCCGACTACCGCAACGCCGCCGAGCTGGCCTGGCGCCTGGCCGGCGCGGACCGGCTGGTGGTGACCGGCGGCGGCCCCGGCGTCATGGAGGCCGCCAACCTGGGCGCCTTCCTCGCCGACCAGCCGCTGGACACGCTCGCCGAGGCGATCGACCGCCTCGCGGTGGCCCCCGACTTCCACGACCACGACCCGTTCACGCGAGCGGCGCTGGACGTCCGGGCCGCGTTCGCCCAGCCGGTCCCCCCGACCCCGGACTCCGTCGAGCCCGCGGACCAGGTCGCCGTCGACCCGGTGACCTGGGCCCGCCGCGGCGGGCTGGCGATCCCGACCTGGCTGTACGGCCATGAGCCGGCCAACCTCTTCGCCGCGAAGATCGCGAAGTACTTCTCCAACGCGATCCGCGAGGACACGATCCTGCGCCTGTCGCGGGGCGGGATCGTCTTCGCGCCGGGCATGGCGGGCACGGTCCAGGAGGTCTTCCAGGCCGCGACGAAGACGTTCTACGCCACCGACGGCGGCAGCGGCCCGTTCATCTTCCTCGGCGTCGAGCACTGGACCGAGCGCCTGCCGATCCGTGGCCTGCTGGAGCCGCTGCTGGCCGCGTCCCCGGTCGGCGACCTGCGGGAACTGCTGCACATCACCGACGACGTCGCCGAGGCCGCCGACCTCCTCACCGCCTAGCCACCCGGCCATCCGACCACCACCGTCGTGATCGAAGTCGCGGCCCGGCCGCGCGAACAGCCGGCCAGCGACTTCGATCACCGGGAAGATCCACTCCCGGCGCAGCGCACGCCGACGAGAGGTCAATCCGGACATCAGCACGGAAAAGGCCCGGCACCTCCGAGCGAGGAGCCGGGCCTTCCGCAACGCAGCACAGCGCGAAACGGAGCGGAGCGAACTACTTGGACAGCGTGGTGCCGGTCGAGCGGAGGTGCTCGCAGGCCTCGACGACGCGCTGCGCCAGGCCGGCCTCGGCCGCCTTGCCCCAGGCGCGCGGGTCATAGGCCTTCTTGTTGCCGACCTCGCCGTCGATCTTCAGCACACCGTCGTAGTTGCTGAACATGTGGGCCGCGACGGGGCGGGTGAACGCGTACTGCGTGTCGGTGTCGATGTTCATCTTGACCACGCCGTAGTCGAGGGCCTCACGGATCTCCTCGAGCAGCGAGCCGGAGCCGCCGTGGAAGACGAGCGAGAGCGGCTTGTCCTTGCCGTACTTGGCGGCGACCGCGTCCTGGATGGTCTTGAGGATCTCGGGGCGCAGCTTCACGTTGCCCGGCTTGTAGACGCCGTGCACGTTGCCGAAGGTCAGGGCGGCCATGTAGCGGCCCTTCTCGCCCAGGCCGAGGGCGTCGACCATGGCCAGGCCGTCCTCGACAGTGGTGTAGAGCTTCTCGTCGATCGCGCCGACGACGCCGTCCTCTTCGCCGCCGACGACGCCGACCTCGATCTCCAGCACGATCTTGGCGGCGGCGGTGAGGGCCAGCAGCTCCTCGGCGATCTGCAGGTTCTCACCCAGCGGCACGGCCGAGCCGTCCCACATGTGGGACTGGAACAGCGGCTCCTCGCCCTTGGCGACGCGCTCCGCCGAGATGGCGAGCAGCGGCCGGACGAACTTCTCGAGGTTGTTCTTCGGGCAGTGGTCGGTGTGCAGGGCGACGTTGATCGAGTACTTCTTCGCGACCTCGCGGGCGAAGGCGGCGAAGGCGACCGAGCCGGTGACCATGTCCTTGACGGTCGGGCCCGAGAGGTACTCGGCACCGCCGGTGGAGACCTGGATGATGCCGTCGCTCTCCGCCTCGGCGAAGCCGCGCAGCGCCGCGTTCAGCGTCTGCGACGACGAGACGTTGATCGCCGGGTAGGCGAACGCGCCGGCCTTGGCGCGATCGAGCATCTCGGCGTAGACATCGGGAGAGGCGATGGGCATGACGGCGCTCCTTGGCTGTTTGGATCGTGCGGTGTTTGGAGCCGGGCGTGCGCGGCTCGTCGAGGACCGCGCTGTCCTGCAACGGAGTATCTCGCAGCGCTCCCGGCACGTGTACGGCGGGAGGGTGGGCGCGAGGTGAATTGCCCGGCTCGGCAGCGTTACGGCCGATTCGGTCGTACGGTAGGAGAGACCCGAGGGAGGACGCATGACTCAGCCCGACGAGGATCTGCTGACGTTCGACGACCGGCTCGACCCCGACGTGCGTGACCCGGAAGCCTCTCCCGCCGACGCCGCGGAGCAGGCCCTCCCGGCCAACCCGCAGGACCTCGGGCAGGTGGTCAACCGCGTCCACCCGTGGGATGCGAACGAATACGACGCGGTCGAACAGGACCGCGAGGTGGCGATCGACGACGAGTACCGCTGACGCCTCAGCCCACGTACTGCGGGTGGGCCGCGGCCCAGGCCGGCACGGTCCCGTTGCGGAGCGCGCCCACCAGGCCGTCCCCGGAAGGCAACAGCGTGCGGTCCGGGCCGACCGGCAGTTTCAGCCCGGGCACCTGCGAATGGTCGAAGCCGGCCAGCATGCCGGCCAGCATCGGCAGTGACATGTCACCGAGGTGCAGGTCAAGGGCGCTCCCCGCGACCGGCAGCGCCTTGGCGAGTTTCACCGGATCGGCGAGCTGCCGGGCCAGGGCGGCGAGGAACTGCCGCACGTGCGTGTCGCGGTCCTCGACGCCGTGGGCGAGCGACTGGCGCTGCCGGACGTAGTCCAGGGCCTGCCAGCCGGCGAAGTGCCGGCAGCCGGGCTCGTAGATGACGGGCTGCATCCCGGACCGCAGCGGCACCACGCCCTCGGTCGACTGGTCGAAGCCGAGGTGGGCGGAGACGGTCTGCTGGTCGACGCACAGGTCGACGCCGCCGACGGCCTCCGTGACCCGCTGCATGCCGGTGAAGTCGATGACCGCGCCGCCGTCGATCTGGACGCCGAGCAGGCTGCCCACGATGCGGGAGGTCAGCTCGTACCCCCCGAAGACGAACGCGGTGCCGACCTGCTGCGTGCCGAAACCGGGCACGTCGACGAGCACGTCACGGGGGATCGACAGCTGATACACGGTGCGGGTGTCGGCGTCGACGTGCAGCAGCAGGATCGCGTCGGCGCGCACGGTGTCGCCCGCCGCCTCCGGTCGCCGGTCGGTGCCGAGCAGCAGGAAGTTGCCGACGTCGGGGCTGCCCGCCGCCAGGAGCGACTCGGTGCGGATCGGTGGCACGACCCGGTCCGGTAGCGCCAGCGGCATGGAACCGGCGAGGGCCAGCACGAACGCGACCGCGCCGGACATCCTCCAGCGGCGGCGGGCCCGGCGCTTGCGGACCCCGGCGGCGATCGCCGGCCGCAGCGCCGCGGCGA
The DNA here is from genome assembly GCF_042653625.1 of Dactylosporangium cerinum. Taxonomy (NCBI): domain Bacteria; kingdom Bacillati; phylum Actinomycetota; class Actinomycetes; order Micromonosporales; family Micromonosporaceae; genus Dactylosporangium; species Dactylosporangium cerinum. The sequence continues at coordinate 80,747 of NZ_JBHSIU010000013.1, read as the reverse complement.
CGGGCACATCCTGCTCGTGGCGGGCAAAAGTGGCGGAAAGCGCGGCGGAGAACGCGGAAGGGTCGCTCATCGGAAGTCGCCGATCAGCTCCGGGGCGACCTCCGCACGCAGCGTCGCGAGGGCCCGGGAGATCAGCGAGCGGACGGTGCCGATCGCGCAGTCGAGGACCTCGGCGATCTCCACGTCGCTGAGGCTCTCGTAGTACCGCAGCACCAATGCGGCCCGTTGCCGTTTGGGCAGCCGGGCGAGCCAGAGCCACATCTGATCGCGGTCCGCGGACGCCTCGGCGTGGTCGGCGACCGGCGGCGGGCCGAGCTGGTCCGGGAGCTCGGCCCGCAGCACCACCCGCCGCAACCACGAGCCGCGGTGCAGGTCGATGTAGGCATTCGTGAGCATGCGCTTGACGTAGTGCTCGGGCACGCTGGCGGCGGTGATCCGGCGCCACTTCACCTGCGCCCGGATCATCGTCTCCTGCACGAGATCCTGCGCGGTGTGCGGATCGCCGGTGAGCATGACCGCATAGCGCAGCAGAGCCTGCAACCGCGCCTCGACGAACTCCTCGAACGTCAATCCGACCCCCCTCCCCTGACCCTAATGACGAGTCAAGGGAGGGAACCATTGCGAATGCCCGGAAAAGCTCAGGGAATCAACGGAGGGTGGTTGGGATCCAACAGCCCGCGGTCGCGCAGCGCCTCGTACAGCGGCGTGGTGTGCGGGTAGTGCCCCCAGTGGTGGTCGCCGTCGGTGCCGTTGTCGTGGCCGTGCCCGCCGCCGGTGTTGCCGACGCCGCCGAGCAGCTGCTGCTGGACCGGGTTGAGCCCGGACCACCAGGGCCGGTCCGGCAGGCCGTCGACGTCGTCGCGGATGGCGATCCAGCGGTACGTGTACCCCAGGAACACGCACTTGCGGGTGATCTCGGAGAGGTTGTCCGACCGCGCGTGCCAGATCCGCCGGTCGAAGAACACGACGTCACCGGCGTCGACGGCGACCTGCCGCGCGCCGTCCGGCGTCGGCCACGGCACGTCGCGGGTCGGCGGGCCGGGCAGCCAGTTGGTGCGGTGGCTGCCCGGGACCAGGGTCAGGTTGCCCCGGCCGGGCGCCGAGACGTCGGACAGCCAGTAGGCGAGTTTCACCGACAGCCGGGGCCGCGGGTCGGTCTCCAGCTCGCGGTTCTGCCGGCCGCCGTCCTGGTGCCAGTGCCACCAGTCCGGCTTCGGCGCGGCCAGTGGAGGGTGCACGTCGAGGTGCGAGTGGTAGATGTGCACGTTCCACCCGAGGATCGACCAAACCAGCGGAAACGTCGCCGGGTGATCGATCAGGTCGACCAGGTCCGGGTAGTTCGTGACCGGGCTGAGCAGGTGCAGCGAGCCGTCCGCGGCGCGGGGGTGCTGCCGGTGGGCGGTCTCGAGCACCGATGCGTAGTGGCGCACCTCGTCCGGGCTGAGCACGCCCTTGAGCACCAGGTAGCCGTCCGCGTCGAACTGTTCGCGCTGCTCGCGGGTCATCGGCGCCCAGGTCGCGGTGCCGTTGTCCGGTGCTGCCGCAATCGCTGACATCCCCGTCTCCAGTTCCGGCGCCGTGCGCAGGCGCCCTCACCGCACCAGACGTGAGCGGTCTCCACGATCGTGGTCGCCCGTTCGTGCGGCAATTTCTGGACATTCCGCGTGCAACGGTCGAAGCCGCCGCAGCCGTCTATAGAGACATGCGGAACGCCGGATAGCCGACGACCCTGTCCTTCGGCCCGCCGGTGTCCGCGGAGGTGGCGAGGGCGAGCCGCTCCGCCCACAGCGCCCGGTGCCGGGCCCAGGTGAGCAGCCCTCGCAACGCGTGCCGGCCGCAGGCGTCGCTGTCGCCGATCCGCCCCGGGGCCAGGTCGCCGATGGCCGCCGCGGTCGCGGCATCACGCCGCCTGGCCTGCGCCTCGTCGAGGTAGTGCGACAGGTCGGTGCTGCACAACACCACCGTGCCGGATCCGGCGACCGCGTCGAGCAGCGCGGCGGTCGCCGCCGGATCGCCCGGCCCAACCAGAATTGGCAGCATTTTCCGGATGTGTACGGCCAGCAACAGCGGCACCTGCACCTCGATGGAGTGCTCAGGCGCGTGCGGCCCGTCGTCGGCGACGGCGAGTCCCCGGTCGACGATCAGCTGGGCGGCTTCCAGGTCGATGTCGATCGGGCCGAGCGGGCTGGCCCAGGCCGTCGTGGTGGGCACGGCGGCGCCCCGCAGCGGGACGTGGTGGGCGGGGCCGAGCACGACGGCCCGGTCGCAGGGCTCGGCCCGGTCGCGCAGCTCGCGGTACACGTGCGCGGCGGTGGGGCCGGACCAGCGGTAGCCGGCGTGCGGCACGACATAGGCCGCCGCCGTGGTGGCCGACGCAGGCGCGGGGGCGCCGTCGAGCAGCGTGTCGATCAGCGTGGCGAGCTCGTCGCGGTCCGCCGGATAGAACGTGCCCGCCACCGCTGCCGGGCGCGTCACGACACCATCACCGGGAGCCGGCGGCGGCCCCAGTCGCCGGCCGGACCGTCGAACACGCCGGGCAGCTGCGTTCCGCAGTGGACGCAGTGGCCGTCGTCGGTCAGGTGGTAGGCGCGCAGGTCGTACCAGTCGCGGACGACGACCGGCGCTGCGCAGCCCGGGCAGTGCGTGGTCTGGCCGTCGGGGTCGTGGACGTTGCCGGTGTAGACGAACCGCAGGCCGGCGTCCAGGGCGATCCGCCGGGCCCGGGACAGCGTCTCCGGTGGCGTGTGCGGGATGTCGCGCATCTTGAAGTCGGGGTGGAACGCGGAGAAGTGCAGCGGGACGTCGGTGCCGAGGTGCTCCAGCAGCCAGTCGCACTGGCGGCGCAACTCGTCGTCGCCGTCGTTCTGGCCCGGGATGAGCAGCGTCGTGATCTCCAGCCACACGTCCGTGCCGCGCAGGTATTCCAAGGTGGACAGGACCGCGTCGAGGCGGGCGAAGGTCACCTTCTCGTAGAACTTCTCGCTGAAGGCCTTGAGGTCGATGTTCGCGGCGTCGATGTGCCGGTAGAACTCCTCGCGCGGCGCGGGGTTCATGTAGCCGGCGGACACCGCGACCGCCTTGATCCCGACCGCGCGGCAGGCGTCGGCGACGTCCATCGCGTATTCCATGAAGATGACTGGGTCGTTGTAGGTGAACGCGACCGACCGGCAGCCGAGCCGTTTCGCCGTCTCGGCGAGCTGCTCCGGGCCGGCCGCCGCGGCGAGGGTGTCGATCTCGCGGCTCTTGGAGATGTCCCAGTTCTGGCAGAAGCGGCAGCCGAGGTTGCAGCCGGCGGTGCCGAACGACAGCACCGGCGAGCCGGGCAGGAAGTGGTTGAGTGGCTTCTTCTCGACCGGGTCGACGCAGAACCCGGACGAGCGGCCATACGTGGTGAGGACGATCTCGTCGCCCTCACACTGCCGGACGAAGCAGAAGCCGCGCTGCCCCTCATGTAGCCGGCAGGCTCTCGGACAGACGTCACACTGCACCCGGCCGTCACCCAACCGGTGCCAGTGCACGGTCGGCACCGTCGCCATGAAGTCGACTGTACGCCGGGCAAAACCGCCTGACCCACCGATAATCCGAACGCGACGATGACGGCGTGCTGCTGACCATCACCACCACCCATCGTCCGGCCACCGACCTCGGCTACCTGCTCGTGAAGCATCCCGACAGACTGCAGTCGTTCGAGGTCAGCGGCGGCACGGCGCATGTCTTCTATCCGGAGGCGACCGAGGACCGCTGCACCGCGGCGCTCCTGCTGGAAGCGGATCCGGGTGCGGCACGGACGTCGAAGCAGCCGGACACCTTCACGCTGCGGCAGCACGTCAACGACCGGCCGTATGCCGCGTCGAGCCTGCTGGCCGCGGCGCTGGGCCGGGTGCTGCGCACCGCGCTGCGCGGCGACTCCCGCGACCGGCCGGAGCTCGCCGCCGGGCCGATTCCCCTCGAGCTGCGGATCCCGGCGCTGCGCTGCAAGGGCGACGCGGCGGCGTTCTTCGGGCCGCTCGGCTGGACCGTCGAGGCGACCCCGATCCCACTGGACGCGGCGCATCCCGGGTGGGGTGCCAGCCGGTACGTCGACCTGACGCTGCGCGGGACCCTGCGGCTCGCGGACGCGCTCAACCACGTCTACGTGCTGCTGCCGGTCCTCGACGACGCGAAGCACTACTGGGTGTCCTCCGACGAGGTGGAGAAGCTGCTGCGGGCGGGGACCGGGTGGCTGGCCGAGCATCCGGCGAAGGCGGTCATCGCCCGGCGGTACCTCGCGCACCGCACGTCGCTGACGAACGAGGCCCTGTCCCGGCTCTCGGAGGTGGTCGACACCGACACCGACTCCGTCATCGAGCCCGCGCCCCGGCCCGAGTCGCTGGCCGCCCTGCGCCGCACCGCGGTCGTCCGGCAGCTGGCCGAGGCCGGCGCGAGCCGGGTCCTGGACCTCGGCTGCGGCCCCGGCGCGCTGCTCACCGAGCTGATGCGTGACCGGCGCTTCACCGAGATCGTGGGCGCCGACGTCTCCACCGTGTCCCTGGACATGGCCGCCCGCCGGCTGCGGCTGGACCGGCTCCCCGAGCGGCAGCAGGCCCGGATCCGGCTGCTGCAGACCGCGCTGACCTACCGCGACGACCGGCTGCGCGGCTACGACGCGGCGGTCCTCATGGAGGTCATCGAGCACGTCGACCAGCCGCGGCTGCCCGCCGTCGCGGCGAACGTCTTCGGCCACGCGGCACCGGCGACCGTCATCGTGACCACCCCCAACGTCGAATACAACGTCCGCTATCCGGGCCTGCACGAGCACGGCCGGCTGCGCCATCACGACCACCGCTTCGAGTGGGACCGGGCGCAGTTCGGCGCCTGGTGCGACGAGGTGGCGGCGCGGCACGGCTACACCGTGACGCGGCACGGCATCGGCGAGGAAGACCCGGAGGTCGGCGCCTCCACCCAGATGGCGGTGTTCAAGAAGACGGAGGTGTTCCAGTGACCACGGTGTCCATTCCTGAGCTGTGCCTGGTGGCGCTGGTCGGCATCTCCGGCTCGGGTAAGTCGACCTTCGCCCGGCGGCAGTTCACCCCGACGCAGGTCCTGTCCTCCGACGCGTTCCGCGCGCTGGTCGCCGACGACGAAAACGACCAGTCCGCGTCGGCGGAGGCGTTCGACGCGCTGCACTACATCGCCGGCAAGCGGCTGCGGGCCGGCCGGCTCACCGTTGTCGACGCGACCAACGTGCAGGCGCACGCGCGCAAGGCCCTGGTCGACCTGGCCCGGGCGCACGACGTGCTGCCCGTCGCGATCGTCCTGGACGTGCCGGAGAGCGAGTGCTGGGCGCGGACCGAGCTGCGCCCGGACCGGGACTTCGGCCGGCCGGTCCTGTCCCGCCAGCACCGCGACCTGCGCCGCTCGCTGAAGCAGCTCGGCCGGGAAGGGTTCCGCCAGGTGCACGTCCTGCGTGACGTGGCCGAGGTCTCGTCGGCGGTCGTCGCGTATCAGAAGCTCTACAACGACAAGAAGGACCTGACCGGCCCGTTCGACGTCATCGGTGACGTGCACGGCTGCCGCGAGGAGCTGGAGCTGCTGCTGGAGCGGCTCGGTTACACCCTGGACCGCGATTCCTCGCAGCGGGCCGTCGACGCGCACCACCCGGACGGCCGCACCGCGGTGTTCGTCGGTGACCTCGTCGACCGTGGCCCCGACTCCCCCGGCGTGCTGCGCCTGGTCATGGGCATGGTCGCGGCCGGGCACGCGCTGTGCGTGTCGGGCAACCACGAGGCGAAGCTGCTGCGCAAGCTGCGCGGTGGCACGGTGCGGGTCGCGCACGGCCTGCAGGAGACCCTGGACCAGCTCGACGCGGCCGACCCGGAGCTCCTCGAGGCGGTGCCCGCGTTCCTGGACGGGCTGATCAGCCACTACGTGCTGGACGGCGGGCGGCTGGTCGTCGCGCACGCCGGGCTCAAGGAGGCCTACCACGGGCGGGCGTCCGGCCGGGTGCGCTCGTTCGCGCTGTACGGCGACACGACCGGCGAGACCGACGAGTACGGGCTGCCGGTGCGCTACCCCTGGGCGGAGGAGTACAAGGGGGCGGCCACGGTCGTCTACGGGCACACCCCCACCCCGACGGCGGAGTGGGTCAACAACACGATCTGCGTCGACACGGGCTGCGTGTTCGGCGGCTCGCTGACCGCGCTGCGGTATCCGTCCCGTGAGCTGGTCTCGGTGCCGGCCATCCGGGCGCACTACGAGCCGGTGCGGCCTCTGGTCGTGCCAACTCCGCAGGAACGGGGACTCGACCTCGCCGACGTCATCGGTCGGCGGAGCCTGGTCACCCCCGCGGGGCGGGTGACGGTCGCGGCGGAGAACGCCGCGGCGGCGCTGGAGGTCATGAGCCGGTTCGCGGTCGACCCCCGCTGGCTGGTGTGGTTGCCGCCGACGATGGCGCCCGCGTCGACGTCGAAGGTCGAGGGCTACCTGGAGCACCCGGTCGAGGCGCTCGCCGACTACGCCGCGGCGGGTGTGCCGCGGGTGGTGTGCGAGGAGAAGCACATGGGATCGCGGGCGGTTCTGGTCGTGTGCCGGTCCCCCGCGGCGGGTCTGCGGCGGTTCGGCATTGCTTCCGGCGGCGCGATCTACACCCGGACCGGGCGGCCGTTCTTCGCTGAGCTCTCGCTCGAAACGGCGATCTTGGACCGGGTCCGGGCGGCGGCGGACGCGGCCGGGCTGTGGGATGAGCTCGGCACCGACTGGGTGCTCCTGGACGCGGAGCTGCTGCCGTGGTCCGCGAAGGCCGAGCCGTTGATCCGGGAGCAGTACGCGAGCGTCGCCGCGGCCGCCGGTGCCGCGCTGCCGGTCGCCCATGCGGCGCTGGCGGCGGCCGCCGCCCGGGGCATCGACGTGGCCTCGCTCACGGCCCGGTTCGCCGGCCGCGTGTCGTCGATCGAGGCGTTCACCGACGTGTACCGGCGGTACTGCTGGCCGACCGACGGCCTCGACGGGCTGCGGCTGGCGCCGTTCCACGTGCTGGCCGGGGAGGGCTCCTCGTATCTGCGCCAGGACCACGAGTGGCACCTGGCACTGGTGGACCGGCTGGTCGCCGCCGATCCGTCGCTGTTCGCCACGACCCGGCGGCTGGTGGTCGACCCGGCGTCGCCCTCGGACGTCTCGTCGGCGGTGCAGTGGTGGCTGGAGCTCACCGGCGCCGGCGGGGAGGGCATGGTGCTCAAGCCGGCGGTCGACGCCGGCCCGCGGGTCCAGCCGGCGCTGAAGTGCCGCGGGCGGGACTATCTGCGGATCATCTACGGCCCGGACTACCTCTCGCGGCTGGACCAGTTGCGGGGCCGGGGGCTGCAGCGAAAGCGCAACCTCGCGCTCCGTGAGCAGGGTCTGGGCCTCGCCGCGCTGGATCTGCTCGCCGCCGGCGGCTCCGGGCGAGCTGTGCATCAGCTGGTATTCGCGCTTCTGGCCTGTGAAAGCGAGCCGGTCGATCCCCGTTTGTAGCCGGGCTCACGTACCCTAGGTCGCCATGGAAGAAAAGACTCGCGCCGTCGGCGAGCTGCTCGCCTTCAACCCGCTCGACGCGAAGGGCCTGCTGAACACGTTCGGTGTGATCGGCGTCTGGATCATCATGTTCGTGGAGACGGGCCTGCTCGTGGGCTTCTTCTTCCCAGGTGACTCCCTGCTGTTCCTGGCCGGTGTCGGAGCGTCATCCGTCGCGCAGGAGCTGCTCGGCACCAAGCTGAGCCTGACCCAGCTGCTCATCGGCGCGCCGCTGTGCGCGATCGCCGGCGCGCAGCTGGGTCACTACCTCGGCGCCCGGTATGGCCGCCGGATGTTCGACCGGCCCAACTCGAAGCTCTTCAAGAAGGAGTACGTCGAGAAGGCCGAGTACTACTTCGTGAAGTTCGGCCCGGCGAAGGCCGTGGTGCTGGCCCGGTTCATCCCGATCGTCCGCACCTTCCTCAACCCGGTGGCCGGCACCATCGGCATGTCGGCCAAGCAGTTCTTCCTGTGGAACGTGGTCGGCGGCATCCTGTGGACCGACGGCATCCTGCTCGCCGGCTGGGCCCTGGCCAAGCAGATCAGCGACCTGATCCCGCCGGAGAAGATCGACACGTACCTGCTGCCCGCGGTCCTGCTGATCGTGCTGATCTCGGCGATGCCGATCTTCATCGAGATCTTCCGGGGCTGGCGCGAGCGGCGCCGCAACCGGGGTCTGCCCCCCGTGCCGGCCGAGAACGGCCGCACCGGCGCCCACCGCGCCGCCGACTGACCCCCGTTCGACGTTGGACCCGGCCGCCCCTGGCGGCCGGGTCCTTTTTTCGGCGTCCGCCGCCGTCAGCTGGTCCGGATCAGGGCCTGCAGGAAGATGTTGCCGATCTGCTCGGGGTCGGTGACCACGAACGACCGGCCACCGGTGGCGGCGGCGATCTCGGCCAGCTCCTGCTGCCGCACGTCCGGCCCGACGCCCAGCAGCACCACGCGCACCGGCCGGGTCGGGTCGGTCGCCCGCTCCAGCTCCAGTTTCAGCGTCTCCAGGCTCATGCCGGGCTTCGAGTTGGCGCCGTCGGTGAAGACGACGACGGTGTTCGAGCGGCCCTCCTTGTAGCCCTCTTTCAGCGCCTTGTACGCCGACAGCACCGTCTCGTACAGGCCGCACACGTCCGTCCCGACCGCCTTGGCCCCGGCGACGGCCGAGGTCAGCCTGGCCCGCTGCCCCTGGTTGAGCGGGTTGAGGGGGACGACCTCCTGGTAGTCCTTCCCGTCGGGCAGACCGGACGCGTAGGCCCACAGGCCGAGCTCGCTGTCATCGGTGAAGAGGCCGAGCCCGTCGGTGGCCGTCTTGCGCAGCACCTGCAGCCGCGAGGGCGAGCCGCTTCCGGCCATCGGACGGTTCATCGAGGAGGTGACGTCGACCAGGGTCAGGACCCGGGACGGTGCGGTGGTGGCGTTCCAGTACCCCAGGATGTCGTTGATCTTCTGCGGTTCGGCGAGGGGCTTGACCGTGACCGGGGCGGTGCCGGCGCCGCGCCCGGCGGGGTAGCCCGCGCTGGTCGAGCCGTCGGCGGCGCGGAAGCCCAGCTTCGCGAACAGGTCCCGGTTGCCGTCCGCCGTGAGGGCGGTGCGGAACAGCCCGGCCGCTTCCAGATTGGCCCTCGGTTTTCCGCTGATCATGGCGTACGGGTAATCGAGCGTCACCGCCGGATCGACCGGCAGTGCGGTGAGCGGCACGGCCGGCCCGGTGGCGTTGTAGGCGATGACCGCCTGCTCGCTCATCGGCGCGACCTGGGCCGGGCCAGCACTCTTGTTCAGGGCGGCCTGGTCCGCCGCGACCGCGATGGACCGGTAGGCCTTGACCACGTCGACGAGCTTCTTGGGCTCGGTGACGATCGAGTCGTAGAGCAGGCCGGCGCCGGCGAGGCCGGCGGTGCTGCGGCGGGGGTCGATCGCGGCGAGCTGGACCTGTTTGCCGGCGACCTTCGCGAGCAACGCGGCGACCTGGGGTGCGCCGGCCGTGCCGGCAGTTGCATTGAGGGCAGTAGCGAGCTGGTCGGGCACGGCCAGGGTGACCGGGCTGGCGGCGACGGACGTGGCGTCGGGCTCGAACGCCTCCCGGCTGACCGCCTGCATCCGCACGATCCACGCGGTCGAGTCGGGGATCCAGACGGTCGGCACGTCGGCGTCGGCGGGCGAGGGCAGGACGGTGGCGGCCACGTTGATCGCGCCGCCGGCCCGCGCGGCGAGCTGGTTGGCGACGTCGGCCGGCTCGGCGGCGCGCACCTGCACCTGGACGCAGTCGCCGCTGACCTGAGGCCTGGTGGCGCTCCAGCGGGCGGCGGCGTCGCGGACGGCGGGCGCGATGTCCGGCGCGGCCGCCACGACGAGCTTGACGCCGCCGTCGCAGTCGCCGTCGCCACCGGCCACGGCACGGACGGCGACGACGGTGCCGCCGATCAGACCCAGCACTCCGACGATTGCCAACGGTGCCCGTAGCGAGCGTCCCCGGCGTAGCGCCACGTGCTCTCACCCTGCCCTTCGTCCGCGCGAGCGGACGCCATCGTCCGCGGGAGCGGTGCCTTCATCCGCGCGAGCGGTGCCTTCATCCGCGCGAGCGGAGCCTTCGTCCGTGCGATCGGACGAGTGTAGGCGCAGGTCAAGCGGTTGCGGCGGGGCGGTCGAGCCAGTCGTTCGGCACCGGCTGCAGCGTGCGACCCAGGGTTAACGCTCGGTAAGTCAGCTGCGCCGCCTCTTCGAGATAGAAGGCGCGTTTGTGTGCGAGCTCGACCGAGTCGGCGATCACGGAGCAGCCGTGGTGGGAGAGGATCACGCAGTTGACGCCGCCGGCGCACGCGGCCGCGGCGAGTTCGCCGACCCGGGCGTCGCCGGGCGGGCTGAACGGAGTGGTCACGACCTGCCGCAGGTAGAAGGCATGGTCGGTGGTGACGAGCCGGATCGGCTCGCCGATGGCGTCGAGCAGCAGCACCGTCTGTGGGTGCAGGTGCACGATCGCGTTCGCGTCGGGCCGGACGCGGTAGGTCGCGAGATGGAGCCCGATCTCAGAAGATGGCGCGGCCGTTGTGTCAAGCACCGCGCCATCACTGATTCGGACCCGAACAAACGAGTCCTGGGAGAGACCGTCGAGCCAGGTGCCGGCGGCTGTCACCCAGCACTCATCGGAGCCGGGCGCTCGGGCGGACAGGTTGCCGCCCGAGCCCACGACGAGCCCAGCCTGCACGACCGCCTGCCCTAGCCGGGCAAGCTGGTCGCGCAGATCGTCGGGCCGATGCAGCAAGGCCCTACCGAGGAGCCTTCTTGGTCGCCCGCTTGCGCGGCGGCGTCAGAAGGTCGGCGATGGTGCCGATGGCGGCGGGCACCAGGCGGTAGAACGCCCAGACACCCCGCTTCTCGCGCTCCAGCAGCCCAGCCTCGGTCAGGATTCGCAGGTGGTGGCTCACCGTGGGCTGCGAGAGCCCGAGCGGGGCCGTCAGGTCACACACACACGCCTCGCCGTCCGGCGCCGACTGGATCAGGCTCAGGAGCCGGAGTCGGGCAGGGTCGGCAAGTGCCTTCAGGACGCCGGCAAGACGCTCGGCATCGGCGCGGTCAATCGGCTCGCCAGCAAGCGGCGAGATCTGGGGCAGGGTCATCTCAGCCAGCGCAGTTCCCACGTATTCCATCCTTCCACCAACACCATCGACCCGCCTGCATATACGCAGGTCCGAATCGACAATTTTTCAGCCCTATTGGCCGAGGTCGGCCAACGAAAATGCTGAGCGATAGCTCAGCCCCGCGGCGCGGACCGCCTTTTCCGCCCCACGGTCGACGATAACCGCGACACCGACGACTTCAGCGCCGGCCTCACGCAACGCCTCTACGGCAGTCAGAACGCTTCCTCCTGTCGTGGAGGTGTCTTCGACCGCCAACACCCGCCGGCCCGCAACATCGGGTCCTTCGACCCTGCGCTGCAGACCGTGAGCCTTGTCACTCTTCCGAACGACGAACGCGTCGAGCTTGCGACCCGTCCCTCGCGCGGCGGCAGCGTGCAACATCGCGGTGGCCACCGGATCGGCGCCGAGGGTCAGCCCTCCCACAGCGTCGAAATCCCAGTCGGCGACCAGATCGAGCAGCACCCGGCCGACGAGCGGTGCACCAGCATGGTGCAACGTCAAGCGACGTAGGTCCACGTACCAGTCGGCTAGTTGTCCGGACGACAGCGTCACTTGCCCTCGGACCACAGCCAGGTCGAGCACGAGTTTCAGCAGGTCGTCACGGTCGGTCATGACCGAAGCGTACGCGCTAAATCTCCCGAGCGAATCGATGACCCGCACTCTTGCAGAAATATAGGTCCGTCAAGTGGACGAGGAGGAATACGAAGGTGATCGCAGCGATCACCACGAGTGACGCGAGGGGTGATGGTGACATGGGTCGACGAAGCACACATGAGGGAGATTCGCGTTGGTTTCGCCGATTCTGCACCCCTCGGCCAGCCTGCCACATAGGCCCTGACCAGCGCATACACCGGGAAACAGGGTCGGCTGCGCAAGGGCTCAACCCTTCGCCGTCGATTTCCAACCGTTCGGCGGCCCCGTGACCTCAATCATGTTCGATGCTCGTCCCACTCAATGATCACCACGGCCGATGCGACCCCTGGTGGTTCTGGCGACGCGTCGCACCAGGCCCTGCGGCGCGTGCCGCACCCCGAAGACGACCATCTTGTACTTCCAGTCGGGCACGCTGACCAGCTTGCCCTTCTTCAGGTCGCGAAGGCCGTCGCGCACCACGCGCCCGGCGTCCAGCCACAGCCATGACGGCGTCTTGGACGCGTCGATGCCGGCCCGCTCGTGAAACTCGGTGCGCGTGAACCCGGGGCACAACGCCATCACGCGGACCCCGGTCGAACGGACCAGCAGCCCGGTCGACTCGCTGAAGTTGGTCACCCAGGCCTTGGTGGCCGGATACGTGGAGCCGGGCATCATCGCGGCGAACCCGGTCACGGACGACACGTTGATGATGTCGCCCCTGCCGCGGGCAGACATCCCGGGCAGCGCGGCGAGCGTGAGCCGCATGACCGCGTTGACGTTGAGCCGCAGCAGGAGCTCCTCCCGCTCCACGCTGGACCGCGGGAACGGCGTGTTGAGGCTCATCCCGGCGTTGTTGACCAGCAGGTCCACGGGGGCGGCGAGGCGAGCCGCGACCAGATCGCAGCCCTCCGGCGTCGACAGGTCCGCGGGCAGGACCTCGGCGCCACCCAGCTCGGCCGCCAGGGCCTCGAGACGGGCCTGGTCACGCGCTACCAGCACCAGGTCGTAGCCCTGGGCGGAGAGTTCGCGCGCGAAGGCGGCGCCGATGCCGGCGGTGGCGCCGGTGACGAGTGCGACAGGCCGGTCGGTCATGCGTCCTCACTTCGTTCCGGGCGCCTGACGGACTGCCCTCCTGATGACCGACCTCCGCTCCGCTGCGGGCCAGCCATGCCGGCACCATACGCGGGAGGCCCCGGTATCCCGGGGCCTCCTTTGCTTCTTCGGTTATGCCGTCGGCGGGTAGCCGGGGCCGCCGCTGCCGGGCACCGGGGGCTCCCACTGCGCCTCGACCTTGCGGAAGTACGGGTGCGACGGCGGCAGCGCCAGCGCCACGATCGCGCCCAGGATTGCCAGGATCAGCAGCACGCCCAGGATCGTGGTGACCGGCTGATACCAGCTCGGCACCTCGGAGTAGAGCAGCTCGTTGTACTGGTCCCAGGTCGGAAGCTTCGGGTCGTCCTTGCGGAGCGTCTCCCACGAGCTCTTGACCAGGACGCTGGAGCCGAACGCGGCGACGGTGCAGCACGCCGCGATGCCGCCGAGGACCCAGGTGAGGATCCGGGCGACCTGCTTGCCCTTGCCGACGTATACCGCCAGCAGGCCCAGCAGCACGATGATGAGCACGCCGACGATGACCGTGATGGTGCCGGTCGCGCCCTGGCCCAGGCCGGCGCCCTCCTGCGAGGTGCCGGCGACGGCCTTCTTCGCGCCGTCGGTGAGGGCCCCGGCGTAGGCCAGTGAAATGATGATGTTGATCAGTTCGATGCCGGCCGCGGCGTAGAGCAGGTAGACGGCCAGGTTGACAGTGGACGGTCGGGCGCGCGGCCCAGACGCTGGGTCGGCGAATGCCATCGGAGCTCCTCCCAGGAAACCTTGAGGATCAACCGTATCGATGTGGCGGCGTTCCCGCAGCTACAGTCCTCAGGTGTTGAGGCGATCTTGCGCATATCGGGCGAGCGTCGTGCTGCCCATCATGCAGCCGCTGAACGTCGTGACCTCGGCGTCCTGCCTGGCCAGACGCTGCCAGGCGGCCCTGCCCGCCTCGGCGTCGACATGGGTGAGCAGCTCGGCCGCGTAGAGCCGGCCGGCGGGCTTGGCGCGGTCGAGGAGCGCCTCCAGCTTGGGCCTCAGCTCGGCGCCGTGCTGGCGCAGGCCCTCCTCGACCGCGAAATACGCCTTGGTGGCCGGCAGGAGCGTGCCGGCGATGCCGACCCCGCCGAACGCCAGGGTGTCGGCGTCGGCGAGTTGGCGCAGTTCCTCATCGAACGCACCGCTCTTCTTCCACAGCATCGCCCTCGTCCTTATCCGGCGCTGACAGCGAGCGCCTTCTTGTCGTCCGCCAGGTCCACGACGACGCGGTCGCCGTCGCGGATCGTGCCGGCCAGCAACGCCTTGGCGAGCTGGTCGCCGATGGAGGTCTGCACCAGGCGCCGCAGGGGGCGGGCACCATACACCGAGTCATACCCAAGACTGGCGAGCCAGTCACGTGCGGAATCGGTGACCTCCAATACCAGCCGCCGGTCCGCCAGGCGACGGGCGAGGGCCTGCAGTTGGATGTCGACGATCGCCCGCAGGTCGGCGGGAGACAGCGCGTCGAAGACGACCATGTCGTCGAGCCGGTTGACGAACTCCGGCTTGAAATGCTGCCGCACCGAGGCGACCACGGCGTCGCGCCGCTGCTCGGTGGTCAGCGTCGGATCGTCGGCAAGCACCTCGGAGCCCAGGTTGGAGGTCAGGATGAGGATGGCGTTGCGGAAGTCGACCGTGCGGCCCTGCCCGTCGGTGAGCCGGCCGTCGTCGAGCACCGCGAGCAGCACGTCGAACACGTCGGGGTGCGCCTTCTCGACCTCGTCGAGCAGCACCACCGAATAGGGCCGGCGGCGGACCGCCTCGGTGAGCTGGCCGCCCTCCTCGTAGCCCACGTATCCGGGCGGCGCGCCGACGAGCCGGGCCACCGTGTGCTTCTCGCCATACTCACTCATGTCGATGCGTACCATAGCGCGCTCGTCGTCGAAGAGGAACTCCGCGAGGGCCTTGGCCAGCTCGGTCTTGCCGACGCCGGTCGGGCCGAGAAACAGGAAGCTGCCCGTCGGGCGGTCGGGGTCGGCGATCCCGGCGCGGGCACGGCGCACCGCGTCGGAGACGGCCTGCACCGCGGCCTCCTGCCCGACGACCCGGCTGCGCAGCGACTCCTCCATCCGCAGCAGCTTCGCCGTCTCGCCCTCCATCAGGCGGCCGGCGGGGATCCCGGTCCAGGAGGCGACCACCGCGGCGATGTCGTCGGCGGAGACCTCCTCCTTCAGCATCGACCCGGCGGACTGCAGCTCCTCCAGCTCCACCTCGGCCGTGCGCAGCTCCTGCTCCAGGTCGCGGATCCGGCCGTATCGCAGCTCGGAGGCCTTGGCCAGGTCGAGGTCGCGCTCGGCCCGGTCGGCCTCGCCGCGCAACTGCTCCAGCTGCTCCTTGATCGTGGAGACCGCGGAGATGTGCTGCTTCTCGTTCTGCCAGCGCTCGGTCAACGCGGTCAGGTGCTCGCGGCGGTCGGCCAGCTCGGCCCGCAGCCGCTGCAGCCGCTCCGCCGAGGCGACGTCCGGCTCCTTGGCGAGCGCCATCTCCTCGATCTCCAGCCGGCGCACGATCCGCTCGACCTCGTCCACCTCGACCGGCCGCGAGTCGATCTCCATCCGCAGCCGGGACGCCGACTCGTCGACCAGGTCGATCGCCTTGTCCGGCAGGAAGCGGTCGGCGATGTACCGGTCGGACAGCGCCGCCGCCGCGACCAGGGCCGCGTCGGTGATCCGCACGCCGTGGTGCACCTCGTAGCGCTCCTTGAGCCCACGCAGGATGCCGATCGTGTCCTCGATCGACGGCTCGCCGACCACGACGGGCTGGAACCGGCGCTCCAGGGCCGGGTCCTTCTCGATGTGCTCGCGATACTCGTCCAGCGTGGTCGCGCCGACCATCCGCAGCTCGCCGCGGGCCAGCATCGGCTTGAGCATGTTGCCGGCGTCCATCGAGCCTTCGCCCTTGCCGGCGCCGACGATGGTGTGCAGCTCGTCGAGGAAGGTGATGACCTGGCCGTCGGAGCTCTTGATCTCCTCCAGGACGGACTTCAGGCGCTCCTCGAACTGGCCGCGATACTGCGCGCCCGCGACCATCGCCGCCAGGTCCAGGCTGACCAGGCGCTTGTCGCGCAGCGACTCGGGCACGTCGCCGGCCACGATCCGCTGGGCGAGGCCCTCGACGATCGCGGTCTTGCCGACGCCGGGCTCACCGATGAGCACCGGGTTGTTCTTGGTGCGGCGCGACAGCACCTGGATCACCCGGCGGATCTCGGAGTCCCGGCCGATGACCGGGTCGATCTTGCCGTCGCGGGCGGCCTGGGTGAGGTCGACGCCGTACTTCTCCAGGGCCTGGAAGGTCTGCTCGGGATCGGCTGTCGTGACCCGCCGGTCGCCGCCCCGGACCTGCGGGAACGCGGCGACGAGAGTCTGCTCGGTGGCCCCGGCGTCCTTGAGCCGGGTGGCGACCGCTCCGCCGACCCGGGCCAGGCCGGCCAGCAGGTGCTCGGTCGAGGTGTATTCGTCGCCGAGCGGGCGGGCGATCTGCTCCGCGGCCGCGATCGCGTTGGCGAACTCGCGCGACACGTTGGGCTCCACGACGCTGGATCCCTTGGCGCTGGGCAGCCGGTCGACGGCGTGCAGCGCGGCGCGGCGGATCTCGGCGGGGTTGGCGCCCACGGCGCGCAGCAGGCCCGCGGCGGTCGATCCGCCCGTGTCCAGCAGCGACAGCAGCAGGTGCCATGGCTCGACGGTCGCGTGCCCGCGCTGGCTCGCCGCGTCAACGGCGGCCTTGATGACCTCGCGACTCTTGGTGGTCAGGCGTTCGGCGTTCATCGTCTCCTCGTTCCGTTCGTACCCGTGCACCAGATACGACAGCTCCGAGGTTGAGTCTATTCCACTCAAGTCTTATCGTGCAGCGACAGCGACCCTCGACCACTCGCAAATCTTGTCTCTCACCTCGCACAGCCACACCTCACCCGACTGCTGCCCCGGGTAGCCGAGGATCGCGGTCTCCGACAGCCGGCGGAGCCGGAAGACGAGCCGGCCGCCCTGGTCGCGGATGCGCTTCACGCTGTCGACGGTCCAGACGCCCTGACCGCTGGCGACCAGCAGGGTGCCGCCGGGCAGCACCTCGGCGCTGTACACCTCGGCGATCTCACGCATCGCGTCCGCCTCGACCCAGGTGCCGGCGGCGCTGCGGCGGGCCGCGAACTGGTTGCCCGCGAGCCACACGTCGGACCCGTCGGGAGCGACGACCACGTGCGGCTCCACACCACTCTGCTGCGGCAGCCGGGCCGCGCCCTCGGCCCGCCAGGTGCGACCGTGATCGGAGCTGCTCCAGACGCTGACCGTGATCATCGGGGCCACGGTGGTGGAGGTCTCGACGGCCTGTGCCGTCAGCCACAGCTTGCCGTCGGCCTGCGCGACCAGGCTGGTGAAGCGCTGATTGCCGGCCGGGTGGCTGGGCAGCGCGACCCGCTTGCCGTCGTCGGTGACCTCGATCGGCTGCCGGGCCGCGCAGTCGACCGTGCCGTCGAGGCAGCCCACGCTGTAGCGCGGCTCGGTGAGGTTGACCTCCGCCGGTGCCGGGATGAGCGGGTACTGCTTGAAGGTGCGGCCGGTGTCGCGGGAGACATACCAGCCGCCCGGCACCGTGCGCAGCAGCAGCACGTCGCCCCGGCCCAACCGCATCTCGACCTCGGTGGCGTCGTCGAAGGGCACCTTGCGGGTCACCCACGACTGCCCTCCGTCGAGCGTGACCACCAGGCCGACCTGGCAGGCCAGTCCGCTGACGCAGGTGCTGAACAGGGCATAGCCGGTGTCGGCGTCGGCGAACTCGACCCCACGCGGCGAGGTGCCCTTCGGCACCTGGACCACCGACTGCCGGTTGCGCGGATCCTCCGAACCGACCGGCGCCGGCGCCTCCTCCTGGTAGGAGACGTCCGGTGCGGGATCCTCGACCGGTTCCTTGTCGGGCGTGCAGGACCCGGCGGTCAGCGTCATGGTGAGCACCGCGGCCAGAGCGGCTGCCAGGACTGCCCGCTTCACCAACGCCACCGCCAGAATCTCCGCTGGTAACGAACCTTGACGTTGCTGCTCTTGACCGCGCCGCTGATGTGGAACGTGACGCCATGGCCGGACGGCTCGACCCGGGACCGCACGTTGCTGGCGTGGGCGTCGACGCCGTCGAGGTCGGCGGTGGACCCGGCGGGCAGGATCAGCTCGACCGAGCTGGACTGCGCCTCGAGCACGATGTCCACCACGTTGGTCCCGAAGATCGCCTCGGTGAAGTCCAGCTTCACCGAGCCGGCCCGGGTCGAGATCGACAGTCGCCGGGGGACCGTCCAGCGCCCGTGCCGCTTCAGCGACGACGACCGGTTGCGGATCTCTTTGAAGTCGGGTGCCTTGAACTGCTGCACGGGCAGGTCGATCACATACGGTTCGATCTCGCCGAACGTGCGGGAGCGCAGCACGCCGTCGACGCGCTCCTCGAACTCCGCGAGGGTGAGGCGGCCCTCCGACACGGCCGTGTTCAGCTGGGCCACCACCTGCTCGCGCTCCGCGTCGGAGATGCGCATGTCGCGATGGTCCGTGCTCACGACGACACTGTAGACCGAGCCGGAACCCATTGATATAGCCCATATCGCGGGCGACTCATCACCATAAAGCCACCCGTATGGCAGTATCCGGAGAGTAACCGGTCCCTTCAGCTCTTCCGCTGTTGCCAGGTGGCGGGCTAAGTTGGCGCCGACTCCAGGACCTCTGGCGATCACATACCCGCTGGCCACGGGAGCTGACGGTGAGCGTGCAACAAGCGGGATTCCGAGGCTTTGCCAACCCGGTCGACCCTACTCCAGCAGAGCTGCGTGCGT
Organism: Dactylosporangium cerinum; assembly: GCF_042653625.1. Classification (NCBI taxonomy): domain Bacteria; kingdom Bacillati; phylum Actinomycetota; class Actinomycetes; order Micromonosporales; family Micromonosporaceae; genus Dactylosporangium; species Dactylosporangium cerinum. Next base: position 62,024 of record NZ_JBHSIU010000013.1, on the reverse strand, counting down.
GGGCCTACCACCCTGACGCGTCAGTGCTGCAGACCATGCCGCCCGACTGGGACCTCCTGGTCGCCGGCGACCGGCTGATCGGCACGCTGTTCGACCTGGCGATGGACCCGGCCTGCCCGGCCCGCCGGTTCGCACTGCACTGCCTGTACATCTACGCCGCCGACGGGATCCGCACGCATTTCCGTGCCCACCCGAAACGGCGCCTCCGCAAGTTCGTCGAACAGGCGGAGGAGCAGGGCGACGACCAGCTGACCACCTGGGCGCACAACGCCAGGATGCTGCTGGCCCGGCCCGAACTGTTCGAGTATCACGACTGGTGTGAAGGCGGTCTGGTCCGCGCACCGCGCCGGATCAGTTGAAAGGGCGCCGTCGTCGACGGCGCCCTTTCAATGACCACACCCTGCGAGCATCCGGTCAGCCCTCCGGATGACCACACCATTCCCTGCCCAGCTGATGCCCGGTCGCGGGGAACGGCAAACACACTATTTCTGGTTGGGCCGCCAGACCACGAGTGCGGTCGGGTGCTGGTGCGTCGGCACCAGGTCCCGGCGGGGGAAGCCGGTCGCCTCCAGGTGCGCCAGCCGGGTCCGGGTGCGGATCAGCTCGTCCTCCAGGTCGGCGACCCGCTGGCGCAGGTCGGTGACGAACCCTTCGAGCTCGATGATCCGCTTGATGCCGGCGAGGTTGACGCCCTCTTCCTGACTGAGCCGCTGCACCTCCCGCAGGAGCGCCACGTCGCGCTCGCTGTAGCGGCGGCCACCGCCGGAAGTGCGGCCGGGCTGCACCAGCCCCATGCGGTCATACTGCCGCAGGGTCTGTGGGTGCATCCCGGCCAGCCGGGCAGCGATCGAGATGATCAGCACCTTGGCGTCGGAGACCGCCTCGAAGCGGATGAAGACCTCGTGCTCCTCATCATCGTTCATAGCTGCTGCGCTCCCGTGCGATCGCTTCGAGCCGCTCCCTCGGAGCCGGCGGCGCCGCGGCCGCGTAGTCGGACAGTGCCTGCCGGGCGGCATCGGAGAGCTCCGCCGGCACATGGACGTCGATCGTGACGAGCAGGTCGCCGACCTTCCCGTCGCGCCGGGCGACCCCCTTGCCGCGCACCCGCAGCGTCCGCCCGCTCGGCGTGCCCGGGGGCACCCGCAGCGTGACGGCCGCGTCGAGGGTCGGCACCCGCAGGTCGGCGCCGAGCGCCGCCTCCGCGAAGGTCACCGGCACCGTCAGGGTCAGATCGTCGCCGGTCCGGCCGAAGACCGAGTCGGGACGCACCCTGATCAACACGAACAGGTCGCCGGCCGCACCGCCACGCGTGCCCGGCTCACCGCGACCGGTCAACCGGATCCGCTGACCCTCGGCGACCCCCGGGGGGATGCGCACGTTGATCGTGCGGGTCTTGGTCACGCCGCCGCTGCCCACGCACTCCGGGCACTTCTCGTCGACGATCGTGCCCACGCCCTGGCACTCACGGCACGGCTCGGTGAAGCTGAACGAGCCCTGGTTGCTGCTGACGACGCCCTGACCCCGGCAGTTGGGGCAGGTCCGCGGCGTGGAGCCGGGAGCCGCACCGTTGCCGTGGCAGGTCTCGCAGGTGCCGGGCGTGCGCAGCGTGATCGGCAGCGTGGCGCCCTGCACCGCGTCGGCGAAGTTGAGGACGACCTCGGTCTCGACGTCGCGGCCGCGGCCGCGGCGTCCGGGCGGTGCACCCGTGGGTCCTCCGGCTCCGCCGCCACCGGAGAAGATCGAGCTGAACAGGTCCGAGAAGCCCGCGCCGCCGAAGCGGCGGTCACCACCGACACCGGCGCCCTGCCCGGCCGCTCCGCCCTGCGCGCCGTTGGCGAACAGGTCGGAGAAGTCGAAGCCGGGACCGCCCGGGCCGTGGTTGCCGGCCCGGGCGTTGCGCCGGAACGCGCCCGCGCCGAAGAGCGACCGCATCTCGTCGTATTCCTTGCGCCGGCCCGCGTCGGAGAGCACGTCATACGCCTCCGACACCGCCTTGAACTGCTCCTCGGCCGCCGCGTTGTTGGGGTTGCGGTCGGGGTGCAGCTCGCGCGCGAGCTTGCGATAGGCCTTCTTGATCTCGTCGGTGGAAGCGGATTTGGTGACGCCCAGAACCGCGTAGAAATCCTTTTCCAACCAGTCCTTCGAACTCATTGCGCCACCTCCTCCAGGCGTCTCTTACTCCGGGTCGGCAACGGCGACCAGGGCCGGTCGCAGCAGCCGCTCGCCGAGGAGATAGCCGCGCCGCATCACGTCGATGCAGGTCGGCTCGGTCACCTCGGCCGAGGTCAGGTGGGCCACCGCCTCGTGGCGGGTCGGGTCGAACGGGTCGCCCTTCGACCCGAACACGGTCAGCCCGAACTTCGTCAGCGCCGCGGTCAACTGCTCCGCCACCGCGCCGAACGGTCCGACCAGGTCGCCGTGCTCCCGGGCCCGGTCCAGGTCGTCGAGCACGGGCAGCAGGGCGCCGAGCACGTTGCCCGAGGCCTGCTCGACCACCAGCGCCCGGTCGCGGTCGACCCGCTTGCGGTAGTTGGCGTATTCGGCGGTGACCCGCTGCAGGTCCCGGGTGCGCTCGTCCAGATCGGTGCGCAGCGCAGCCAGCTCGGCGCCGAGGCCGTGCTGGTGCGCGTCGTCGGTGGTGCCCTGAGCGGCGGCCTCGCCCGGTGCCCCGGACGGGGGCGCGTGGACCGTGAACGCCTCGTCCACGATCTCGCCCTCGACCGGCGTCTCGTCGGCCTCCTCCGCCGGCGACTCAGCCGTCGCCTCGTCCTTTTCGGCTACGGTCTCGGTCTCCTCGACCTCCACGCCGGCCTCCTCCGCGGTGTGTCCGGCGTCAGGTGCGCCCTCGTGCGAGCCTTCCGGCTTGCCGTTGGCCGACACCTTCCGCTTGTCCTTGATCACAACGCGCTCCGCCGGCCCTTCCGGGCCGGCGGCGCGGGCTTCGTCGGTCACTTCTTGTTGTCCTCGTCGATGATCTCGGCGTCGACAACGTCATCCGGGCCGTTGCCCTGGGCGCCGGCCTGCGTGCCGGCCGAGTCGCCGCCACCGAACCCGGCACCGGGGGCCTCGCCGCCGGCGCTCTGCTGACGCTGCTGCTCGTAGAGCGCACTGCCGGCCGCCTGCGAGACCTGGGCCAGCTTCTCGTGCGCCGACTTGATCCGCTCGGTGTCGTTGCCACCCAGCGCGCTGCGCAGGTCGCCCAGCGCCTCGTTCATCTGGTCCTTGGCGTCGGCCGGGATCTTGTCGCCGCTCTCGGCGAGGAACTTCTCGGTCTGCCACTGCAGGGCCTCGGCCAGGTTGCGGGTCTCGGCCTCCTCGCGGCGACGCTTGTCGTCGTCGGCGTGGTCCTGCGCGTCGCGCATCATCCGCTCGATGTCGTCCTTCGGCAGCGCCGAGCCGCCGGTGATCGTCATCGACTGCTCCTTGCCCGTGCCGAGGTCCTTGGCGGACACGTGCACGATGCCGTTGGCGTCGATGTCGAAGGTGACCTCGATCTGCGGCACGCCACGCGGCGCCGGCGGCAGGCCGGTCAGCTCGAAGGTGCCGAGGCGCTTGTTGTAGGCCGCCATCTCCCGCTCACCCTGGAAGACCTGGATGAGCACCGACGGCTGGTTGTCGTCGGCGGTGGTGTAGACCTCGGAGCGCTTGGTCGGGATGGTCGTGTTGCGCTCGACCAGCTTGTGCATGATGCCGCCCTTGGTCTCGATGCCCAGCGACAGCGGGGTGACATCGAGCAGCAGGACGTCCTTGACCTCGCCCTTGAGGACGCCGGCCTGCAGGGCGGCGCCGACGGCGACGACCTCGTCCGGGTTGACGCCCTTGTTGGGGTCCTTGCCGGTGAGCTGCTTGACCAGCTCGGTCACGGCGGGCATACGGGTCGAGCCACCGACGAGGATGACGTGGTCGAGCGCGCCGACCTTGATGCCGGCGTCCTTGATCGCGCTCTCGAACGGCACCTTGGTGCGGTCGAGCAGGTCCTGCGTCATCCGCTGGAACTCGGCGCGCGACAGCTGGGTGTCCAGGTGCAGCGGGCCGTCGGGGCCGGCGGTGATGTAGGGCAGGTTGATCGAGGTGGTGGTCGCCGCCGACAGCTCGATCTTGGCCTTCTCGGAGGCCTCACGCAGCCGCTGCATCGCCATCTTGTCGGCGGACAGGTCGATGCCGTGCTGGCCACGGAAGGTCTTGACCAGGTGGTCGATGACCCGCTCGTCCCAGTCGTCGCCACCGAGGTGGTTGTCGCCGGAGGTCGACTTGACCTCCACGACGCCCTCGGCGAGCTCCAGGACCGACACGTCGAACGTGCCGCCACCGAGGTCGAAGACCAGGACGGTCTGCTCCTTCGGGCCCTTGTCCAGGCCGTAGGCCAGGGCGGCCGCGGTGGGCTCGTTGACGATGCGCAGCACGTTGAACCCGGCGATCTCGCCGGCCTCCTTCGTGGCGGTGCGCTGCGAGTCGTTGAAGTATGCCGGCACGGTGATGACCGCGTCGGTGATCTGCTCGCCGAGGTAGGCCTCGGCGTCGCGCTTGAGCTTCATGAGCACCCGCGCGGAGATCTCCTGCGGGGTGTATTTCTTGCTGTCGATGTCGATGGCCCAGTTGGTGCCCATCTCACGCTTGACGGAGCGGATGGTCCGGTCCGGGTTGGTGACGGCCTGCCGCTTCGCGACCTCGCCGACCAACACCTCGCCGTTACGGGCGAACGCGACGATGGACGGCGTCGTGCGCGCACCTTCGGCGTTGGCGATGACGCTGGGCTCGCCGCCCTCAAGGACACTGACCACCGAGTTGGTGGTTCCGAGGTCGATGCCGACCGCACGTGCCATAGCTGCTTGACCTCCAGGAGGCAGCCGGTGCGAACGCTCCGGCTGCGAAGTTGAGTGACTGTCACTCAATAGTGCCACGCAACGCTCGATCGTCAAGTCGAACCTTGAGTGAGTCCGGCGCAACTTGTCACACCCGCAGGGTCGCTGTGGGAGGTCCTGGGTGAGATTGCGCTGGGTGACATCGATGCTTACGGGCATTGCATGGCGCTGGACAGCGACATCGTGCACGCTTTACCCGTGACCACACAGGGCGAGTCGGTGTCCGCCCGGTCGACGGCCGCCAGCCCTTCGGCGGATGACCCGTCCACCGGTCGGCCCCCACGCGCCCGGGAGCCGGAGCGGTCCCCCGTCGCCGATCTCGTCCAGGCCCTCGTCGATCTCCGCGACCTCGGCAAGGCGACCCGGTATGCCCTGCCGCTGCCCAGCGCCGAGCGGGCCACCGCGGTCGCCGCAGCCATGGTCGGCCAGCTCGACGACTATCTGCTGCCCAGGCTCGACCGGCTCGACGCACCACTGCTGGTCGTCGTCGGCGGCTCGACCGGCGCGGGCAAGTCGACACTGGTCAACAGCCTGATCCGCACGCCGGTCAGCCCGGCGGGCGTGCTGCGCCCCACCACCCGGGCGCCGGTCCTGGTCTGCCACCCCACCGACATGTCCTGGTTCACCAAGGCCAACGTGCTGCCCTCGCTGACCCGCACCAGCGGCGCGAGCAGCGACGCCCGGACCCTGCAGGTGGTGTCCGCCCCGGCGCTCAGCGCCGGGCTCGCCCTGCTCGACGCGCCCGACATCGACTCCGTCGTGGACGCCAACCGGCAACTCGCCTCGCAACTGCTCGCCGCCGCCGACCTGTGGCTCTTCGTCACGACCGCCGCCCGTTACGCCGACGCCGTCCCCTGGGGAATGCTGCGCACCGCCCGCAACCGGGGCACCGCCATCGCACTGGTGCTCGACCGGGTGCCCGGCGGAGGCGCGGCCGACGAGATCGGCCCGCACCTCACGTCGATGCTGCAGGAGCAGGACCTCGGCGGGGTGCCATTGTTCATCCTCCCCGAGGCCCGCCTCGACAGTCAGGGCCTGCTCAGCGAGGCGCAGGTCGCGCCGCTGCGGGACTGGTTCGGCAAGCTGGCCCGCTCCGCGGAGGCCCGCGCCGCCGTGGTCCGCCAGACCGTCGGCGGCGCCGTCGACGCACTCACCATGGACGTGGGCGTGCTGGCCTCGGCCGCCGAGGACCAGGTCACCGCCGGCAAGGCGCTCGACGACGCGGTCCGCGGGTCGTATCGGGCCGCGACCTCGTCGGTGGAGCAGGGCATCCACGACGGCGCGCTGCTGCGGGGCGAGGTGCTCGCCCGCTGGCAGGAGCTCGTCGGCACCGGCGACATCATGCGCGCGCTGCAGGCCCGCGTCGGGCGGGCCCGCGACCGGGTCGTCGCGGCGCTGACCGGCCGCCCGGCGCCCGGCGAGCGGTTCCAGGAGGCGATCGGCTCCGGGCTGGCGATCCTGCTCAAGGGCGCCGCGACCGACGCCGCCGAGCGGGCCGGCGTCGCCTGGAAGGCCCATCCGGCGGGGGCCGCCCTGCTGGACGCCGCGCCCAACCTGACCCGGCCCTCCGACGACCTGGACGATCGGATCGCCCGGCTCACCCGCGACTGGCAGCGCTCGGTCCTCGACCTGGTGCGCTCCGAGGCCGGCGACAAGCGGGTGCTCGCCCGGGCCAGCGCCTATGCGGTCAACGCGACCGGCCTGCTGGTGATGGTCTCGGTCTTCACGGCCACCGCGTTCATCCCGACCGGCCTGGAGATCGTGGTCGCCGGCGGCACCACCGTCACCGCGCAGAAGGTGCTCGAGGCGATCTTCGGTGACCAGGCGGTCCGGTCCCTCGCCGAGCGGGCCAGGCAGGATCTGCTGGAGCGGGTCGGCGCCCTGTTCGACGAGGAGGCCGGCCGCTACCGCAGCGCGCTGGCCGGCGCCGGGATCGACGACGACTTCGCCGGGCGGCTGCGGGCCGCCAGCACCGCGGTGCAGCTGGCCCGCGCCGATGTCCGGCTGGGCTCCAATGAGTGACTCGACGGTGGCGACATGAGCCTGGTGGACAAGATCAAGCAGGCGATCCCGCGGCAGGGTGGCGCGGTCGACGCCGACCGCCTCGCCGACCGGGTCGACGGGCTGCGCCGCTTCGTGCAGGCGACCGAGGACCACGTGCCGGACGCCCAGCTGGTCACCGCCCGCACGGTGATCGACCGGGCCGGGGAGCGGCTCGCCCTGTCGCGGGCGCACACCGTCGTCGCGCTGGCCGGCGCCACCGGCAGCGGCAAGTCCAGCCTGTTCAACGCGTTGTGCCGCTTCCAGCTGTCCCGGGTCGGGGTGCGCCGCCCGACGACCGGCGTCGCGCACGCCTGCGTCTGGGGGCCGCACGGCGCCGGTCCGCTGCTCGACTGGCTCGGTGTGCCGCCCAACCGGCGCTTCACCAGGGAGAGCGCGCTCGACGGCAACGACGAGGCCGGCCTGCGCGGGCTGGTCCTGCTCGACCTGCCCGACTTCGACTCGATCGAGGCCCGCCACCGGCTCGAGGTCGACCGGCTGCTGCGTCTCGTCGACCTGGTGGTGTGGGTCCTCGATCCGCAGAAGTACGCCGACCGCGTCGTGCACCAGCAGTATCTCTCGCAGTTCCAGCGGCACCGGGACGTGACCGTCGTGGTGCTCAACCAGGCCGACCGGCTCAACCGGACCGACAGCGAGCGGCTCGTCGCCGACCTGCGCCGGCTGCTGGAGGCCGACGGGCTGGGCGGGGTCCCGGCGTTTGCGACCTCCGCGAAGGGCCAGCCGGGCCTCGACCTGCTGCGCGCCACGCTGGAGCGCACCGTCGAGCGGCGCCAGGCCGCGCTGCAGCGGCTGGCCGGTGACGTGAGCGGCGCGGTCGGCGACCTCGAGCCGCTGGTGGCCGCCGAGGCCCGCGGCGAGAAGATCCAGCCGGCCGCCGTCCACCGGCTCGCCGACTCCCTTGCCGTCGCGGCCGGGGTGCCGATCGTCGTCACCGCGACCGAGCGGACCTACCGGCACCGGGCGACCGGCGTCCTCGGCTGGCCCGTCGCGCGCTGGGCCCGCAAACTCCGGCCGGATCCGTTGCGCCGGCTGCATCTTGATCAGCCTGCTGGCAGTACACCTGCCGCATCGTCGTTGCCGGAATCGACGGTTGCCCAGAAGGCCGCGGTCACCCTGGCGTCGCGTGAGGTCGCCGAGCAGGCCGGTGCGGGGCTGCCGGAGCCGTGGCCCGCAGCGGTCACCGCGGCGTCCCGGGCCCGCCTGGACGACGTGCCCGACGCGCTCGACGTCGCGGTCGCGTCGGCCGACCTCGGCATGGACCGCAAACCGTTCTGGTGGCGGCTGGTCGGCGGCCTGCAGTGGCTCGGCGCCGCCGCCGCCCTGGTCGGGCTGCTGTGGCTGGGGGTGCGGGCGGTGTCCGCGTTCCTGGGCCTGCCGGACGTCGACACCCCGCAGGTCGGGCGGCTGCCGCTGCCGACCGCGCTGCTCGCCGGCGGGCTGCTGTTCGGGGTGCTGCTGTCGATCGTCGTCCGCCCGATCGTGGGGCTGGCCGCCCGCCGGGCCAGGGCACGCGCCGAGCGCCGGCTGCGGGCCGCGATCGCTGAGGTGGCGGACGTCCACATCGTCGCGCCCATGCGAGGGGTGCTGCGCTCGTACGATGACGCGCGTGACGCGCTGCGAACCGCCGCCCGCTGAGTGGGCGCGCTGATGGACCTGCAGTACCTGAAGGAGCATCCCGCGCAGCTGCCGGTGTTCATCAAGCACCAGCGGATCCGGGAGACCCCGGTGCCGGGCGGGTCGATCTGCACCGCCCAGCGGCTCACCCTCGACGACGGCAGCTCGATCTTCTGCAAGTCCCTCGCGGACCCGCCGGTGGGGTTCTTCGCCGCCGAGGCGGCCGGGCTGCGCTGGCTGCGGGAGTCCGGCGCGGTGCCGGTGCCGGACGTCATCGCCGAGCTGCCGGAGCTGCTCGCCCTCGAGTGGATCGAGCACGGCGAGGCCACCCCGGAGGGCGCCGAACGGCTCGGTCGGCGGCTGGCCGCCCTGCATCGGGCGGGCGCGCCGTCGTTCGGGGCGCCCTGGACCGGGTTCATCGGCACCGCGGCGCTGCCCAACGACGCCTCGGACGGTCCCTGGGCGCCCTGGTTCGCCGAGCGGCGGCTGCTGCCGTTCCTGCGCATCTCGATCGACAACGGCGCCCTGACCGGCGCGGACGTCGCCGGCGTCGAGCGCGTGATCGCCGGCATCGAGGGCTACGGCGGCGCCGAACCTCCCTGCCGCATCCATGGCGACCTGTGGCCGGGCAACGTGCTGTGGGACCGCGCCGGCGACGGCTGGCTCGTCGACCCGGCCGCCCACGGCGGGCACCGCGAGACCGACCTGGCGCTGCTCGGCCTGTGGGGCGGCGCCCCGCACTACGATCGGTTCCTGGCCGCCTACGGTGAGGCGTGGCCGCTCGCGGACGGCTGGCGGGACCGCGTGCCGCTGCACCGGCTCTACCTTCTGCTGGTGCACACGGCGCTGTTCGGAGCCGCATACCGGGAGTCGGTCCGCTCCACGCTTCGGGCCCTCTGAACTGTCATACCGCTGGGGTACCGTTTCGGGCATGACGCTTTCGGAGCCGCCCGGTGCCGGTCTTGCCGACCGACACGGCCGCGTGGCGACCGACCTGCGGGTGTCCCTGACCGACCGGTGCAACCTGCGCTGCACGTATTGCATGCCCGCCGAGGGGCTCGACTGGCTGCCGAGCCCGACGCTGCTCACCGACGACGAGGTCGTGCGGCTGATCGCGGTCGCGGTCACCCAGCTCGGCGTGACCGAGGTCCGCTTCACCGGTGGCGAGCCGCTGCTGCGCCGGGGACTGCCCGGGATCGTGCAGGCCGTCGCCGCGCTGGAGCCGCGCCCGAGCACCATGCTGACGACCAACGGTGTCGGCCTGGCCCGGCTCGCCGGGCCGCTCGCCGAGGCGGGGCTGGACCGGGTCAACGTCTCGCTGGACACCGTCGACCCGGCCAGGTTCCAGGCGTTGACCCGCCGCGACCGGCACGCCGACGTGCTGGCCGGGCTCGCCGCGTCCGCCGCGGCCGGACTGGTGCCGGTGAAGATGAATGCGGTGCTGCTGCGCGGGGTCAACGACGACGAGGCGGTGCCGCTGCTGCGGTTCGCCCTCGAGCACGGATATGAGCTGCGGTTCATCGAGCAGATGCCGCTCGACGCCGGCCACACCTGGCGGCGCGAGGAGATGGTGACCGGCGAGGAGATCCTCGGCCGGTTGCGGGAGGCGTTCGACCTGCGGCCGGATCCGGCGCTGCGCGGCGGCGCGCCCGCCGAGACCTGGCTGGTCGAGGGGCATTCCAGCGTCGGCGGCGGGCCCGCCCGGGTGGGTGTGATCGCGAGCGTGTCGCAGCCGTTCTGCGGCGCCTGCGACCGCACCCGGCTGACCGCCGACGGATCGGTGCGCTCGTGCCTGTTCAGCCAGGAGGAGACCGACCTGCGCGGTGCGCTGCGGGCCGGGGCCACCGACGGTGAGCTGGCCGACCTCTGGCGCAAGGCGATGTGGGCGAAGCCGGCCGGGCACGGCATCGACGACCCGAAGTTCCTGCAGCCTGCCCGTCCCATGTCGGCGATCGGGGGATGACCGCGGTGCTGCTCGTGCGCTACTTCGCCGGGGCCCGCGCGGCCGCCGGCGTGCCCGAGGAGAAGATCGAGGCGGCGACGCTCGGTGAGCTCGAGGCCGCCCTGACGGCCGGGCGGCCGAAGCTCGCCTCGGTGCTCACGGCCTGTTCGTTCCTCGTCGACGGCACGTCCTGGCGCGACCGCGACGCGGCGCTGCCGGCGACGGCGACGATCGACGTCCTTCCACCATTTGCGGGCGGCTGAGCACGTGTCCACTGCGCTTTTCCTGATCGTCGCGCTGCTCGTGGTGCTGCTCGTCGTGGGCGGAATCCACTGGTATCTGTGGAAACGGCTCGTCAAGGACGTGGTGACCACGCGGCGCGGCCGCCGGGTCGGCGCCCTGGTCGTGGTGCTGCTCGGGGTGCTGATCCCGGTGACGCTGGTCGGTTCGCGGGTGCTGCCGCTGCACGCGCAGCCGGTGCTGGCGTGGCCGGGGTTCCTGTGGCTGGCCCTGATGTTCTACCTGCTGGTGACACTGGCGCTGCTGGAGCTGCCCCGACTGGCGCTGCGCGGCTGGACCCGGCGGGCGGTGCCGCAGCCTGTGGATAACTCTGTGGACAGCGGTGCGCTGCCTGTGGACACAGGGACCCGACCTGTGCAGGAGGCTGTGGACGAGACCGCCGGCCCTGTGGACAACCGGGCGGCCGGCGCGGCCGATCCTGTGGACGGCGCGGTGGCTGTGGACGGCGGGAGCACCGTCTCGGCGGCGCGGTCCTCGTCGGAGCCGCCCCCGGCCGCGGTGGAGGGCCGGTTCGATCCGTCCCGCCGGCTGCTGCTCGGGCGTTCCCTCGCCGCGACGGCCGGGGCGCTGTCCGTGGCGGCCGTCGGCATCGGCACGTGGCAGGCGAAGAGCGCGCCGGTGCTGAAGCGGGTGCCGATCCGGCTGGCGAAGCTCCCCGCGAGCATGGCCGGCTTCAAGATCGCCCTGGTGTCCGACATCCACCTCGGGCCGCTGCTCGGCAGGTCACACACCGAGCGGATCGTCCGGATGATCAATTCGGTCGACGCGGACCTGGTGGCGATCGTCGGCGACCTGGTCGACGGCTCGGTCGCCGAGCTCGGCCCGGCCGCCGAGCCGTTGCAGGACCTGAAGGCGCGGCACGGCAGCTTCTTCGTCACCGGCAACCACGAGTATTTCTCCGGCTATCAGGAGTGGGTCGACGAGGTGAACTCGCTCGGTGTCCGGGTCCTGCGCAACGAGCGCGTCGACATCCAGGGCCTGGACCTTGCCGGCGTCAACGACGTCACCGGCGAGGACGTCGGCGACGGACCCGACTTCGCCAAGGCGCTCGACGGCCGGGACGCGTCGCGGCCGGTCGTGCTGCTGGCCCACCAGCCGGTGCAGGCGCACGACGCGGCGAAGCACGGTGTCGACCTGCAGCTGTCCGGGCACACCCACGGCGGTCAGATGGTGCCGTTCAACCTGCTGGTCGGCCTGGAGGCGCCGGTGGTGGCCGGTCTGGGCACGGTCGACGGCACCCAGGTCTACGTGACCCGGGGCGCCGGTTTCTGGGGCCCGCCGGTGCGATTCGGGGCACCGCCGGACATCTCGATCGTTGAGCTGCGCGGCGCGTAGCGGGCGACGGCCGGTGGGCGTGTGACAGGATGCGGCGTGCCTTCGAACGTTGCCGACCACTCGTTCGTCGCTGATCTGCACATCCACTCGAAGTATTCCCGGGCGTGCAGTCGCGACCTCAGCATCGAGACGCTCACCTGGTGGGCCCGGCGCAAGGGCATCACGCTCCTCGGCACCGGCGACTTCACCCACCCGGCCTGGCACGACCACCTGCGTGAGGCGCTCGTCCCGGCCGAGCCGGGCCTGTTCCGCCTGCACCCGGACCGCGAGGCGGACATCCTGCGCCGCCTGCCCGGCCGGCTGTCCGACGGCGCCGAGGGTTCGCCGGTCCGGTTCATGCTGTCGGTGGAGATCTCGACGATCTACAAGCGCGACGACCGGACCCGCAAGGTGCACCACCTGATCTACCAGCCGGACTTCGAGGCGGCCGCCCGGTTCAACACCGCGCTGGGGCGGATCGGCAACCTCGGCTCCGACGGCCGGCCGATCCTCGGTCTCGACTCGCGCGATCTGCTCGAGATCACGCTGGCGGCCAGCCCCGACGGGTTCCTGGTCCCGGCGCACATCTGGACGCCGTGGTTCTCCGCGCTGGGCTCCAAGTCGGGCTTCGACGCGATCGCCGACTGCTACGCCGACCTGGCCGAGCACATCTTCGCGGTCGAGACGGGCCTGTCGTCCGACCCGGCGATGAACTGGCGGGTGTCGTCGCTGGACCGCTACCGGCTGGTCTCCAACTCCGACGCACACTCCCCGCCGGCCCTGGCCCGCGAGGCGACCCTGCTGACCAGCGAGCTGGACTACTTCAAGGTCCGCGACGCGCTGCGCACCGGTGACGGGCTCGCCGGCACGATCGAGTTCTTCCCCGAGGAGGGCAAGTATCACGGCGACGGGCACCGCGCCTGCGACGTGAACTGGCTCCCCGCGCAGACCCGCGACGCCGAGGGCCTGTGCCCGGTCTGCGGCAAGGCGCTCACCGTCGGGGTGCTGCACCGGGTCGAGGAGCTCGCCGACCGCCCCGACGGCTACGTGCCGCCCGGCGCGCCCCAGGTCACCCACCTGATCCAGCTGCACGAGATCCTCGGCGAGATCCACGGCGTCGGCGCGAAGTCCAAGACCGTCGACGCGGCGCTGACCTCGCTGGTCGCCGAGCTGGGCTCGGAGCTGGCGATCCTGCGCGAGGTCCCGGTCGAGGAGATCACCCGCGCCGGTGGCGAGCTGCTCGGCGAGGGCATCGCCCGGTTGCGCCGGGGCGAGGTGCACCGCACGCCCGGCTACGACGGGGAATACGGGATCATCAAGCTTTTCGCACCGGAGGAGCTGCGCTCCCGCGGGGTGCAGGAGGACGTGCTGTTCGACGTACCGATGCCGCAGTTGCCGAAACAGCGCAAGGCGGAGTCGGTGCCCAAGCCCGCCGCGAAACGCCGGCGTCCCGCGCCGGCCGCGTCGCCCGAGCCGCCCCCGCCGATCTCCGCACCCGCGTCGCCGCATGAGCCGCTCGAGCCGATGCTGGCGGGGATGGAGGAGGTCGGCACGGGCCTGCTCGACCGGCTCGACGCGTTGCAGCGGGTGGCGGCGTCCGCGCCCGGCGGCCCGCTGCTGATCGTGGCCGGCCCCGGCACCGGCAAGACCCGCACGCTCACCCACCGCATCGCATACCTGTGTGCCGAGCTGGACGTGTATCCGGAGGAGTGCCTGGCGATCACGTTCACCCGGCGGGCCGCGGAGGAGCTGCGGGAGCGGCTGGAGGGCCTGCTCGGGCCGGTGACCGAGGCGGTGACGGTGTCGACGTTCCACGCGCTGGGGCTGTCGATCCTGCGGGAGAACGCCGCCGCGGTCGGGCTGACCCCGAAGTTCCGCATCGCGGAGGAGGCCGACCTGCTGGCGGCCCTGGATCCGCTGTCGGAGCGCGAGGCCCGGCGGGCGCTCGCCGCGATGGAGCCGTCGACCGTCGAGGCCCTGGCCAAGGCGTTGCGGGCACGGGACATGGTGTCGCTGGACGAGCTGCTGACGCTCAGCGTGCAGCTGCTCACCGAGTCGCCGGCACTGGTCGACCGCTACCGGGACCGCTGGCAGTGGATCTTCGTCGACGAATACCAGGACGTCGACCCGGTGCAGTATGACCTGCTGCGCCTGCTGTGCCCACCGGGCGGCAACCTCTGCGCGATCGGCGACCCCGACCAGGCGATCTACTCGTTCCGCGGCGCCGAGGTCTCGTTCTTCCTGCGCTTCGCCGCCGACTTCTCGACGCCGGACATCGACGCCCGGGTCGTGCGGCTCACCCGCAACTACCGCTCGTCGGCGCCGATCCTGGCCGCGGCCGTGCAGGCCATCGCGCCGACGACCCTGGTGCCGGGGCGGCGCCTCGACCCGGCCCGGCTGGACCTGGAAGCGCCGATGGTCGGGCTGTATCCGGCCATGTCCGTCGCCGACGAGGCCGACTTCGTGGTCCGCACCGTCGACGAGCTGGTCGGAGGTTTGTCGCACCGTTCGCACGACAACCGGGTCGACTCCCGGGTGGCGGTCGGGGCCATGTCGTTCTCCGACATCGCGGTGCTGTACCGCACGGATTCGCAGTCGGCACCGATCGTCGACGCGCTGTCCCGGGCGGGCGTGCCGGTGCAGAAGCGCTCGCACGACCGGCTGCTGGACCGGCCCGGCGTCGCCGCAATCGCGCGTGAGCTGCGCTTCGCGACCGGTCTCGGCGGGTCGATCGCGGCCCGGGTGCGGCTGGCCGGCCAGGTCGTCGCGGGGCGTTGCGGCCAGCTCGACAGCGACGTGATCGGGCTGACCGAGGCCGACGTGTGGACCGCGGTCGAGCTGATGACGCCGCCGGCGTTGCGGGCGGGCAGCGACCTGGACGAGTTCCTGGGCGCCCTCGCGACCGGCGCCGAGGTCGACGGCTGGGACCCGCGCGCGGACCGGGTGACGCTGCTGACTCTGCACGCGTCGAAGGGGCTCGAGTTTCCGGTCGTGTTCCTGGTCGGTTGCGAGGACGGGCTGCTGCCGCTGCGGATGCCCGGCTCGCAGGGCCGGCCCGGTTCGCAGGGCCGCTCCGAGGACGACATCGCGGAGGAACGCCGGTTGTTCTTCGTCGGGCTGACCCGCGCGCAGGACCGGCTCTTCCTTTCGCACAGCCGGACCCGCTTCCGGCACGGATCGGAGCGCGACATGGCACCGACGCCGTTCCTGTCGTCCATCGACCCCGGACTGTTGGAGCGACGCGGCCCTGCGGCCCCCCGCAAGCCCAAGGATCGACAGCTCCGCCTTATCTGAACCCCGACCTGTCGTGAATCCGTGAGGTGGAAGTGTCGGGGGGTGGCGCTACCGTGGCAGCATCGACGCAACTAGGCTGCCTGGAGCTTCGCGGAGCAGGAGGATCATATGTCGGGTTACGGACCGCCGGGCCCGTATCAGGGCCAACCGCAGGACCCCTGGCAGGGCGGCCAGCAGGACCCCTATGGCCAGCCGGACCCGTATGGTCCGCCGCCGGGGCAGTACGGACCGCCTGACCCCTATGGTCAGCAGCCGGATCCTTACGGCCAGCCACCGCAGTGGGGTCAGCAGCCGCAGTCGGGTGGCCCCTATGGGGGCAACTACCCGCAGACCGGCACCTATCAGCAGCCCGCCTATGGCCAGCCACCCGGACCCGCACAGGGCGGCACCCAGCAGTGGGGCGGCCCGCCGGTCGCGCCGCCCCGCCGCAGGGGTGCCGGCGGCACGGTGGCGCTGGTCGTCATCCTGGTGCTGCTATTGTGCGGCGCCGGTGGCTTCGGCATCTGGTATGTCACGAAGGACAACAAGTCGTCCCCCACGACGACCTCACCGACGACGAAGTCCAGCGGCGCCGCCTCCGCCAAGCCCTCCGGGAGTGCCGCGCCGAGCGGTGCCGGCTCGTCGGCGCCCGGTGGCGTGCAGGCCGGCGACGCCAAGACGGTGAAGGTCGGCGAGTGCCTGGTCAACCAGGGCACCGCGCAGGCGCCCAAGATGGTGAAGACGACCTGTGCACCGGCGACGTTCGAGGTGCTCAAGCGCATCCCGAACACGACGGACAAGTCCAAGTGCAACGGCGTGACCGGCTACACGCACGACTACTTCTACGACAGCACCCTCGACAGCGAGGACTTCGTGCTGTGCCTCAAGCTGAGGAGCTAGCCGCTCCCGACGCGCATTCGTGGGCCACGGTGGGGTACCCCGCCGTGGCCCACGTTCGTTAGCACGGTAGGTTGACTCGAACGTTTGTTTGACCCCCCTTGCGCGGCGCCCCCGAGGGCGTGTAGTACATTAGTTCGAGCGCGGCGGACAGGTGTTCGATGGCCTGATCTATGCCTATCTTGCGTGTGCCCTAGACTTTGCTAGATAAGGCACGACACGCCACAAGGGCTCTCTATGCGGTTCTAGCGTTCTGGCTAGAGACGCCGATACTCTGCGATCGTGGATCCTGTTCGGAACCCGTATGCGCCCGGCGCCGGGCAGCGGCCCCCTGAGCTGGCCGGCCGCGACCGTGAGCTGCAGGCCTTCGAGGTCGTCCTCGAGCGCGTCGCCCGCGGGCGGCCCGAGCGCTCACTGATGCTCACCGGCCTGCGTGGCGTGGGCAAGACCGTGCTGCTCAACACGCTGCGCTCGCAGGCGATCTCGCGACTGTGGGGCACCGGCAAGATCGAGGCGCGGCCCGACCAGTCGCTGCGCCGGCCGTTGTCGGCGGCGCTGCACATGGCCATCCGCGAGCTCGCCCCGCACCACCGGGCGCCCGACCGGATCGACGAGTTCCTCGGGGTGCTGAAGGCGTTCGCGGTCCGGGAAGACCCCAACAAGCCGCCGGCGAAGCTCCGGGACCGGTGGCAGCCCGGGATCGACGTCCCGGCGACCACCGGCCGCGCCGACTCCGGCGACATCGAGATCGACCTCGTCGAGCTGTTCACCGACGCGGCCAGCGTCGCCACCGACGTCGGCACCGGCGTGGCGATCTTCATCGACGAGATGCAGGACCTGTCGGCCGACGACATCTCGGCGATGTGCGCGGCGTGCCACGAGCTGTCGCAGACGGGTGCGCCGCTCATCGTGGTCGGCGCCGGCCTGCCGCACCTCCCGGCGCTGCTCACCGCGTCGAAGTCCTACTCCGAGCGGCTCTTCCGCTACCAGCGCATCGACCGGCTCGACCGGATCGCGGCCGACCTCGCACTCACCGCGCCCGCCCTGCGGGAAGAGGTCGAGTACGAGGCCAAGGCGCTCGACGCGCTCTACGAGGCTTCGGGCGGCTACCCGTACTTCGTGCAGGCCTACGGCAAGGCGACCTGGGACCACGCACCGCACTCGCCCATCACGGCCGCGGACGTCCGGGTGGCGGCTCCCGAGGCCGAGGCGGAGCTGGCCGTCGGCTTCTTCGGCTCCCGCTACGAGCGGGCCACCCCGGCCGAACGCGAGTACATGCGCTCGATGGCAACCCTTCTGCCCGCCGTCGACGTGTCCGAGGCGGTGCCGACGGCGGAGATCGCCCGCTCGCTCGGCCGTCGCCCGGCGAGCCTGTCACCGGCCCGGGACGCCCTGATCAAGAAGGGCCTCATCTACTCGGGCGAGCGTGGGACGGTCGCCTTCACGGTGCCGCACTTCGCCCGCTACATCCGCTCGCAGCCGGCTGACTAGGTTTCTTGCGCTCGTCGGTCTTCGGCTCTCCCGCTCCCGCTCCCGCTCTCCCGCTCTCCGGGTCGTCGGCCTTCCTGCTCTCCTGGTTGTCGGCCTTCTCGCGTTTCGGCCCTCTCGCCCTCCGGGTCGTCGGCCCGCTCTCTCCGGCTCTCGCTCTCCCGGTCGGCAGCGCTTGGCTCTCGGTCGGCAGCGCTTTGATGCTGTCGAATTAGGCTTTGGCTCGTTCGATGACGCCTCGCAGGTCCCGGCGTTCGATGGCGGCGGCCATCAGGTCGGGGAAGACGTCGGGCGTGCAGGCGAACGCCGGCACCCCCAGCGCCGCGAGCGCCGCCGCGTTCTCGTGGTCGTAGTCCGGCGCACCCTCGTCCGACAGCGCCAGCAGCGTGATCACCTGCACGCCGGCGGAGGTCATCGCCGCCACCCGCCGGAGCATCTCCTCGCGCACGCCTCCCTCGTACAGGTCGCTGATCAGCACGAAGATCGTGTCGCGTGGGCGGGTGATGAGCTGCTGGCCGTATGCGATGGCGCGGTTGATGTCCGTCCCACCGCCGAGCTGGGTGCCGAACAGCACGTCGACCGGGTCCGCGAGCTGGTCGGTCAGGTCGACCACGGCGGTGTCGAACACCACGAGCGACGTCTTCAGCGACCGCATCGAGGCGAGCACCGCGGCGAACACCCCCGAGTACACGACGGACGCCGCCATCGAGCCGGACTGGTCGACGCACAGCACGACGTCGCGCTGCACCGATTGGGCCCGGCGGCCGTAGCCGATCAGCCGCTCGGGGACGATCGTGCGGTGCTCGGCCTGGTAGTGCTTGAGGTTCGCCCGGATGGTCCGGTTCCAGTCGATGTCGTGGTGGCGTGGCCGGTTGATCCGCGCGGCCCGGTTGAGCGCCCCGGCCAGCGCGGTCCTGGTCGGCTGCGCGATGCGCCGTTCCAACTCGGTGACGACCTTCGCGACGACCTTGCGCGCGGCCCGCTTGCTCTTGTCCGGCATGACCCGGTTGAGCGACAGCAGCGTCCCGACGAGATGTACGTCCGGCTCGACGGCGTCGAGCATCTCCGGCTCGAGCAGGAGCCGGGTCAGGTCGAGTCGCTCGATCGCGTCCGCCTGCATCACCTGGACGACCGTCGACGGGAAGTACTGCCGGATGTCACCGAGCCAGCGGGCGACCCGTGGCGCCGAGGCACCGAGCCCGGCACCGCGCTGGCTGCCGGTGCCCTCGCCGCTGTCGTACAGGGCGCCGAGGGCCGCATCGATCGACACGTCGGTGCCGGTGAGACTGTGGCCGGTGCCTTCACCGCCGGACGCCCCACCCAGCGCCAGCCGCCACCTCCGCAGCCGCTCGTCGTGCTGATCGTGCTGGCCGTCTTCGCCGTGTTCCTCGTCATGCATCGTGAAGCTCCTTGCCCAGTAGCCGTGCCACGACCGGGAGCAGCAACGCGCCGCGGTCCGGGTCGACCTGGTCGTCGTGCTCGCCGGCGCGGGGGCGGCCGCCGGAGCCCATGTGCGCGGCCCGTTCGCCGATCATGCGTCGTTGCGGCGCGGGGTACCCGCTGAACGTCCGCCGGAGCAGCGGCAGCACCTCGACGAACCCGTCCGCCGGGATGCCGGTCAACCAGGCGTCGACCAGCGCCAGCAGCCGCTCGTCGTGGACCAGCAGCAGCCCGTCGCCGGCAAGGAACCCTTCGATCCACGCGGCGGCCTTGGCAACCGGCACGCCGACGGTCAGCACCAGCGCCATCCTTGCGCCGATCTCGTCGGCATCCACGGTGCCCGCGTCGAGCAACAACCGGCTCATCCGCCCGGTGAGCAACCCGTGCAGGTCGTCACGGGTGGACAGGCCGCCGAGCAGCGCCTGCCACCGCTGGCTGGCGTCAACGTCGTCGATCAACGCCAGCGCGCCCTGCACCCCGTCGATCCGGTCGCGCATCACCGCCGACGCCGCGTCGTCGAGCCCGCCGACCGCTGCCGGCAGGCCGACACAGACCCGCGTGATCATGCCGTGCGTCACCGAGCGCAGCGCCGACAGGTCGGTGCCGCGCACGTCGCCGTACCGCAGCGTGCGGGCGAGCGCCGGCAACGCGTCCATCAGATGCGCGACGTCGGCGTCGAGCGCCATCCGCTCGTCGAGCGCGTCGAGCACGCCCGGCAACGCGTCCGGCAGGTCCGCCAGCAGACACCGCTCAACCAGTGCCGTCACGTCGGCAAGGGTCTCGGCCTCGGCGGCCTGCTCGGCGACCCGGGCGGTGGCCGCCTCCCGGACCGTGGTCCCGTACACGCCGGCCTCGACCAGATCGACCGCGAACTCCGGCTGCCACGCGATCTGCCACGACTCCCAGAAGGTGCCGCGCCCTTTCCGGTTGGCCAGCACCTGACCCCAGTCCACCCCCAGCAGCCGCAGCCGGTGCAGCAACTGGCTGCGCTGCAGGTCCAGGTCACGCCGCAGGTCCAGGTCGATCTCGCGGCTGCTCACCGCCGGCTGGAGCCGCAGCCGGCGTTGACTGCTGGCCACGTCCCGAGCGATCGGCACCCCGGGGGTCTGGTCGGGCACCCGCCCGAGCCGGTCACCGACCACCAGCCGCCGGTTGATCAGGCTGAGGCGCAGGTCGTCGCCGTCGCAGAGCACCGCGTGCGCCGCGTCGGTGACCTCGGCGAGCCCGGCGAGCGGCCGCCCGCGCATCGTCGCGAGCGCCTCGGCGAGCCGGGTCGCCTCGATGACGTGCGCGCTGGACACCGGCACGCCGTCCTTGCGCAGCACGCCCGCCGCCCGCACCAGCCACCGCGCCACCACGTGCTCGTCCACCGCCGTGAACAGGTGGTGGTACCAGCCGGGCGAGCGGACGCCGGCGCCGTACCCCTGCCAGGACGCCAGCCGCGCATGCGTCCAGGGCACCCACGTCATTGCGACCTTGACCTTCGGCAGCCCCTTCAGGACCGCGGCATCGGACGACGCACTGGGCAGCGGCGCGGTCAACGCCGGCACGTGCCACGCCCCGCACACGACGGCTACCCGGTCGAACTCCTTCATCGCCGCCCGGAGCGCCTGCCGCATGTGCGCCTCGCGCCGCTCCTCGTCGACCCGCTCGGCCTCGGGCGGTGCCGGCGCATGAGCCCTGACCACGGCCATCGCCTCAGCGATCGCCGCGAAGGGTGCGACCGCCGCCGCCAGCCGCTCCTCGTCGATGTCGGGCTCCTCGGCGAACAACGACCCCGGCCCACCCAGCCCTTCGGCGCCAACACCCCCGGCACCGCTCCCGCCCGCAGCCGCCCCGCCCGCACTGGCCCCGCCCACAGCGGTTCCCGCGCCCGCGGTTTCCCAACCAGCAGTGGTCCCGGCCGCAGTGGTCCGGCCTGTCGTGCCGTCCGAGGCAGCACTTCCGCGATCGGCCTCGTCCGCCGTAGGCCGGCCTGTCGTGCCGCCCGGGGCAGCACTTCCGGGGTCGGCCTTGTCCGCCGTGGGCCCGTCCGCGACGGGGCGTCCGGCACTGGTCCTGCCTGGCGCCTCGCCCGCATCGGTGTTTCCAGCGATACCACCAGCCGTGGCGGGCTCACTCAAGTCGCCGCCGGTGGCAGAGCTTCCCGCAGTGCCGCTGCCCGCGATGCTGTTGGCCGCAGGGCTCTGCGCGGTGCGGCCGAGGTCGTGGGGGACGGGGATCCCGGTGGTTCCAGGAAGCGTGGGCGTCCAGGCCGGCTGGGTCTCCCGCCGGTGCTCGACGACGTCCTCCCACCATCGCTCCGGATCGTCATACCCGGCCGCCTCGGCCAAGGCGCCGATCGGGTCGATGCGCACCGTGTCGTCGGCCGGAGTCGGGGCGGCCGGGGTGCCGGCGGCCAGCCGGACCGCTGCCGGCAGGTCGATGAAACGCACCGGGATCCCGCACGCGACCGCCCAGCGGATCGCCTGCCACTCGGGGGAGAACTCGGCGAACGGCCAGAACGACGCGCGGAGCTTCGGGTCGGGGTTGTCGGCTGGGTACGCCAGCAGCGCCACCGGAGCACGCATGTCCTCGTCGCCGGCGAACGGCACCAGCGGGTCGGCCTCAGGAGGGCCCTCGATGAGGATCACGTCGGGCTGGAACGCGGCGAGGGCACGGCGGACCGCCCTCGCCGACCCAGGTCCGTGGTGGCGCACCCCGAGCAGCAGCGGCTCACTCACCGCGACGGGCCGCCCGGTAGAAGTCGCGCCAGCCTTCTCGCTCTCTGATGACGGTTTCCAGGTACTCCTGCCAGACGACCTGATCGGAGACCGGGTCCTTGACGACCGCGCCGAGGATGCCGGCGGCGACGTCACCGGCGCGGAGCACCCCGTCGCCGAAGTGCGCGGCGAGCGCGAGGCCGTTGGTGACCACGGAGATCGCCTCGGCCGTCGACAGGGTGCCGCTCGGTGACTTCAGCTTGGTGCGCCCGTCCTCGGTGGCGCCGTTGCGCAGCTCGCGGAACACGGTCACGACCCGGCGGATCTCGTCGACCGCGGGCGGCAGCTCGGGCAGCTCGAGCGCCTTGCCGAGGGCGGCGACCCGGCGGGACACGATGTCGACCTCTTCCTCGACCCCGCCCGGCACGGGCAGGACGACGGTGTTGAACCGGCGGCGCAGTGCGGAGGAGAGCTCGTTGACGCCGCGGTCGCGGTCGTTGGCGGTGGCGATGACGTTGAACCCCTTGCGGGCCTGCACCTCCTCGCCGAGCTCGGGGACCGGCAGGGTCTTCTCCGACAGGATCGTGATCAGGCTGTCCTGCACGTCGGACGGCACACGGGTCAGCTCCTCGATCCGCGCGATCCTGCCGTCGGCCATGGCACGCAGCACCGGGCTGGGCACGAGCGCGGCCCGGCTGGGGCCGTCCGACAGCAGGCGGGCGTAGTTCCAGCCGTAGCGGATCGCCTCTTCGGGGGTGCCGGCGGTGCCCTGGACCAGCAGCGTCGAGTCGCCGCTGACCGCCGCCGCCAGGTGCTCGGACACCCAGGTCTTGGCGGTGCCGGGGACGCCGAGCAACAGCAGCGCCCGGTCGGTGGCGAGGGTCGCGACCGCCACCTCCATCAGCCGGCGCGAGCCGACGTACTTCGGGATGATCACGGTGCCGTCGGCTGCGGTCCCGCCGAGCAGGTACGTCACCACGGCCGCGGGGGACAGCAGCCACCCCGGCGGTCGCGGGCGGTCGTCGCCGGCGGCCAGTGCGGCCAGCTCGGCGGCGAACTCGTCCTCGGCGTGCCGCCGCTGGACTGCCTGCGCTTCGACTGTGCTGGTCACGCGAGCTCCTCGAGCATGTCTTGTCGGAACCGGAGGGTGTCGGCGAAACGGCCGACGATGGAGGACATCGGATCATCGGACGCCAGGCCGGCAGCGAACTTGACCGCCCGGTCCGCAGCGTCCGCGGGCAGTCGCAGCGCGGCC
Source organism: Dactylosporangium cerinum (assembly GCF_042653625.1). Lineage (NCBI taxonomy): Bacteria > Bacillati > Actinomycetota > Actinomycetes > Micromonosporales > Micromonosporaceae > Dactylosporangium > Dactylosporangium cerinum. The sequence goes on along the minus strand of NZ_JBHSIU010000013.1, from coordinate 38,876 downwards.
AGCTCGCACAGCCCGGCCAGCCGCCATCCCGCCGAACGACGGCCGCCGAGGTCGTCGAGCGCAGCGAACACCGCCTCGACGAGTGCCGGTGGCCACGGCCGCGGACATAGCTCCAGCACGTGTTCGACACCGACCGCGGCCGCGCCGGCGAGGCCGCGACGCAGGACCTCGACCGCGATCGCGGACAGCGCGTCGGACGGCAGCGCGTCATAGAGCGCCTCGAGCAGCAGCCGGTCGTCGGGCCGGCCTCCGGCCGCGACCTCCTCGGTCAGCTGGCCGGTCAGCGCGGTCGCCCATCGCGCGTCGCGCTGCCCTGCGGCGGCCCGGGCCAGCCCGCGGCGCAGGACCGCGGCCCACTCGTCGGTCACGGGCAGGCGCAGGAACGCGTCCGGCTCGCCCCACACCCGCAGCGGGGTCCGGGTGAGCAGCTCCTCCAGCCACCAGGCCCGCTCCCCGACGCCGACCGGCGGGCGCGGCGTGATCCCGTCGCGGCGCATCGCCTTGTCGCACGCGGCCGGTGGTGCGACCACGATCCGGCCGCCGCTGACCCGGACGCAGGCCGTCGAGCGCTCGGCCATCCGCCGTGCGTAGGCGCTGTCGGGCAGGAGCGCGAGCAGCTCGACCGCGGCCGCCCGCACCTCCTTGCGTTTGTCGTCGAGAGCCGTCTCCAGCACCGCCTCGTCGGCGCTGGACAGGCCGGTGACCAGGGCGCCGAGCAGCGCCGCCCGGTCGTCGGGTGTCTCGGTGGGCCAGGCGGTGCGCAGCAGGTCGCGGGCCGCGCCGGGATCCCGGCGCCGCAGCGCGGTCAAGAACCCCACCCGGCGCCCGATCGACCCCAGGTCCCACGCGCTGCCGTCGTCGGCGGGCCCGTCGATCGGCGCGGTGACGAGGTAGCCCCAGTCGGGTCGCTGGGCGGCCAGCCACTCGGCCCGCGGCCCGCCCACCGCGGCGATCAGGGTTCGCAGGATCCGGTGCCGCCGGCCGACCTCCAGCAGCGCGGGCAGCAGCTCGCCGGGCACCCGCCGCGGCCCGACCGCGCCCAGCCACTCCGCGAGCAGCTCCAGCCGGCCGTCGGCGTCGCGCACCGGGGTCGCGTTGCTGGAGCCGTAACCTGCGGCGTCCACCGCGAGCAGGTCCGCGGCACGGGCCGACGCCGGCCAGGGCACCAGCGGGATCCCGGAGTCGTCGGGTGCGGACTGCGGCACCGTGACACCGGAACGGGCGGCGACGCCGGCGCGTCGGTACATCGTCAAGGCGGCCGCGGCGTCGAGCAGCACCTCGGCGGGATCGCCGTCGCCTGCCGGGAGATGCCGTCGCTGCGTCCCGACCAGCGCCGTCGCCAGGACGTCGCTCCACTCCGGCAGCTCGCTCACGCCGTCACCTCCGCTGCGCTCCGACGCCGACCCGACCTCCGCCGGCGTCCATGGCCGCCGGCGAGCGTTGGGTGGCGATGTGCAAGGTCTGGCCCGCCACGCCGCGTCCTGCCGGCCGAACTCGAAGCCGGCGCCGACGAGGGGCCGTTGAGAAGCGGCGACCCGAGCAGCACACCGCGCCGCGGAACCACCGACCACCGCCGCCACAGCGCCCCGCCGACAACGGCCGGAGCCCGCCTGGATGACCGACAAGCGTCGGAGAGTGGCCACACGCGTTGCGGAACCACCGACCACCGGCTACCGCCACCGCAGCGCGACCACCGCCGACACATCACCCCGCCGACAACAGTCGAAGCCCGCCAGCCACCGAAGAGCAGCGACCCGAACACCACACCGCGCCGCGGAACCACCAACCACCGGACGCCGTCGCAGCGCGACCAGCGCCGGCGCCACGCGTCGCCACAGCACCCTGAACCGTTCGCGTCGCCATGCTCCAGCGCGAGCCGGCGGACATAACGCTCTGCACCGCTCACAGGCGCACCAGCCGCCCATCGGACCAGGCGCCGAGCGGCCGCAGCCCACCCGCGGACCACTCGCCGGTGACGGTCGTCGGGCGGCCGCCGGTGATGGCGAGCAGCCGCCAGGGATCCCCAGAAGCAGGGTCGAGCGGCAGGGCGGACCCGTCGGCGTCGACCAGGTGCCAGGTGCCGCCGGCGCGGGTGGGGCAGACCCCGTCGACGGTCATCGGCCAGTAGTCCAGCCACGGATCCTCGGCGAGGGCGGCGGCATGGGCCCGCAGGTTGGCCTCGATGCCCGTGGCGCCCGCGACGGCGTGCATCCGGGCCGGGGGCCCGTGCCGCTTCGCGATCAGGGCGCGGGCCGGCTGGCCGCCGGGATAGAGGCAGATGTCGGCGTCGATCTGGGTGCCGGGGAGCAGGTCGATCGGCAGGGACTGGCCGGCGACGGCGAACGACAGCACCAGCACGGGCTTCAAGGTCGAGGCGCCGCGCAGCCAGGCCCGGCGGACGGTGAGCTGGTCCTCGATCTCGTCCCGGACGCCGTGGACCTGCCAGCGGTCGCGCAGGACGGGCCCGGCAAGGACGGTCTCGGTGGCGATCGGCAGGCCGACCCGCATGCGCACGCTCGCGGCGAGGTCCTCGGGCAGGTCCGCCATGCGACGGTAGCCGCCGACGAGCAGGTGGAGCCGGGCCAGCTCGCCGAGCAGCCGCTCGGGAGAGCTGGTGACCGCGGAGGTGCGGCGCAGGATGCCGGCCGCGCCGGCCGCCTGGGCGTCGACGAGCCGGGCGGCCATCGTGTCCCAGTGCGCATAGCCACTCTTGGCGACGCTGGCCAGCCCGGCGCGGGCCTGGTCGGCGAGCCAGCGGTCGAGCTCGTCGAGCCCGGCGGAGATCCGGTCGGCCCGGCGGGCCTGCGCCTTCTCGCCGGGGGCGGCCCGGCCACCGCCGCCACCTCCACCGTCGGGTGCGGTGGCCGAGGTCGGTGCGGGTGCCGTGCGCCGGGCGGCCCGCGAGGACTGCCACTCCTGCACCCAGCCGGGTGCGGTGGCGTCGTTGACGCTCCCCGCCGACCAGCGCAGCAGCAGGGCCAGGGCGTGCTTGCACGGGAACTTGCGGCTCGGGCAGGTGCACTTGAACGCGGGCTCGGTGAGATCGACGGCGGTCTGGTAGGGCGTGCTGCCGCTGCCCTGGCAGAGGCCCCAGATCGTCGGCGGGACGTCGTCGGTGGCGCTGAGCCCGGACTCCAGCCAGGCGCGGTCGCCGGCCATGCCCCTGGCCGCCCGCTGTGCGGACGAGTCGGGTGCGAGTGCCATGACCTGGTCGGTGGTCCAGACCGTCGTCTCCGTCGAAGTTTCGGCCATGCTGCGAAGCGTAGTGAGGGGGTACGACATTCCGTGGTTGGGTATGAACCCGGCATGAGACCCGTGCGCACCGCGGCCCGCTCGATGCTTGCCGCGATCTTCGTTATTCAGGGCTGGGCCGCGTTCCGTGACCCCGCGAAACTCGCCGGGAAGGCCCGCCCGGTCACCGACCGGCTGGAGCCGAAGCTGAAGGCGGTGCATCCGAGCCTGCCGACCGACGCGGAGACGCTGGTGCGGGTCAACGGCGCGGCGCAGGTCGCCGGCGGGCTCCTGCTGGCGACCGGGCACGCGACGACCCCGGCGGCGCTGGTGCTGGCCGGTTCGCTGGTGCCGACGACCCTCGCGGGGCACGCGTTCTGGGAGATCGACGACCCGGCGCAGCGCAACCAGCAGCGGATCAACTTCCTGAAGAACCTCGGCCTGATCGGCGGCCTGCTGTTCGCGGCGCTGGACAACGAGGGCCGCCCGAGCCTCGCGTGGCGCAGCCGCAACACGGCCCGGGCCGCCCGCCGCGGCGCGGGACACACCGCCCGCACCGCCCGCCGGGAGGCCCAGCACGTGGTCCACACCGCTCAGCGGGAGGCCAGGCACGTCCTGCGTGACGCCAGGATCGCCAGGATTGCCGCCCAGGCAGGTCGCCGTCTGCCATGACGGCTACGGACAGTTGACCCATTCCTCTTCGCCGTCGGTGAAAACCTGCCGCTTCCACACCGGGAGCCGGGCTTTCACCTCGTCGACGAGCCGCGCACACAGCAGGAACGCGTCCGCCCGGTGCGACGTGGAGATCGCCGCCGCGAGTGCCACATCGCCGATCTCCAGCCGGCCGACCCGGTGCGACACGGCGAGCGCGTGCACTGCGGGCTCCGCCGCGATCTCCGCGGCGATCTCGGCGAGCACGTCACCGGCGCTCGGGTGGCCCTCGTATTCGAGCTCCACGACGCCGCGCCCACCGTCATGATCACGCACCACGCCCGCGAAGGACACGACCGCGCCCGCGGCACGGTCGGCGACCGCCAGCTCGTGGGAGGTCACGTCGATCGGCTCACCGGTCACCAGCACCGTGATTCGGTCGGTCACACCCGCTCCCCATCCAGAATCGGCAGTGGTACGAGCAGCGCCGGCGTCCCCGCAAGCCCCCGCCCTCCGGGCGGAATGATCGCAAATCCGATCGAGTTGGCCAGGCCCCTCAGCATCGAGGAGCCAGCATGGGCCACCGGATATCCCATCCCGTCCAGGGGATCGCGGCGCACGAGCGCGAGGTGCGTGTAGTCGCCCCGGCCAGGGATGTCGGCACCCAGCTTGATCGTGGAGTGGGCCGGCTGGGCGCGTCCCGTCAGTCCGGCGAGCAATGGCAGTACCAACGACACCAACGCCACAAACGTCGACTGTGGATTGCCAGGCAGGCCCGCGACGAACTGGCCACCGGGCAGCTGCGCGACGAGCATCGGGAAGCCGGGCCGCACGGCGACGGTGTTGACGATGTAGGTGGCGCCCATCTCGGCGAGCGCGGGGTGCAGGTGGTCGACGGGGCCGTGCATGGTGCCGCCGGTGGTGCAGATGACCTGGGCACCGGAGTTGACGGCGGCCCGGAGCGCGGCGACGTGGTCCTCGAGGGTGTCGGCGACGGGTGCGCGGTGGTGCACGACGTCGGTGCCGGCCCGGCGCAGCCAGGACGGCAGCGACGGGCCGAGCGCGTCGCGGACCCGCCCGCCGCCGGGAACACCGTCGGTCAGCAGTTCGTCACCGAAGACCAGCAGGGCGCTGCGCGGCTTGGGGCGGCACAGCAGCGTGTCGTAGCCACAGGCGGCGGCGAGGCCGATGACACCGGGCGTGATCGGCGTGCCGGCGGGCAGGAGCTCTTCGCCGAGGGCGGCCTCTTCGCCGGTCAGCCGCCAGTCGGGAATCTTGCGGGGCTCACCGGAGACGACCCGCTGACCCTCCACCGTGGAGTCCTCGGTGCGCACGACGAAGCGGGTGCCCTCGGGCACCATGCCGCCGGTGGCGATCTCGACGCAGGTGCCGTCGGCGGTCAGCGGCTCGGCGTGGTCGCCGGCGAGGACCCGGCCGACGATCTGCCAGGGTGCCGGGCCCCGGACGGCCCAGCCGTCGACGCTCGAGGTGGGAAACGCGGGCAGTGCGGTGAGTGTGGTCAGCGGCTCGGCGAGCGTCAGCCCGTCGGACTCGACGAGGGGGACGGGCACGGGACTCGACGCGACCGCCGAACCCGCCTCGAACACCGCCTCGCGGGCATCGGCCCACGCGATCGGTAACGTCACGCGTCGAGCCTAGACCTTGGGTCAGTGGTCGCCGCCGCGGAGTTGGTCGACGGCGTGGGCGAGCACCGGACCGAGCACGGCGAGACCATCCTTGGCGCCACCCTTCGAGCCGGGCAGATTGACGATCAGTGTGCGGCCGGCGACCCCGCTGAGCCCGCGGGACAGGATCGCGGTCGGCACCTTGGCGGCGCCGGCCGCCCGGATGGCCTCGGCGATGCCGGGCACCTCGTAGTCCAGCACGCGCCGGGTCATCTCCGGGGTGGCGTCGGTGGGGGTGACGCCGGTGCCGCCGCTGGTCAGGATCACGTCGGCGCCGGCGGCGACCGCGGCGCGCAGTGCCTCCTCGACCGGCGGGCCGTCGGGGACGACGACCGGGTCGCCCACCTCGCAGCCCAGGTCGCGCAGGCCGGCGACGAGTACGGGGCCGCTGGTGTCGGCGTAGACGCCGGCCGAGGCGCGGTTGGACGCGACGATCACGACGGCCTTCACGAGGCACGCTCCCAGAGACCGGTCTTGCCGCCTTCTTTGCGGAGCACCCGAACCCCTTCCAGGGAGGCGGCCGGGTCGACCGCCTTGATCATGTCGATGAGGGCGAGACCTGCGGCGGCGACGGCGGTGAGCGCTTCCATTTCGACGCCGGTGCGATCGGCCGTGCGGGCGGCAACCTCAATGTCCACAGAGTCGTCACGCAACGTAAGGTCGACCGTCACCCCATGGAGGGCAATCGGATGACATAACGGGATGAGATCGGGCGTGTGTTTGGCGCCCATGATCCCGGCGATCCGCGCAACCGCCAATGCATCGCCCTTCGGTAACGCACCGTCGTGCAGCAACGCTATTACAGCGGCCGTCGTGCGGACGGAACCAGCCGCAACCGCACGCCGGACGGTGATTTCCTTGCCGGCGACGTCCACCATCCGGGCCGCGCCGCTCTGGTCGACATGGGTCAGCTCGTGTGCCACGACATCACCTTATCGATCGTGCAGTGGAGATCTGTTTGATCATGCACGCTAGTGGGAACATGCGTCGATTCAGATCCACGGAGAGTAACTTTCGCGTTACCAAAATATGACAAGTCCTGCCGTTCTTCGCAAACTGTGAGTCGACGGACAAATCAGTATAGGCAACTTGCGAAATGCACCCTAGGCTTCGTTCAACGCAAGGGAGTTCGATAAGTATCGATTCCTTTGCGGCACGGGGGTCGTTAACCGCGAAAACGACCTTGGGGGCAGCAATGCGCGTTCACGAGTGGAGCTGAAGCACGGCCTTGACAAAGGCACACAACCATCGGTCACGATGAACAGACCGCGATGCAAAAACCATTGGGTACCGACGACGCGACCAACCGGCGCCTCTGGCGTCTCGTTGGTCCCGTCGTCGTCGGTGCGACCGTGGCATGCATCGCCGCACTTTGGATGATCAAGGACGAGGGTCGCCTGTCACTGATCCTGCCGCTACCGACGCTGCTCGTCATCAGCGGTAGATACATGGTTGTCAACGTCCGGATCCGCTCGTCTCTGCACGGCTCAACGCCGGTATCGGCAGTCATCATCGTGGCAGCGGTGTTCCTGCCGCCGCCGCTCGTGATCCTTTCCGTAGCGATCGGAAAGCTCACCGACCAGCTGTTGAAGCACGCGAGCATCCCGGCGAAGGTCGGTTTCAACGTCGGCAAGGAAGTGCTCGCCGGAACCGCGGCGACCGCGGCGGTCGCCGTCGTCGGCTTCCCACCGATCCTGGCCGCGTCCGGCAGGGGCGAAGCACTCAGCACCGCGCTGACCGTGACTGTGGTTGCCTGGGTGGCGTACACCATCGTCGACGAGCTCGTGTCGCAGGCGCTGTTCGCGATGCTCACCAGGACGCCCTACCGCGAACGCCTGTTCGCGGACTGGGGAATCCTCACCGTCGTGCAGGTCGGGACGTTCGGCATCGCCGTCGCCACCGTGGTCGCGTACTACATCAACTACTGGCTCCTGCTGCTCCTGCCGCTGCTGCTGTGGTGCATCCACCTCGCCTCCGGCAACCGCGTCCGCGCCCGCCAGGGCAACGAAGCCTGGCAGCGGCTGGCCGAGGCCACCGACGAGTTCAACTCCGTCGACCAGACCGCCGTGCTGCACGCCGCCGTGCGCAAGGCCGCCGAGCTCTTCTCCACCGACGAGGTCGAGGTCCAGATCCGCCCGCACACCGGCGAGGAGCGCCTGGTGCGCAGCAACGGCCGCGACATCCTGTACGACGGCCACCCGGACGAAGCCCCCTCCGTGACCGGTTTCGTCATCCCGATCGGACTGGAGAGCTATCGCGGCGACGCCGACCTCGGCGAGCTGCGGCTGCGCTTCCGGGCCCCGATCAAGCTCACCGAGCGCGAGGGCTACACCCTGCACACCTTCGCCGCCGCGCTGTGCACGGCGATCCGCAACGCCGCCACCTTCGCCGAGACGCAACGCCTCGCCGACAGCCACGCCCGGGCCGCCGCCCAGGACCCCCTCACCCGGCTCGCCAACCGGCGCAAGCTGCAGCAGTACGGCGACGAGGTCCTCGCCACCGGCATCGTCGGCGTCCTGCTCATCGACCTCAACCACTTCAAAGAGGTCAACGACACCCTCGGCCACTCCGCCGGCGACCGGGTCCTCATCACCGTCGGCGAGCGGCTCTCCGCCGCCGTCCGCGAGGGCGACCTGGTCGCCCGGTTCGGCGGCGACGAGTTCGCCGTCATCCTGGCCAACCTCAGCGCACCCGCCCTCGCCGAGATGCGCGCCCACACGATCCTCGACGCCCTCACCCCGCCCATCCAGCTCGACGACATGCGCATCAGCGTCGAGGCCAGCTGTGGCGTCACCACCGCCAGCGGCGGCACCATCGGCGAGCTGCTCCGCCGCGCCGACGTCGCCATGTATCAGGCGAAACAGGACGGCCAGCGAGTCGTCGTCTACGCGCACGCCCGCGACACCGCCGACATCGGCACCCTCACCCTCGGCGGCGACCTCGCCCACGCCGTCGCCGAAGGCCAGTTCGTCGTCAACTTCCAGCCGATCGTCGACCTCGCCACCGGCCAGGTCATCGGCGCCGAAGCACTCACCCGCTGGAACCACCCCGACCGCGGCGACCTCGCCCCCGACCGGTTCCTGCCCGCGATCGAGCGGTCCGGGCAGCTCGCCGCGTTCGCCGACGCCGTCCTCGACCAGGCACTGACCGCCGTCTCGCGATGGGCCGACGCGGGCCACGCCATCCCGGTCGCCGTCAACGTCTCGCCCCGCAGCCTGCTCGACCCGTCGTTCCCCGACGCCGTCGCCCGCCGCCTCGCCGCCCGCGGCGTCCAGGCCTCGTCGCTCGTCATCGAACTCACCGAATCCGTCACCCTCAGCAAGCTCGAGGTCGTCGACGACGTCCTCGCGGCACTGCGCGACCAGGGCATCCGGCTCGCCCTCGACGACTTCGGCACTGGCTTCTCGTCACTGGCCACCCTCGCCCGGGTCGCCGTCGACGAACTCAAGATCGACCGGAGCTTCGTCGCCGCCATGAACGCCTCCGCCCCCGGCGCCGTCGTCCGCTCCACCGTCGACCTCGGCCGCAGCCTCGGCCTCATCGTCGTCGCCGAAGGCATCGAACGTGAAGAGCAGCGCCAGCAGCTGTGGGAGCTCGGCTGCCCCGCCGGCCAGGGCCACCTCTTCGCCCGTGCCATGCCCGCCGACCGGCTCCTCGCCGCCCTGCGGCGCGGCCACGACGGCCAGCCGGGCCTGCTCGCACCCCCGCTGCACGACACCGACACCGTGATCCGCCTGCCGCGCAACCGCCGGTCCCGCCGCGCCAGCACTGGCGAGCCCGGGCAAGAATGGGTGCCATAGCCACCTCATCCCGCGCCCGGACCAGCGACGCCGTCCTCTACGGACTGTCCGCCGTGTTCGCCGCGATCACCGCGTTCACGTCGACCCTGCTGCCGCACCGCGCCTGGGGCGAGATCGCCTGGTGGGGCTACACCGCCGCGTTCCTGATCACGCTCGTCGTGCTCCGCCGCCTCCTGCTCACCTTCGTCGTCTTCGCGGCGGTCACGCTCGTGCCCCTCGTCACGCAGGCCGTGCAGCGCGCCGGTGGCCGCACCGACCGCGCGCAGGAGGAAGTCCTCGTCGTCGAGCAGATGGGTCGGCGACTCCTCCACACCGGCACGCCCTACCTCGACCGCCCCGACATCGCCGCACTCCCGGCTGAGGACCGGTTGCTGGGGTACTCGCCGTACCAACCCGGCATGTCGATCTTCGGCATCCCCCGAGCACTGTTCGGAAACCACTGGTGGACCGACGCCCGCATCTGGTTCGCCGTCGCCACCGTGGTCGCGCTGCTCTGGACCCTGCGACTGCTCGCCGACCTGGTCGCCCCGCCCGGCCTCGTCCTCGTCGCCCAGTCCGTCGCCGTCCTGCCGATCTGCACCCTCACCCTGACCACTGGCGGCGACGACCTGCCCGTGGTCAGCCTGTCACTGCTCGCCATGGCCTTCACCGCCAGACACCGCTGGGCCGCGGCCGGCATCGCCATCGGTCTGGCCGGCGCACTCAAACTGTTTGCTCTCCCTGCGGCGTTGGTACTGCTGGTACTTGCCTTGCGGGCCACCGGCCGCCCGGTCCTCGCCGATGATTCCGGCCGGCGCGGCGCCGCCGGCGCTTCGGGGCTCCCGGCCGTGGCTCCAGGCCGGCGCGGCGCCGCACTCTTCGCCGCCGGCGCGTTCGGTCTGCCGATCCTGGTGATGCTGCCCGCCCTGGCCGTCGCCCCCGCCGCGTTCGTCGAAAACGTCCTGCGCTTCCCGGCCGGCCACGGCCTCGTCACCAGCCCCGCCCAGTCACCATTGCCCGGGCAGCTCATCGCCTCCTCGACGGGCGCGGGACGCACCATCGCCCTGTCGCTCCTGCTCGCCGCGGGCGTCGCCATCGGCATCTGGCTCCTGCGCCGCCCACCCCAGGACACCCGGTCCGCCGCCCTCGTCGTCACCGTCGGCCTGACCGCGGCGATCATGCTCCTCCCGTCGACCCGCTTCGGGTACCTCCTCTACCCGGCCGCCTTCGCCGCCCTCTGGTGGGCGCTGCGCCCACCGCCCACCGCGCCCGATTCCCCCGACGAGCCCGCCAGCCGCCGGCCGGCGTCCTCGGGCGCGGCGTAACCACCCGCGGCTCCCCCGGCCAGTGCTTTCGCCGGAACTACGGGCGATTCCTCCGGCCAGTTCGCCAGTCGCTGGTCAGCGTCCTCGGGCCCGGCGTAAACAGGAAGCATGGCCTTCCGGGACCGCCAAGAAGCCGGAGCCGCCCTCGCCGCGCTCCTCACCGGCTACGCCGACCGGCCGGACGTCATCGCCCTCGGCCTGGTCCGCGGCGGCATGCCCGTCGCCGCGGAGGTCGCCAGCCGGCTCCGAATCCCGCTCGACGCCCTGGTCGTGCGCAAGCTCGGGGTCCCGTGGGCACCCGAGGTCGCCTTCGGTGCCATCGGCCCCGGCGGCGTCCAGGTCCTCAACCCCGAGATCCGCCTCGAACCGCACGAGATGGCCCCGATCGTCCGCCACGAAACCGCCGAACTCCGCCGCCGCGACCGCCTCTTCCGCATCGGCCGCGACCCGCTGGATCTCACCGGGCAGGTCGCCCTCATCATCGACGACGGCCTGGCCACCGGCGCCACGGCCGGCGCGGCGGTCGCCGTCGCCAGGGCGCTGTCCGCCGCTCGCGTGGTGCTCGCCGTCCCGGTCGGTGCGACCCAGGCCGTCGAGCGCCTGGCCCTCACCGCGGACGAGGTGGTCTGCCCCTTGAAGTCCGAACACTTCGGTGCGGTCAGCCGCTACTACGACGACTTCCACCAGGTCCCGGACGCCGAGGTCGCCCGCCTCCTGAGCCGTCCCTGACCCCGCGCTGCCGATGTCCGGACAGGGCTCTTTGCACTTCGATATGTAAAAGGCCTTGTCGAGCGGCTGGTGGCGCGACAACCCGAACCGGGAGTGGATCTCCCCCGGGATCGAAGTCGCCGTGCCCAGCTCAGCCGTGCCGCATCGGCGAAACGCGGCTCAGATGGCCATGTCGACGAAGCGCGACAGGTGCAGCTGTGCGGCGACCGTGATCGTGTCGGTCGGGCCGTTTCGGTGCTTGGCCACGATGAAGTCGGCCTCACCGGCGCGCGGGGACTCCTTGTCGTAGTAGTCGTCACGGTGCAGCAGGATGACGACGTCGGCGTCCTGCTCGATCGAGCCCGACTCACGAAGGTCGGACAGCTGGGGTCGCTTGTCGGTGCGCTGCTCCGGGCCACGGTTCAGCTGGCTGACCGCGACCACCGGGCACTCGACCTCTTTCGCCAGCAGTTTCAGACCACGTGACAGGTCGGCGACCTCCTGCTGCCGGCTCTCGGTCCGCTTCGGGCTCGTCATCAGCTGCAGATAGTCGACGATGATCAGCTTCAGGTCGTGCCGCTGCTTGAGCCGGCGCGCCTTGGCCCGGATCTCCATGAGGTTCATGTTCGGTGTGTCGTCGACGAACAGGGGCGCCTCGCTGATCTCGCCCATCCTGCGGGCCAGCTTGGTCCAGTCGTCGTCGGACAACTGCCCGGACCGCAGCACATGCAGCGGCACCCGCGCCTCGGCCGAGAGCAGTCGCATGACGATCTCGACCTTCGACATTTCCAGACTGAAGATCGCGCTCGCCATGTTGTGCTTCACCGACGCCGCCCGGCTGAAGTCCATGGCCGCAGTTGACTTGCCCAACCCAGGTCGACCGGCAACGATGACCAGCTGGCCGGGGTGCAGGCCGTTGAGAAGGCGGTCGAGGTCGCTGAAGCCGGTGGGGACGCCGGTCATGACGCCGCCCTGGGCGCCGACGGCCTCGATCTCGTCGAGGGTCGGCTGGAGCATCTCGGCGAGGACGGCGAAGTCCTCGCTGACGCGCTTCTCGGTGACGTCGTAGATGGCCTGCTGGGCGAGGTCGACAACGTCGTCGACGTCCCGGCCGCCGGGGCCGGCGGAGCCGTAGCCGAGCTGGACGATGCGGGTGCCGGCCTCGATGACCCGGCGCAGGACGGCCCGCTCGGCAACGATGCGGGCGTAGTAGGACGCGTTGGCGGCGGTGGGCACGGCCGCCATGAGGGTGTGCAGGTAAGCGGCGCCGCCGACCTTGGCGATCTCGCCCGCGTCGGTCAGCGCGGCGGCGACGGTGACGGCGTCGGCGGGTTCGCCGCGGCCGTAGAGGTCGAGGATCGCGTCGAAGACGACCGTGTGGTTGGGCCGGTAGAAGTCGTGGGACTTGAGGATCTCGACGACGTCGGCGATGGCGTCCTTGGACAGCAGCATGCCGCCGAGGACGCTCTGCTCCGCGGCGACGTCCTGCGGTGGGGTGCGTTCGAAGGTCTCGGCGCCGCCGGAGGGCCGCTCAGATCCCCGGGACTGGTCCTTGGGGGGTTGCCGGCGCGGCTCGGCAGGGGTCGCGTCGTCCCAAGGATCGCCGCTGCTCTGTCTGTCTTCGGTGATCGACACTCGCCCCTCCAACGTCGTACCCGCACCGACCAGTAGACCTCGCGGGTATGACAAAACCGCTCTGAAAACAGGGGCGCCCTGCGCAACGGTATGGAGCGACCGACGTTCGTCAAAACCGGCCGGTGGACAACCCTCGGGACAACCTGTGGACCACCGTCCACAAACGGGGGATCAGCTGTGCACAGTCCTGTGGATAACTCCACCTCCGGGATCCACAGAGGACCGCTGAGCTGCGGTTTCGTAATCCACAGCCTGTGTGCGAAAAATAGTCGCCCAATCGAGTGATGTGACGGGCCGGTGTTTTCCGGCTGGACGGACGATGGCGGGCTCCGCACGGGCGAGTGACGCTGCGGCCGTGGGTTACCCGGAGTGGGACAGATCACGTGAGCCGGGTCGTCGTGACCACACCCCGCGGTCGGTCCGGCGGCAGGACGAAGACGAGGACGAGTCCACCGACTATGCCGGGGCGTTCATCGCCACCGGTTGCTGGTACGTGGTGCCGCTCATCGGCTACGTGATCTGGGCGGCAACGCTTTCGTCGGAGCCGCGGCCCGGTTGCGTGGACGCTTTCGGGGCGCAATGTCCGGCGCCGCGGTCCGAGGCGTTCACCAATCTGCTGGACGGGGTGCCGCAGATCGCCCTGGCACTCGCGCTGGGGATCACGGTCGCCATGTTCCTGGGGTGGGCGACGTCCGGCTGGCGGGCGTGGACCATCGGTTTCGCCTCTGCGGTGCTGGGTGCGGGCATGTCGACGGTGATCTTCGCGGTGCTTGCGACGCAGTTCTGATCCGAACGGTTCCCATCGAAGGGTCACAGCATCCTTGCGAGACGATCACCGATGCTCACGCTTGGGTCTCTGTCCGGTTACGCTCGGAGCCGATCACGGGCGGGTCGGCGTCTGACTGGCCAAACACCTTCAGGGAGGCCTCCATGGTCAGTCAGTTCCGTGTCGCCGCCGTGGCCGTGATCGCCGCGTTGTGCCTGACGGCGTGCAGTGCGTCCGAGGACAGTCCCACCTCCGGTGCCAAGGCGCCGGCAAATGCGGAGAACGGTCAGCCCGGTCCGCCCGTGACCGGCGAGCTGGCGGACGAGGCTCCCGGCGAGCAGTCGGCGTCGAACCAGCCGGTGTCGACGTTCGCGGTCGATGTCGACACCGCGTCCTATGGCTACGCGAAGCGGCAACTGTTGTCGGGGCAGCGGCCCTCGGCGAGCACGATCCGTCCGGAGGAGTTCGTCAATTCGTTCCGGCAGGGGTACCGGCAGCCGGCGGGCGACGGCTTCGCCGTGTCGGCCGACGGTGCGCGGCTGCCTCGGACGCACCGCAACGCCAGTGATTCGGCGCGACTGCTCCGGGTCGGGCTGCAGACGAGAGCCGAGCCTGAGGGGCAGCGTCTCGACGCGTCGCTGACGTTCGTCGTGGACGTGTCCGGTTCGATGGCGGAGCCCGGCAAGCTCGACCTGGTCAAGAGCGGTTTGCACACGCTGGTGGATCAGCTGCGGACCACGGATTCGGTGGCGTTGATCGCGTACTCCGACGAGGCCGACGTCCTGCGGCAGATGACGCCGGTGCGGGACCGGTCGGCGTTGCACAGTGCGATCGACCGGTTGCGCGTGGCGGGGAGCACGAACCTGGAGGCGGGGCTGCGGCTCGGGTACGACACGGCACGCAAGAGTTTCCGGTCGGGCTCGACCAACCGCGTCATCCTGCTCTCCGACGGCCTGCCGAACGTCGGCTCCACGAACGCCGCGTCCCTGGTCCGTGAGGTGCAGGAGGCGGCGGCCAAGCAGATCACGATGATGGGCGTCGGGGTCGGCAGTGACTACGGCGACAGGTTCATGGAGGAGCTGGCCGACAAGGGCGACGGCTATGTCGTCTACGTCAGCGACACCGCCGAGGCGAACACGGTGTTCGTCGAGCAGTTGCCGGCCACGCTCGCGGTCCGGGCGCTGGACGCGAAGGCGCAGGTGGAGTTCGATCCGGCGGCCGTGGCGTCGTACCGGCTGATCGGTTACGAGAACCGGACGCTGTCGGCGTCGGCGTTCCGCAACGACAGGGTCGACGGCGGCGAGGTCGGCCCGGGCCATGCCGTGACGGCGCTGTATGCCCTGCATCTCCGGTCCGGCGCCGAGGGGCATCTGGCGGATGTGCGGGTGCGGTGGCAGGACCCGCGGACGCGGGAGCCGAGCGAGCAGAACCTTTCGGTGACGGTGGCGTCGCTGGATCGCGAGTTCACGTCGGCGGCGCCGCAGGTGCAGGTCTGCTACACGGCGGCGTACTTCGCCGAGGTCCTGCGGGCCAGCCGCTACGCCGAGGAGGTCCGGCTCGAGGACCTGCTGCAGCTCGCGAAGGGCCTGGCGGAGGAGGACAAGCAGGTCGCTGAGCTCGCCGACGTGATTCAGGCGGCGGCGAAGTTCTACCGCTAGGAGACAACAAGCGAGGCCCGCTCCACCTGCGGGCCGCCTTATCCAGGCCGCGAAGTACTACCGGTAGGAGACAGCAAAAGGGGCCCGCTCCACCTGCGGGCCCCTTTTGTCTGCAGCGGTGTTACTTGGCGGCCGTGACCTTCAGCGTGAAGGAGGCAGCGACCTCGGGGTGCAGCTTGATCTGCACCTTGTAGTCGCCGACCGACTTCACGTGGCCGGGCAGCTCGAGGCGACGCTTGTCCAGGGACGGACCGCCGGCCTTCTGGACGGCGTCCACAACCTCGGCCGGAGTGACCGAGCCGTAGAGCCGGCCGCCTTCGCCGGCGCGAACGGCCAGCTTGACGGTGAGGTTCTCCAGCTGGGCCTTGACCTCGTTGGCGTGGCCCAGGTCGCGGATCTCGCGGGCCCCACGGGCACGCTTGATGGTCGCGATCTGCTTCTCGCCGCCCTTGGTCCACGGAATCGCGTAGCCCTGCGGGAGCAGGTAGTTACGCCCGTAGCCGTCCTTGACCTCAACCACATCGCCGGGGGTCCCGAGACCGGTGACCTCCTGCTTCAGGATGATCTTCATGTCAGCCTCCCCTTATCGCGCGGTCGCGGTGTAGGGGAGCAGGGCCATCTCGCGCGCGTTCTTGACGGCACGCGCGATCTGCCGCTGCTGCTGAGCGGTCACGCCGGTCACCCGCCGAGCGCGGATCTTGCCGCGGTCGGAGATGAACTTGCGCAGCAGCGCGGTGTCCTTGTAGTCGATGTAGGCGATGCCCTCCTTGTCGAGAGGGTTCACCTTCTTCTTCGGTTTGCGCAGGGCCGCAGCCTTCGCCATTGCTCTTGCTCCTGATGCCATTAGAACGGGGGCTCGTCGTCGAAGGATGAGCTCGACCTGCCGCCGCCGCTTCCGGCGTTCGCCGGCTGCGCGCTGGCCCACGGGTCGTCAAACCCGCCGCCACCACCGCCGCCACCGCCACCACCGGACGAAGCGCCAAAGCCGCCACCGCCACCGGAGCGCTGCATCTTCTGCACCTTGGCAGTCGCGTAGCGCAGCGAGGGGCCGATCTCGTCGACCTCCAGCTCGATGACAGTGCGCTTCTCGCCCTCGCGCGTCTCATAGGTCCGCTGCTTCAGGCGGCCGGAGACGATCACGCGGGCACCGCGCTGCAGCGACTCGGCGACGTTTTCCGCCGCCTGGCGCCACACCGTGCAGGACAGGAACAGCGGCTCGCCGTCCTTCCACTCGTTGGAGGCCTTGTCCATGAACCGGGGGGTCGATGCCACCCGGAACTTGGCCACAGCCGCTCCAGACGGAGTGAAGCGCAACTCGGGGTCGTCGGTCAGGTTGCCGATGACCGTGATCGTGGTGTCTCCTGCTGCCATATTGAGTCAACTCCTCGCGCACTGGGGTACGGCCCACCTTGTCACAGGGGTATGACAATTCCCGGTGACGTGTGCCGGCGAAGCAGGTCGATCTCGCCCGGATCCGCTTAGCGGACCTCGGGCCGGATGACCTTGGTGCGCAGCACGGACTCGTTGAGTCGCAGCTGACGGTCCAGCTCGGCCACCGACTCCGGCGATGCCTGGAGGTCGATGACGGCGTAGATGCCCTCGGTCTTCTTGTTGATCTCGTACGAGAGGCGCCTGCGGCCCCACACGTCGAGCTTCTCCACCGAGCCACCCGACGTCCGGATCACGTTCAGATACGTGTCGAGCGACGGTGCGACGGTGCGCTCCTCGAGACTTCCATCGAGGATCACCATGATTTCGTAATGACGCAAGACGTTCTCACCTCCTACGGGCTAAGCGGCCGCGGTCCATCCGCGGCAGGAGGTCGTGCGTCGTCTGCCGCCCGATGGACGGCAGACCGAGCAAGAGTACACGGTGCGTGTACACGCAAAGACCGCGGGGCGCGTCATCCGCTTCTCTGGGTGGGACCTGGGGAGGAACGACCACACCGGTGCGTTGGATGACGGCGCCCCGCGGAGCTACCTAATTGTACCTTAAGCGAAGCTAGCGCGCGATGACCGCTGCGCAATAATAGCCCGAATTGCGGCGATTCCGACGCCGACCGCGCAGACCGTCGCGACCAGTGCCAGCAGGCCCGTGGGGGCGTTCGTGGCCGGGCCGCTCGCGGCGACGGGCTCCTCGACATATACCCGCTCGTCCGTCGACGTACTCGGGTTGGCATTGGCCCCCGCGGCCGGCGACGCGGTCGCGTCCGGGCCGAGCAGCGACGGGTCGACCGGCTCGGTGCCGGTGCCGTCCGCCTCACCGGTGCTGCCCGACGCGGTCGTCGACGGCTTCCGGGTCGAGCGCCCGGTCGGCGACGGGTTGATGGCCTGGTTGGCGGCCGCTGCCGCGGCACCGGCCGGCCCGCTCGTGCTTGCCGGTCGGCCCGCCTGGCCGGCCTGGCCCGCCGCGGGTGCGGCGGGCGGCGCGGTGACCCCGACGGAGACCGGCTTGAACTGCTCGACCACGCCGACGCCGCAGGAGAACGTCATGGCGACGTTGACCGGGCCCTTCTTGAACACGACCGGAACCGCCTGGTTGGGCTCCACTGACGAAACGGCCTTGCCGTCGACCTTGAGGGTCGCGCCCTGGCCGAGCCGGTTGACGAAGTTGACCCGCGACTCGGCCGGCACCGAGACGCTGCCGGTGCTGGGCTCCGACTTGCACACCAGCAGGCTCAACACGCTCCCGCCGCTGAACTCGACGGTCGGGGTGGAGGGTGCGGCGTGCACGGGGCTGGCGCCCACGGTCAGGGCCGCGGCGAACAACGCGGCGGCGGCTGCCGCCACGCGGAGTGCCGGTCGGTGTCCAGACAAGGTAGCCATCCAAGGTTGAGGATTGATCAGATGCCGTTCCATCGAGGCCACGCGATCACGGGCGGCCCAGTTGCGTAACGACGCGGCCGACTGGACGGTGACGGAAGCCTGGCATTCCGGACCCTTCGGTCGGGTTACCCAACGGGCCCCGGGCCCGGGTCGCGCAAACTGTCGGTCCCACGTCGTAGGCTCTGCGGCATGCGAATCGGTGCTCACGTCGACCCCGCTGAGCCACTGGCCGAGGCCGCGGCGCGCGGCGCTGACCTGGTCCAGTTCTTCCTGACCGACCCGCAGGCCTGGACCGACCCCAAAGACCGTCCCGACGCCGAGGCGCTCATCGCCTCCGACGTCGACATCTACATCCACGCGCCGTATCGGATCAACGTCGCGTCCTCCAACAACAGGATCCGCATTCCCAGCCGCAAGCTGCTCCTCAGCCATGCGGCGGGAGCCGCGAAGGTCGGCGCCAAGGGCCTGATCGTGCACGGCGGGCACGTGGAGAGCGCCGACGGCCTGGACGCGGGTTTCGACAACTGGCGCAAGACCTTCGCCTATGCCGCCAAGGAAGGTGGCTTCGCCACCCCGGTGCTGATCGAGAACACGGCCGGCGGCGACAACGCCTGCGCCCGCCGCTTCGACGCGCTGGCCAGGCTGTGGGACGCGGTCGGCGAATACGAGGTCGGGTTCTGCCTGGACACCTGCCACGCCCACGCGGGTGGTGAGGATCTGCTGGACATCGTCGATCGGGTCAAGTCCATCACCGGCCGGATCGACCTGATCCACGCCAACAACTCCCGGGACGGGTTCGACTCGGGTCGGGACCGGCACGACAACCTCGCGGCCGGCGAGATCGACCCGGAGCTCATCGTCGCGGTGATCCGGGCCGCCGGCGCGCCGGCGCTGGTCGAGACACCCGGCGGAGCCGACGGGCAGACCGCCGACATCACCTACCTGCGGGAGCGGCTGGCGTGAGCAACGTGTCCGAGACCGAGAAGGACCCGGAGGCGGAGCCAGCCGCTGCCAAGTCCGAGGAGCCGGAGCCGGCAGTGCCAGCCCGCGAGGAGCCGGCCTCCGGCAACGGAAAGCCCGCAGCCAGGGGCGCGGCAGCATCCGCGGAGGAGTCCCCGCCCGCCGAAGAAGCCAAGGGCGCCGAGCCAACGGCCGCCTCGAAGGCAGGCACCACGGACGCAGCCAGCACCCCGAAGACAGCCCGCACGGCAGCGGCCAGCAGCACCAACGCAGCAGACGGCGCGGAAGCGGCGACCGAGCCAGCCAAGGCACCGGTTGGGGCAGCGGGCGGCAACGAAGGCGAGCAGGACGCCGCGACGGCCGGGAAAGCCGCCGCGACAGCCGATCCCGCGCAGGCCGACCAGCGGGTGAGCCTCGTCAAGGCCAAGGACCAGGATCCGTTCGGCTCCTTCGCGCCCGTCCCTGAAGCGGTGCCCGGCCGGGCCCGCCGGGTGGCGGCCCGGGTCGGCAACGCCGTCGGGGACTTCCTCGGTCACGAGTGGACCATGGCCGCGGTCGGTTCGGTGTTGCTCGCCATGGTCATGACCTGGCCGACCCTGCGGCACCCGGCGACCACGATCCCGCAGGACATCGCGGACCCGACGCTGCAGGCCTGGCAGATGTCGTGGGGCGGGCACATCCTCACCACCAACCCGGCGCAGCTGTGGAACGCCAACGCGTTCTTCCCGGACAAGTACAGCTACGCGTTCTCGGACACGCTGCTCGGCTACGCGCCCGCCGGCATGATCGGCAGCGGGCCGGTGGCGGCGCTCGTGCGGTACAACATCATCTACGTGCTGATCTTCGCGCTCGCGTTCTTCGGTGCCTATGTGCTGGCCCGGCAGCTGGGCGCCCGTCCGACCGGTGCGGTCGTCGCCGGTGCCGCGTTCGCCTATGCGCCGTGGCGGCTGGGGCAGGCGGGTCACCTGCACGTGCTGTCGATCGGCGGGATCGCGCTGGCGCTGGCGATGCTCGCCCGCGGGCACGGCTTCTCGCTGCGGGACGGCTACCAGCCGGACCGGCGGCGGTGGGGCTGGGTGCTCGCCGGCTGGCTGGTCGCGGCCTGGCAGATCAGTTTGGGCTTCGGCATCGGCATCCCGTTCGTCTATGCGCTGCTGCTGATCGTGGTGGCGACGGCGGTGTCGTGGGGCTACCGGCACGTGCGGAAGTGGGGGGTCACCCGGCCGTTCGGCTGGAAGCTGTTCTTCGCCAACCTCGGCGGCGGGGCAATCTTCGCCGCAGTCGGCGGGCTGATGGCGTATCCCTACCTGCAGGTGCTCAAGGACCACCCGTATGCGCGACGCAGCGAGGAACTGGTCGGGCTGTTCTCGCCGCCGTTGAAGGGGTTCTTCATCGCCCCGCCGGAGTCGTGGCTGTGGGGCGAGGCGTACAGGGCCGCCCGCGGCACGCTGACCTGGGCGCCGGAGATGGCGCTGCTGCCCGGCTTCTTCCTGTACGGGCTGGCGTTCGCCGGGCTGTTCGTCTCGACGTGGCGGGTCAAACACCGGATCTGGATGCTGATCGGCGTCGTGGGCACGGTCGCGCTGGCGATGGGGACCAACGGCTTCGGCAAGGGTGAGTTCGGCTACCTGGCGCTGTACCGGGCGCTGCCGGGCTTCGACGGCATCCGCACGTCGGGGCGTCTGGTGGTGTGGACGACCCTCTTCCTGGCGCTGCTCGCGGCCGGTGCGGTCAGCGCGTTCGCGGAGCGGGCGGTGGAGCTGTTCGCCGACCGGACGCAGACGGAGCGCAGGGATCGGGCCGGGTTCTTCCCGCGCCTGGCCACGTTGATCCCGGTGATGCTGGTGCTGTTCGAGGGCACGCACAGCACCCCGCATCCCGTAGTGCCGAACACGCCGGTGGCGATGAGCACGGTGCAGGGTCCGTTGATGGTGCTGCCGAGCCATGAGCTGTTCGACATGAACGTCATGCTGTGGAGCACCGACGGGTTCCCGAAGATCGTCAACGGTGGCAGCGGCTTCACGCCGATGGACCAGCAGGAGCTGCGGCTGACGATGCAGCAGTTCCCGGACGAGGGGACCGTCGCGGCGCTGCGGGAGCGGGGCATCCGGACCGTGGTCGTGGTTCGCAGCCAGGCGCTGGGCACCGCCTATGAGCGGGCGATCGACGCGCCGATCGACGGCCTGGGCCTGACCCGCACGGAGCAGGGCGACGTCGTGCTCTACCAGGTCGAGGACCGCTGACCAGGGACGGGACGCAGCAACACAAAAGGGCCGGCGGATTCCGCCGGCCCTTTTGTGCGATCAACTACAGCGTCTTGACGAGCGATGGCGGAGCGATCAGTGGTGGCTCGGCCTCATCACGGTTGAAGACCCCGCCGTCGGGATCCTCGCCCTCGTAGGTGTCCCGCACGACGTCCATCTCCGGGTGCCAGATGTCGCGGATCACGTAGCCGACCAGCACCGCGAGCGTGACCAGCCGCAGGATCGAGGCGAGCACGAACACGCCCTCCGGGAACACCTGCCGGCCCGAGGCGCCCATGAGCTCGCCGTAGAACGACACGAAGTAGAGCACCTCGGCCGCCTGCCAGGCGAGGAACGCACCCCAGCGGGGACGGGCGAGCACCGCGAGGGGGATCAGCCACAGGACGTACTGCTGGGACCAGACCTTGCCGGTGATCAGGAACGCGGCCACGATCAGGAACGCGAGTTGCGCCAGGCGCGGCGGGATCGGCGCCCTCAGGCCGATGATCAGGATGCCGACGCAGGAGAGCAGGAACAGGCCGAGGTACAACACGTTCAGGGTGGCGTGCTCGGGGTCCAGGTCGAGGTTCTGGAAGTACTGGAACCCGTACTGCCCGGCGCCGCGCGGGAAGTGCGCTCCGATGTACCAGAGGGTGCCCCAGTCGATGCCGCGCTGGGAGTTGAAGTCCCAGAACTTGATCCACGAGTCCCAGTAGAGGATCGCGACCGGCACGTTGATCGCCAGCCAGGTGGCGGCGCCGACACCGAACGTGGCGAGCGCTTCCTTCCACTTGCCGGTGCGTATGCACAGCACCAGCAGCGCGCCGAGGATCAGCACCGGATAGAACTTCGCGGCCGTCGCCAGGCCGAGGAAGAGACCGGCGAGCAGTGGTCTTCGTCTGGCCCAGAACGTGATCGAGATGGCGGCGAGGCCGACGCAGAAGAGGTCCCAGTTGACGGTCGCGGACACGAACAGCGCGGGTGCCGCGGCGAACATCGCGGCGTCCCAGGGCCTTCGTCGGCGCACGGCGATCGTGGCGGCGACCGCGGCGATGCCGAACGCACTGAGGACCACGGCGTTGAGGTCGTAGAAGGTCTGGCCCGGGTTGTCGATCGCTCCCTGCTGGCCGAGGGAGTGCACGGGCAGGCCGAGGACGCCCATGAACGCGCCGGTCAGGACCGGGTACTCGACCTGGTGGTCGGCATAGGGGACCTGGCCTTCGTTCAGCCCTTCGGCGTAGTACAGGGCCAGCACGTCGGTGTAGCAGAAGTACTTGTACTGCTTCATGTCCGCCCAGGCGCCGTCACGACAGGGGGACTTCTGCATCCAGGAGAAGCTGAGCATGGCGCAGATCAGCAGCAGGACCACTCGCGCGGGGGTCCAGAAACGGCTCGACGTCCGCACTGCGTGACTGCCCAGGGGCCCACCGATCGACTCGGAGAGGCCACCGACGAAGCGGTCGGAGGTGGCGGGCTCGTCACTCAGGCGGTGCTCGGGTCGCACAGTCGGCGGCATCGCATCACCGTACCGTCGCAACCTCCGAGGCGGGTGCACCACCCGACGTGGTTTGCCCGTCGACCCGCCGGATCGGCAGTGCGAACAGCAGCGCCGCGGCGAGCAGCACATACCAGTTCTCGATGAAGAAGCCCAGGACGCCCTTGCCCCAGGGGTCGACGGGCAGGCCCTGGTCGTACAGCGACACCATGCCGACGCCGACGGTGACCGCGATCAATACCGCCAGCCATCGCCGGCCCGCGTCGACCAGGACGACCAACGCCGGCACGAACCAGTACAGGTGGTGAATCCAGGTGATCGGGCTGGCCAGGCAGCCGACGAAACCGGCGATGGTGAGCCCGACGAGCTCGTCGCCGGCGAGCGCGGCCCGGCGGGCGCGCCAGAGTCCCACCGCGACGACGGCCAGGACCAGCAGCACCCACAGCCACCCGGGCGCGTCATAGCGGGCAAGAAGGCCGCGCAGCGACTGGTTGGGGATGTAGGCCTTGTTGCCGATCCCGTCGCCCTTCCACAGGGTGTCGCTCCAGAAGTCCCACGAGGCGCGGGGTGCGACCGCGGCGGCGAGGAGCGTCGCGACCGCAGCGCTCACGATCGCCGTGATGCCGGCCCGGTATCGCCGGCTGACCAGCAGGTACACGATGAAGATCGCCGGGGTCAGCTTGATCGCGGCCGCAAGGCCGATGAGCACGCCCGCCCACCGGCTCTCCCGGGGCAGCAGGATCAGCAGGTCGGCCAGGATGAGCACGATGAGCAGCACGTTGATCTGGCCGAAGCTGAACGTTTCACGGATCGGCTCGAGCGTGCTGAACACGACGGTCGACAGCACCAGCATGAACGGCAACGACCAGCCGTGCCGGCGCACCACCGGGGCGACCAGCCAGTAGGTGGTGACGAGCAGACCGGCGACGGCGATGACGGCGTAGACGGTCACGGCGGCGTTCTTGGTCAGGAGCGCGAACGGGACCAGCACCATCGCGCCGAACGGCGGATACGTGAAGCCGAGCGCGCCCTGCGTGTCGTCCGGTTTGGTGAATGTGTAGAGGTCGTGCCCGTCGAGCCACCAGTCGATGGCCAGGCGGTAGATCGTGAGGTCGTAGAAGTGGTGCCGGATGCCATACCACCAGTGCGCATAGGCCACCAGCGCCACGAACAGCGCGAGCAGCCCCCACCGGACGGCCTTCAGCCTGCCCGCTTCCAACCCACACCCCCAACGACAGCGGCCACGGTCCCGGCGAACATACCGCCGTTACCGTGGCCGCACATCTTCGGCCCGCCCGGATCAGCGCCTTCGGGTCGGCGTGACCGTCGGGATGATGCCGCCGCCGTTGCCGCCGTTGCCGGGGCTCTGGGTGTTGCCGGGGCCGGGGAAGCCCGGACCGCCGCTCGGCAGGTTCGGGTCGACCGGCATGCTCGGCTGCGGCGAGACACCGGTGCCGACCTCCAGGTTGCCGACGTGCTTCGGCCCCGGGAAGTTGATCTTCGGCTGCTTGATGATCGCCTCGGCCTTGTCCATGAAGTCCACCCAGATCGGGCCGGGCAGGTTGCCGCCGATGACGCCGGCGCCCTTGCTGTCGACGATCTTCTGTTCCTCGGCCTTGTTGCCGACCCACACCGCGGTCGCCAGGCCCGGCGACTTCTTGGCCGGGTCGTAGGCGGTGTAGCCGACGAACCACGCGTGCGCGTTGGAGGTGGTCTGGCCCAGCTGCCAGGTGCCCGTCTTGCCGGCGATCTGGCGGCCGTCCTTGAGCTTCAGCCTGTAGTGCTCTGGCACGCCCTGCAGGACGGTGTTGAGGTCGTCGGCCATCTGGTCGGTGAAGCCCGGGATGCGCTTCGGGTTGATCACCTCGCCGTAGGTCTTCTTGCCGTTCTCCCACACCTCCTTGAGGAAGTGGGTCTTCGCCGCGACGCCGCGGGCGGCGAAGGTGGCGATGCCGCCGGCGTGCTCGAGGACGGTCACCGGGTACTGACCGAAGGCGACCTCGGTGTTGAAGTACTTCGGGAACACGTCGGAGCCCTTGTTGGTCGTCAGGTCGATCTTCTTCGACTTGCCGTCGACGTTGGCCCACATGTCGGTGATGCCGGCCGCGCGGGCGGTGTCGATCACCTTGGCCGGGCCGACCTTCTCGGCGAGTGCGAAGAACGGCACGTTGAGCGACATGACGGTGACCTCTTCCAAGGTGCACCACTTGCCGTCGCCCGACTTGCACTTCGGCGAGGAGACGTTGCCCTCACCGGCGTTCTTGACCGGGTTCTTCGCGGTTCGACCACTCGCCGGGAACTGCTGCGGGGAGTCGCCGTTCCAGTAGGAGTCGATCCGGTAGCCGTTCATGAGACCGGTCGCCAGCGTGTAGACCTTCATCGTCGAGCCCGGCGGGTGGCCGCCGCAGCAGCTGTCCTCGCCGTTGCTGAGCACCGGGTCGTTGTAGTAGCCGGCGAAGTCGCCGCCGTTGCCGCTGTCGCCGCCGTAGTAGGCCTTGACCGCACCGGTGCCTGGCTCGACCGACACGAGGGCGGCCTGCAGGTTGCCCGGGTACTTGTTGATCCGCGACTCCGGGTTGCGGCTGGCCTCCTGAACCGCGGCCTGCTGCAGCTTCTGGTCGATCGTGGTGACGATCTTCAGACCGCCGTTGGCGATCTTGTCGAAGTTCTTGCTGCCGTCGGCGTCGACGCCCTCGTAGAGCAGGGCGCCGGTCTTCGGGTCGGTCAGCTTGGCCACCTCGTCGAGGACGTGGTGGACGATCAGGCCCTCGGGCTTGTCCATGCTGCCCTGGGTCTTGATCGCGTTGGCCCTGGACTCGGCTGGCGTGATGACCTTCGCCGGGTAGGCCATCTTCGCTTCGGCCTCTTCGGACTTCACGAAGTTCAACTTGATCATCTGGTTCTTGATGTAGTTGAAGCGGTCCGTGGCCTGCTGCTTGTCGATGTTCGGGTCGAAGGGACTGCCCTTGCCGCCGGCGCTGTCGGGGCTCTTGATGATGCCGGCGAGGACCATGCCCTCAGCCAGCGTCAGGTCCTTCGCGGGCTTGTTGAAGTACGCGATGGAGGCGGCCTGGATGCCGTACGCCCCGCGACCGAAGTAGACGATGTTGAGGTACATCGTCATGATCTGGTCTTTGGTGTAGTCCTGGTTGAGCTTCAACGCGATGACGGCCTCGCGCAGCTTTCGCGCGTAGGAGACGCCCTCGAGCTCGGCCCACTTCCTGGCATACTGCTGGCTGATCGTCGAGGCGCCCTGCCGGTCGCCGCCGGTGACGTTGTTCCACGCCGCGCGGACGACGCCTTTGTAGTCGACGCCGTCGTTGGTGTAGAAGGTGTTGTCCTCGGCCGCGACGACGGCGTGCTGCACGTCGAGCGGAATCTGGTCGAACGGGACGACCGTCCGGTTCTTGTCACCGATGCGGCCCATGGGCGTGACGCCGTCGGCGTAGTAGATCGTGGTCGACTGCTCCATCGCCAGGTTCTCCGGCAGCGCGACCTGGTCGAAGTAATACGTGCCGCTGACCATGCCGATGCCGGCGATCATGATGAACGCGGCGATCGCGGCGATGACGATGTTGCGGCGGCGCCGGCGCTTCGCCTTCGCGCTGCCGCTCCTGCCCCGGCCGGAGCCGCTGCCGCCAGGGCCGTCGGGACCACCAGGACCGCCGGGGCCACCCGGGCCACCGGGGCCACCCGGGCCACCGGGACCGCCCGGACCGTCGCCGAACCCCTCGGCACCGGACGACATGGAGACCGACGCGCGGCCGACCGTCGCCCGGCCGACCGTCGCGCGGCCCGCCGGAGATCCGCTGCCGGGCACCGACGCGGAGCCGGACACGGAGGCCGAACCGGAGACCGACGCGGAGCCGGACACGGACGCTGAGCCGGACACCGACGCGGATCCGGACGCACCCGGCACGGGCACGGAGGCCCGCCCGGTGCGCGGCTCGTCGCCGGAGCGGCCGCCTATGCTCGCGCGGCCGACCGTCGCCCGGCCCGCCGCACCGCTGCTCGGCGGTGGTGGCAGGGGAGGAGGCGGCAGCGGGGGGCCACCGAAGGGGTCATCACCGTCTGGTCCCGGAAAGGATCCAGGAACCTGCGCCCGGCCCGAGGGGGAGTTGGTCGGGTCACCGTAGTTCATTCGTCCCACCTTGCCGGTTGCGTCGTTGTCGCATGCTCCGTCGCCACCATGTCTGTGAGCTGAGCCACTCGTCGGTCAGGTCTCAAGTCTGCGGTCTTTGCGGTCAAGCGGCCGTGAGGCCGCTGGCCGCGTGGGCGGTGATCACCGCCAGTCAGGGCTTCGATGCAAATCGGCCCGCCACGATTGCGGGCCAGGTTCACTCGGCCGCCCCTCCTCGGATCCGCGTCGACGACCGACCGCCGGCTCCATCGTCCGATCCGGCCGCAAGGCCGTCCCGACCCAGCAGATACTGCTCCACGAGGTGATTCCAGCCGCAGTCGCGGCAGACCTCCACCACGTAGACGTGAAACTCACTCAGCGTCATCGCCAGGAGTGGCAGCTCCGTCAGGCGGCGGGCCTGACCGGACGACTGCCGCAGCTCATCCCCGTAGATGTAATGCACATGGGTGAGGTTCTCCCGGCGGCACACCGGGCACAGCTCGTCCGTCGGCTCGCCGTGGAATTTCGCTGCGCTCTTCAGGTATGGCGACGCGTCGCACACCTCATAGGTGCCGACGCGCCCGGAATGCACCTCACGCAGCAGGGCGCGTCTCCGCAAGGAGAAGTCGACCACCTGACGCTGGGTACGCATGCGCCCGAGGGTACGCGGTCCCGCGCCGCTCGGCGACATCGGTCACGATCGGTAACCGTCGGATAGACGATCAGCGCTGTGGCCCAGGCCACTTGGTCAGCGCCGTTGCGCCCGTTCGGTCATGCGCCTACCGTTGCGATGTATCGGACCGATACATCGGCCGGGTGAACGGAGGGAGGCTGGGAATGCTCGACCTGGCGATCCTGGGCCTTCTCCACGAGTCCCCGATGCATGGCTATGAGTTGCGCAAGCAGCTCACCACCAAGCTGGGCGCGTTCCGGGCCGCGATCAGCTACGGATCCCTCTACCCAACTCTGCGTCGGCTACAGACCGACGGCTGGATCTCCGAGGGTGCGCCGCCGGCGGGCATGCCGGCGTCACCCGACGAGGTTCCGTTGCTGACCGGTAAGCGTGGCCGCGTGGTCTACACGATCACCGCGGAAGGCAAGGAGCGCTTCCAGGAGCTGCTCACCGCCGCCGGACCTGAGACCTATGACAGCGAGGCCGGTTTCGGGGTCCATTTCGCGTTCTTCGCGCGGACCGACCCGGCAACCAGGCTGCGGATCCTCGAGGGCCGCCGCCGCCGGGTCGAGGAGCGCCGCGAGGGCATGCGTGACGTGCTGAGCCGGGCCGCGGAGCGGCTCGACGCCTACACCCTGGAGCTGCAACGCCACGGCCTGGACGCATGCGAGCGCGAGGTCCGCTGGCTCGAAGAACTCATTGCGAACGAACGCAATGGCACCACCCCTCAGCCGCCTTCGGCAGATCCGGAGCGGTCATCGTGAACAACAAGAAGGAGGCATCCGCGATGGGCTCCGTCCGCGTTGCCATCGTCGGTGTCGGCAACTGCGCCTCGTCCCTGATCCAGGGCGTGGAGTATTACCGCACCGCCGACCCGAATGACCGGGTACCGGGTCTCATGCACGTCAAGTTCGGCGACTACCACGTCGGTGACGTGCAGTTCGTCGCCGCGTTCGACGTCGACGCGAAGAAGGTGGGCCAGGACCTGGCCGCCGCGATCAGCGCCAGTGAGAACAACACCATCCAGTTCTGCGACGTGCCGCCCACCGGCGTGACCGTCCAGCGTGGCCCGACCCTCGACGGCCTGGGTCAGTACTACCGCGAGATGGTCGACGAGTCCGACGAGCAGCCGGTCGACGTGACCGCCGCGCTGCGCGACGCGCAGGTCGACGTGCTCGTGTGCTACCTGCCGGTCGGCTCGGAGCAGGCGGCCAAGTTCTACGCACAGGCCGCCATCGACGCGGGCTGCGCCTTCGTCAACGCGCTGCCGGTGTTCATCGCCTCCAACCCCGAGTGGGCGCAGAAGTTCACCGACGCCGGGCTGCCGATCGTCGGTGACGACATCAAGAGCCAGGTCGGTGCCACGATCGTGCACCGGGCGCTGGCGAAGCTGT
This sequence comes from Dactylosporangium cerinum, assembly GCF_042653625.1. Lineage (NCBI taxonomy): Bacteria > Bacillati > Actinomycetota > Actinomycetes > Micromonosporales > Micromonosporaceae > Dactylosporangium > Dactylosporangium cerinum. Next base: position 9,728 of record NZ_JBHSIU010000013.1, on the reverse strand, counting down.
TCGAGGACCGTGGCGTCGAGCTGCTGCGCACGTACCAGCTCAACTTCGGCGGCAACATGGACTTCATGAACATGCTGGAGCGCACCCGCCTGGTCTCGAAGAAGATCTCGAAGACCCAGTCGGTGACCTCGCAGATCCCGCACGAGATGGCGAAGTCCGACGTCCACATCGGCCCGTCGGACCACGTGCCGTGGCTCGACGACCGCAAGTGGGCCTACATCCGGCTTGAGGGCAAGTCCTTCGGCGACACCCCGCTCAACGCGGAGCTGAAGCTCGAGGTCTGGGACTCCCCCAACTCGGCCGGCGTCATCATCGACGCGCTGCGCGCCGCGAAGATCGCCAAGGACCGGGGCATCGGTGGCCCGATCCTGTCCGCGTCGAGCTACTTCATGAAGTCGCCGCCGGTGCAGTACAACGACCACGACGCGCACGCGTCGGTCGAGCAGTTCATCAAGGGCGAGATCGAGCGCTGAGCTCGCACCTCTATACCTGCACGAAACGACGAACGCCCCTTCCTCCGGAGGGGGCGTTCGTCGTGCAAGCCCCGAAGTAGGAGAAAGCTCCGAAGTCGGAAAACTCAGAACAGGCCGAACTCCCGCTCGATGCGGACCTTGGCCTCCAGCTCGAGCAGCACCTTCTTGCGCCAGATCCCGCCGCCGAAGCCGACCATCTTGCCGTCGGCGCCCACCACCCGGTGGCAGGGCACGATGATCGGCAGCGGGTTGCGGTTGCAGGCGACCCCGACCGCCCGCGCCCCGTCCGGCTCGCCGACCGCGGCGGCGATCTGACCGTAGGTGCGCATCTCCGCATACGGGATGGCCCACAACGCCCGCCAGACGGACCGCTCGAACTGTGAACCGCCGGGCACGGACAACGGCACCGTGAACGGCGCGGCATCGCCGGCGAAATAGGCGGTCAGCTCCTCGACCGCCCGCGCGAGCACCGGGTCGTCGCCGGCCAGCGGGCCGGCCGCACCGCCGAAACGGACCGCGCACACGCCGGTGTCATCCACCGCGATCCCCACCGCATCAATCGGTGCCTGCATCTCCGCCCAACGCACGCCGCCAATTGTGCCCGAAAACGTGAGTGTCAGATTTGCGTCGTATAGATACCCTCCAGTTGCCAGCGGGACGGGGGAGGGGGCCGGCGGTGGATGTGCTGTTTCTGATCATCGGCGGGCTCGGCGTCCTCGTCCTGGCCCTGTCGCTGCTGATCGGCGACCTCCTGCATTTCGACATCGACCACCCGGACGCCGGCGGTGTGTTCTCCCTGCCGGCCATCGCGGGATTCGTCGGTGCGTTCGGGTTCGGCGCGGCCATCGTGTCGGCGCTCGGCGTCCCTGGTGGCACGGCCGTCGCGGCCGCCGGCGGTGTCGTCGCCGCGGTGCCAACCGCCTGGCTGGCCACCCGGCTCGCCCGGATGGCGATGAACATGCGCACCGACGGCACCCCGACGCAGCGGGACATGATCGGCACCACGGGCGTGGTCGTCACCCCGATCACCGTGAACGGTTTCGGCGAGGTGCGGATCTCCCTCGGCGGGCAGCCGGTGAAGCTCAGTGCCCGTGCCGACCACCCGATCCCGCTCGGCACGCGGATTCTCGTGGTCGAGGCGACCAGCTCCACGAGCGTGATTGTCGAAGAAACCCCTTTATAGAAGGGACGGACATATGAATACGGTCCTGCTCATCGCAATCGGTGGCGCTGTCCTGCTGGTCCTCTTCCTGATGCTGTTCGTGGTGTCGCGGATCAAGGTCGCCGGTTCCAACGAGGCGTTCATCATCACCGGCCGCAAGGGCAAGTCGGTGCAGGGGCTCGACGGGTCCCGCTCCACCGACCTGTCCGGCCAGAAGGTCGTCATGGGCGCCTCGGTGTTCGTGGTGCCCATCGTGCAGAAACTGCAGGTCCTCGACCTGTCCAGCCGCCGCATCCACGTCGAGATCACCGGCGCGGTCAGCAAGCAGGGCATCCGCGCCAACCTGCAGGGCGTCGCGATCGTCAAGGTCGGCGGCACCGAGGATGCGATCCGGGCCGCCGCCCAGCGCTTCCTCAACCAGCAGCAGGGCATCGACCTGTTCACCAGCGAGGTGCTCGCCGGTGCGCTGCGTTCGATCGTCGGCCGGCTGACCATCGAGGAGATCATCCGCGACCGGACCGCGTTCGCCAGCGCGGTGGCCGAGGAGGCCGAGCACTCGCTGACCAACCAGGGACTGGTGCTCGACACGTTCCAGCTGCAGGACATCTTCGCCGAGGGGTCCTACCTGCAGGACCTCGGCCGTCCGGAGGCCGCCAGGGTGCTCCGCGACGCCGCGATCGCGGAGGCGCACGCCCGCCAGGCCGCCGAGTCGGAGCGGCTCAAGGCCGAGGAGGCGATCGCCGAGGCCAACCGCAACCTGTCGCTCAAGCAGGCCGGGATCCAGGCCGAGATCGACGCCGCGAAGGCCCGGTCCGCCGCGGCCGGTCCGCTCGCTCAGGCGGAGCGGGAGCAGATCATCCTGGCCGAGCAGCAGAAGGTGGCCGAGCGCAACGCCGAGCTCAAGCAGCGCCAGCTCGACACCGAGGTGCGCAAGCCGGCCGACGCCGAGCGTTACCGGGTTGAGCAGGAGGCCGAGGCGGCGAAGAACGCCGCGATCTTCAAGGCCGAGGCGCAGCGGCAGGCCGTGATCGCCGCCGCCCAGGGCTCGGCCGAGCAGGCCCGCCTGACCGGTGAGGGCGAGCGGTCCCGGCGGGCCGCGCTGGCCGAGGCCAACGCGATCGAAGGCGCCAAGGAGGGCGAGGCCGAGCAGCGCCGGCGCGTCGCGATCGCGGAGGCGCTGGAGCGGGAGGGCGCGGCCGAGGCGTCGGCGATCCTGGCCCGCGGCCAGGCGGAGGCCGAGGCGATGAAGCTCAAGGCCGACGCGTTCGCCACCTACGGCGAGGCCGCGATCCTGGACCTCCTGGTGCGGGTGATGCCCGAGGTGGTCAAGGCGGCCAGCGAGCCGATGGCCAACATCGACAGGATGACCGTCATCTCCACCGACGGGGCGTCGTCGCTGACCAAGTCGGTCGCCGGCAACGTCGCCCAGGGTCTGCAGCTCAGCAACGACCTGACCGGCATCGACCTGGCGAAACTCCTCGGCCGGCTCAGCGGGATGGCCGTCGACGAGCCGGTCAACGGCCGTGCGGCGGTCGAGCCACCGAAGGCCTGACACGGTCGGGGCAGGTGCACCCGTAGAAGGACGGGTGCACCTGCCTGAACGAGCCGTAGGCTTTTGCCGTGTCCACCGTCACCGCCGCCGCCCATCCGCAGTCCCATTTCGTGCGGGCAGTCCTGCGGCAACGCGGTTTCCGCCGCCTGCTCGGCGTGCGGATGGTGGCGCAGATCGGCGACGGGCTCTTCCAGGGCGCGCTGGCCGGCACGGTGTTGTTCAACCCGGAGCAGCGCGCCGACGGGATGGCGATCGCCGCCGGCTTCGCCGTGCTGCTGCTGCCGTATTCGCTGATCGGGCCGTATGTCGGGGTGTTCCTCGACCGGTGGCGGCGGCGCACGATCATCTCCCGGACCAACCTGCTGCGCACGGTCCTGGTGCTGCCGATCGCGCTGTACATCTGGCAGGGCCACGAGTCGCCGACGCCGTTCCTGCTGGCGCTGGTGGTGACCGGGTTGAACCGGTTCTTCCTGGCCGGGCTGTCCGCGGCGACCCCGCACGTGGTCGACGACCACATGCTGGTGACCGCCAACTCGTTCTCGGCGACGCTCGGCTCGCTGAGCTTCTCCGTCGGCATCGGCACCGGCGCGGCACTGATCAAGACGGTGCTGGCCACCTCGTTCCACGGTTACGCCCTGGTCGCCGCGATGGCCGCCGGCTTCTACCTGGCCTCGGCGCTGCTCGGCAGGTCCTCGTTCACCGCCGACGAGCTCGGGCCCGACGCCGCGCAGCAGACCAAGAGCTCGATCCGGCAGGCGGTCGGCGAGGTCAACCGCGGCACGGTCGCCGGGGTCCGCCACCTCGCGGCGAAGCGCGGCGCCGCCTATCTCGTGCTGGCGCAGTCCGTCTTCCGGTTGCTCTACGGCGTCGTGCTGCTGGCCTGCCTGTTGCTGTTCCGCACCGTGTTCAACACGGGCGACGAGGTCAGCGACTCGTTCAGTACCATCGCCAAGGCCTTTGTCGCGGGAGGCGTCGGCATGCTGCTGGCGTCCTTCGTGACGCCGCCGGTGGCCCGCCGGATCGGCGGCTGGCGCTGGGTGACGGCGGTGCTGGCGACCACGGGCGCCGCGATCCTCGGCTTCGGGCTGCCCTTCGACCCGTCGCTGCTGCTCGGCGCGGTCTTCGTGACCAGTGTGGCGGCGCAGGCGATCAAGATCGTCACGGACACGTCACTGCAGCACGAGTGCGCGGACGAGTTCCGGGGGCGGGTGTTCAGCATCAACGACACCGCGTTCAACATCATGCTGGTCGCCGGCATCTACATCGGCGCGCTCACCCTGCCCTACACCGGGCAGTCGGCGGTCGTGCTGGGCATCGTCGCGCTGGGCTATGTGCTGGCCGCCGCCGCCTACGCGGTGCTGGGCGGCCGGTGGGCCCGCCGGGTCGGCGACGACATCGCGCAACCCGACGGGACCTCCGTGGCGTTGATCAGCCGCTAGCCGTGCGCTTCGCGGTGGCCTGGATCTGGGGGGTGCTGAACGTCAGGCTGTCACCGTTGCACGTGTACTTCGCCGGGTTGTCGTCCGCCTCGAACGGGTCGGTCTGGCTGTAGCCCAGCGACGTCGTCGTCAGTGTGTTGCCGCTCGTCTTCACGTTGGAGTAGACGATGCTGCCGCTGGCGGTCTGGATGTCCGAGTTCACGGTCGCGTTGACGGTGATCGTGATCGTCACCTTCTGACCCTGGACGGTCGGGCTGCCGCTGTAGACGCTGTCCTGGTACGTCTCGGTGAGTTTGCCGTCGGACGTGAACTTCAGCGTCGAGCCGTTCTTGGTGAGGCTGATCGACACGCCGCCCTCGACGCCGGCCAACGCGGCGGTCTGGGTGAAGGTCGAGGTCTGCCAGGTGCCGACGAGACACTTGTCGATCTTGGACTCCGCCGGCGCGCTCGCGCTGCTGGTCGAACCGGTGGTCTTACCGGGGTCCGCGACGGTCTTCGGGTCGTCCTTGCGCAGGGCAACCACGGCGACGATCGCGATCACGAGGATCACCACCACACCGGACAGCGCGATCAGCGGCACCATGAAGCGGTTCTTGCGCGGCGGGGTCGGCGACGCACCGTACTGCCCGCCGTAGGTGGTCGGCGGGAACGCCGGCGGCCCGCTGACCTGACCCGGGTAGCCGGGGCTGCTGGTCTGGCCGGGGTAGCCGGGGCCACTGACCTGCTGATCGGGGAACGAGGGTCCACTGGCTTGATAGCCGGCATAGGGCGCGCCGCTGTACGGGTCGCCACTATATGGCGTTCCGCTCACCGGCGGTTGCGGCGCCTGCGGGACGCCTCGATAGGTGCGGCACTGCGTGCAGTAGCCGTTCATATCAATGCCCATGCCGCCGCAGGTAGGACACGGCTGCATGTCTGCCTCCAGGGTTCAGGGGTGGCCAGCCCAGGTGCTTGGTGCGGCCGTAAGGGGGGATCGTGTAGCGACGGTAGCTGACCTCGTCTACGCGCAGAACCGACCGAATCGCCACATGCACGACGCAGCGGTGGTCAGAGTTCCGACAGCGTTGAACCGGCCACCCGCCCTCCGGGAGAATGAGCGCCGTGCCTCAGCCGCTGGTCGTCGTTTTCGCCGGAACGTCGTGGGACGGGGTGACCGGCTCTGACCGGCTGCTCGCCGCCGCGCTCACCCCTCATGCCGACATCCTCTGGGTCGATCCGCCGATCTCGGCGGCGACCCCGGACCGCTACCGCTACGGCGCCTCCCGCCTGGGTGTCGCCCCGCAGATACGTCTGGTCTCCGACGGTGTGACGCGGCTGACTCCGCGGGTGTTGCCGCTGCACACGCGCCCCTACATCAAGGTCAGCACCGCGGCGCTGATCCGCTCGCAGACCCGGTGGGCGCTGCGCAAACTCGACCGGCGGCCGGTCGCGGTGATCGCCTGCAACCTCGTCGACGTGCTGCGCAGCTGGGGACCCGGAGTGTCCAAGGTGCTCTACGGCACGGACGACTATGTCGCGGGCGCGGAGCTGATGGGGCAGGACGCCGCGCGGGTCGCCGAGGACGAGCGCCGCCAGCTCGACAACGCCGACCTGGTGGTGGCGGTTTCCACGGTACTGGCAGAGCGTTGGACCGGGCTGCGCGCCAAGCGGGTCGAACTGATTCCGAACGGGGTGCAGACATCGGCGTACCGCGTCCCGGGTGAGCCGGCCGTGCTGCCGAAGCAGCTCACCGGACCGGTCGCCGGGGTGATCGGCCAGTTCTCCGACCGCACCGACTTCGAGCTGCTCGCCGCACTGGCCGACGACGGCATCTCGCTGCTGCTGGTCGGGCCGCACGACGCGCGCTGGGAGCCGGAGCGGTTCGCGGCGCTGACCGAGCGACCCAACGTGGTCTGGGTCGGCCGGCAGCCGTTCGAGTCGCTGCCGTCCTTCCTGCGGCACATCGACGTCGGGGTCACGCCCTACCGGGACACGCCCTTCAACCGGGCGTCGTTCCCGCTCAAGACGCTGGAGTACCTCGCGGCGGGCAAGCCGCCGGTGAGCACCGACCTGCCGGCCGTGCACTGGCTCGACTCCCCGCTCGTGCGGGTCGCCAGCACGCCGAAGGAGATGGTGGCCGCGGTGCGCGAGGCGGCCGCCGAGTCCGCCGATCCGGCGCGGGTGGCCGCCAGGCAGGTGTTCGCCGAGCAGCACTCGTGGGCGGAACGGGCGAAGGCGTTGGCGGCAGCACTACCACTTTGAGCTGTATGTAATCGTATGATCACATAATGTCATCGCCTCCACCACCTTTGTCTGCTTCGTCGCCGGATCCCGATTCCAGTCGCCGCGCCCAACGCAGGTTCGAACTGGAGTCGGGGCCGCCGGCTCGGCCTTCCCTGCCGTCCCGTGCGTATGAACCGCCGTCGTCGGAGCCGGGCTACGGCGACTTCGAGCCGGGCTACGAGCACGCGAGCTACAGCGAGCCGCCGGACTACGAACCGCCGCGGCCCGGGGCGCCGCGGCCGCCCGAGCTGGCCGAGCCCTTGCCGCCCTCGGCGCCCGATCCGACCCTGCCGGCCTGGCTGCGGCAGGCCGTGCCCGCGGGAGACGTGCCGGACTTCCACCCACCGGGGGAGTTCTCAGCCGGTCCCGATCCCGACGAGCCGGGCCCGCCTCAAGGCCCGCCTCAAGGGGCTGCTCAGAACCCACCGCAAGGCCCTCCTCGGGGCGCGCCGCCGAACGCCGCGCCCGGCTTTCCGGCCGCGCCCTCCGGTGCGGTGCCGGTCCAGCGCAAGCGGCGGTGGCTGCTTCCCGTCGCCGGCGGGGTCGCCGCGCTGCTGATCCTCAGCGGCGCCGGCACGGTCCTGCTCTACCTGCGGGCCAACGACGCGGTCGACACCACGGCGGGGCCGGTCGTCTCGGTGGCGGCGTCCACGGCCGAGACCACCCCGGGGGCGCAGGCGCAGCTGAGCCCCGACAACGGCACCAGTCGCGGTCCCGCGGCCGGCCCGACGGGCGCGATGCCGCCCGCAGGGACGGGCGTGCCGTGCACCTACTCCCCGGCCGACCGGGGCGGTGGCGATCCCCGCCTGGTGGCGACGCCCGCGCCGCGCTCGACGCTGACGGGGAAGCCGACCGCGACCCTGGAGACCAACCTCGGCGCGATCGGCATCCAGCTCTACGCGGACCGGGCGCCCTGCACGGTCAACTCGTTCGTCCATCTGGCCCGGGACGACTTCTACAGCGACACGCCCTGCCACCGGCTGACCACCGAGGGCCTGTGGGTGCTGCAGTGCGGCGACCCCGGCGGGACCGGGACCGGGACGCCGGGCTACCAGTACGGCGAGGAGAACCTGCCGACGACGCTGCCGCCCTACCCCCAGGGGACGCTCGCGATGGCCAACGCCGGGCCGGGCACGAACGGCTCCCAGTTCTTCGTCGTCTACAAGGACAGCGACATCCCGCCGGACTACTCCGTGTTCGGGCAGGTGACCAGCGGGCTGGATCTGCTGGACCGGATCGCCGCCGCCGGCACCACCACCGGGGGTGCCGACGGTCCGCCGAAGCTGGCCGTGCAGATCACGGAGATCAGGGTTTCGTGAGGCCCTCGGCCGCAGCCCAGCGCAACAGCTCCGCCTCGGCCTCGTCCCGGTCGAGCGGGCCGCGCTCCAGCCGCAGCTCCTTGAGGTGCCGCCAGGCCCGACCCACCACGGGGCCGGGCGGCACCCCGAGCAGTTCCATGATCGCGTTGCCGTCGAGGTCGGGCCGGACGCGGGCCAGGTCCTCCTCGGCGGCGATCCGCGCGATGCGGGTCTCCAGCGCGTCGTAGTCGGCCGCCAGCTGCGCCGCCTTGCGCCGATTGCGGGTCGTCACGTCGGAGCGGGTCAGGCTGTGCAGGCGGGTCAGCAGCGGTCCGGCGTCGGTGACATACCGGCGCACCGCCGAGTCGGTCCATTCGCCCCGGCCGTACCCGTAGAACCGCAGATGCAGCATGACCAGCTCGGAGACGTCTGAGATCACGTCCTTGGGGAACTTGAGCGCCTTCATCCGCTGCTTGGTCAGCCGGGCACCGACGACCTCGTGATGGTGGAAGCTCACCCCGCCGTCCGGGCCGACCGCCTTGGTCGCCGGCTTGCCGACGTCGTGCATCAGGGCGGCCATGCGCAGCGTGAAGTCCGGCCCGTCGGCCTCGTGACCGATCGCGTTGCGGACCACGATCAGGGTGTGCTCGTAGACGTCCTTGTGCTGGGCGTGCTCGTCGATCTCCAGCTTCAGGCCGGTCACCTCGGGCAGGAACGTCTCGGCCAGGCCGGTGTCCACCAGGAGCCGGAGCCCCGTGATCGGGTCTGCGCCGCACATGAGCTTGACGAACTCGTCCCGGATCCGCTCCGCGGTGATCCTCGAGAGGTCCCCGGCCATGGCGGCCATCGCTGCCCGCACCTCCGGCGCAACGCTGAACCGCAGCTGTGCGGCGAACCGGGCGGCCCGCAGCATGCGCAGGGGATCGTCGGCGAAGGAGTCCTCGGGCGCACCCGGGGTGCGCAGGACCCGCTCGGCGAGGTCGTTGAGGCCGCCATACGGGTCGGTGAACTCGTGCCCGGGCACGGACACGGCCATCGCGTTGACCGCGAAGTCGCGGCGGCGCAGGTCGTCGACGAGGTTGTCGCCATACCTCACGATCGGGTTGCGGCTGACCCGGTCATACGCGTCCGCGCGGAACGTCGTGACCTCGATGCGCAGGCCGTGGCGGGCGAGCCCGATCGTGCCGAACTCCTGGCCGGTGGTCCACACCGCCTCGGCCCAGCCGTCGATGATCCGCAGCGTCTGCTCGGGCAGCGCGTCGGTGGTGAAGTCCAGGTCGTCGCCGAGGCGCCCGAGCAGCGCGTCGCGCACCGAGCCGCCGACGAGGTGCAGCTCGTGCCCGGCCGCTGCGAACCGGCGGCCGAGTTCGTCGGCGACGGGGGAGACGCGCATCAGCTCGTGCACGGCACGACGCTGGGCGTCAGTGAGGGCGCGTGTGGTTTCGGACATCGGTCGGTGAGCCTATCGCGAGAGAGTGAGCGGCCAGCGCAGCGGCTCGGGCCGCTCACCAGCATTTGCGGTTCTTGGCTCAGGCCGACGCC
>NZ_JBHSIU010000012.1:0-104319 GCF_042653625.1 Dactylosporangium cerinum | reverse complement strand
CCTTCAGCTTCGGCAGCGACGCGCCCCGAACCGGCCAAACAACCAAGATCACCAACAGCATCTATTTCGTGAAGCCAGGCCGTAGGACGCCAACGGCTACCTGAGGGCTGAGCGTCGCACTGCACGAACAGCGCCGGCCTCGACGGCGCCCGCATGGCCGCAGTGATCATTCACGGAGATTGCGCCAGAGCCGAGAACGAGCGCCACTTGTTGACCACAAGGGAGGCACAGTCCGACCTGACACAAGGACGCCACGTTACTCTCCGTAGACGCCGACCGTCATAGCGAACCCTGGCTCCCCGCACACTTCTGCCGATGAGCGCGCACAGGCTGCGGCGGAAACTGTGGTCTCGTCCGTCCGGGGTCGGCTACGATCCGTTGCGTGGCTTGGCGTGGTGATGCGGCCGTGATGCGTGACGGTGTGTGGCGTAGCTATGGATCCAAGGCGCTCGGGTTCGCATTCGAGGCGTATCTGGTGTTCGGGCCGGACGTGGCCGCGACCGTATTCGAGGCTCATCCGGCTCGACAGCCCGACCGCTGGAATGACGAGACGAAGTGCGAGGCCGCCGCGCTGGTCGATTTCGACCACAACGAGTTGTTGTTCTTCATCGACGCCGGCTACGGCTACGCGCGCCGAGAGGCGATCCTCCGAGCTGTCCAGCACAGCTGGGAGTCGTGGACCATCCGCTGGGCCTACAAAGGACTTCCCGACATCACCGAGGCACTCGGCGTGGCGCAGCCACACCGCGATCCCTGGTCTGCCGGGCCACCGCCGCAGGACTGGTGGAGCCCGCCGTCACTTATCTCTATCCGCGACATCGGCGGCGTCCGGCTGCATACGTCGGCCTCCGCCCAGCCGTGGCGACGTGGACCGCAGCTGCTGAACGATCCGATGGACGCACCGCCCAACGATATCCCCGACTGGATGCCACGGTCGGGCATGCACATCGACGTGGATGACAGGTTCGTCGGCGTGTGGTCGACCGCGCCGATCCTGGACCTGCTGGAGGGGTTCGGCCAGGCGTGGCCGGAATGGCGGCTGGAGTTCTGGCAGCACCACTACACCGAACAGGTCCGCCGCTGCGACGACGCCCCGGCGTTACCCGATTCGGCACCGCGTATACACGCTGACCGCTACGCCGTCGTACAGAGCACCATCCTGCAATGGGCCGACTGGACCGTTGAGCGGAGCGAAACCACGCTCGCCGGCCGCCGGGGCAGACGCAACCGACCGCCCCGGCTGGACCCGCACGAGCGGGGAATGCTTCAGGCGGGCGTGAGCTTCGAACGGCTCGATCAAGCCTGCCGACGGATCCTGGGACCCGAAGACCCACCCGGCACGGAGCTCGATGACCACTACGACTGGCTGCGTCCACTCGACGTGCGGAAACGGCCACCGATGCAATGGGTGCAATGGGCAACGCTGAGCTGATCACCCACACCAGCGCCCGAGCTGTAACGGGTCGAACGTCACCCTCAGCGGGGGCAATGAGTGTCGCTGACAGCAGCGGACCGACCATCCGCTCATCAGCGTAAGACGTTCTTGTCAAACGTTCGGTCGGGTGCCTCGTCCGTCGTCTGTCCCTGCATAGCCGTAATGGGGTTGGTCCCGGCAGCGTGTAATCGGGTTGGTGAGACGACGGGCGGGGCTGCCCATGATGAGCGTCGAGGTAACCGTGGTTCCTCAATGCCGCGTGGGGCTCGCCCCGACCCAGCTTGACGGGCCGCCTGCTGATGTCAGGCGGCGGTAGGCATCACCATGCGACGTTTAGCGCCGTGGGTGGCGATGGCCGGGTCCCAGGCCCGGCCGGTGGTGACGACGGCGTGCAGCTGCCGCAGGATCGCGGCGGCGATCACGGCCTGGGCCTGGGTGACGGTGAGCTTGTTCTGCTCCCGGGTGGTCAGGTGGGTGAACCGGGCGGCGTAGACCGGGTTGGCGCGTTGCGCGCCCCACACGGCTCGCCACGCTGCCAGCCGCAGTCCGGGGCGTCCCTGCCCGGTCAGTTTGGTGCGGCCCTTGAAGGTGCCGGACAGCTTCTCCCGCGGGGCCAGGCCGGCGTGCTTGACCAACGCCCGGGCACTGGCGAACCGGTTCGGGTCACCGGTCTCGGCCAGGATCGCCGCAGCACCGACCGCCGAGAGGCCGGTGATCGAGGTGACCAGTTCGGTCAGCCGCAGTTCATCCAGGACCGCGGTCATCCGCGTCTCGGTGTCCAGCAGCCGGCGGTGAGTCTCGAGCCAGTCGCTGAGCAGCAGCGCAACCCGCTCCAGGGCACCCGCACGGTGGGCGATCACCCCGGCCGGATCCGTCAGCGCCGCGAACAGCAGCCGCACGATCCGCAGGCACGGTCTCTGCCGGCCCCGCCGAACGACCTCGCGGCGCACCGCGGTCTCGAACCGCACCAACCCCAGCCGGCGCGTCCGGGCCAGGTCTGCGCCATCGCGGTCCACCACGATGGACATCGCGGCGGTCCACGTCGAGGAACGAAACGGCTGCCGCGCAGTCTGCAACGCCGCCGGCCAGACACACTCCAACAGGGCTCGGATCTGCTGCACCTGACTGCCAGCTTCCACCAGCAACTGCTCACGACGCGCGCCCAGATGCCGCAGCCGGCCCCACGTCTCATCAACCGGTTCGGGAACGTAGCAGCGCAGCTGCGCCGTCAGCCGGGCAATGATCACGGCGTCTTTCTCATCGGTCTTGTCGAAGGTCAGATCCTCACTGCGCCGCGCCCACGACGACAGCATCGGCTGGACACACACGAACGGCATCCCGCGTTCCCCGGCCAGCTGACCCAGCACCCGCCAGCGGTGACCGGTCGGCTCACACGCCACCGTCACCCCGGCGAAGCCGTTCGCCGCAGCCTGCGGACCGGCCCAGTCCAACGCCGCGCCCAGATCCCAGGCATGACACCGGAAAGTCTTGCGTGCCAACACTTTCGAGTCATGGTCGGTGACCACGACCATCTGCTTCCGGTCTGCCAGATCAATACCGACGATCGCATTCGCGGCCGGGACCAGGGCCCGCAAGCGGGCGAGCCGCGCGTTGCGGTTGCGATCGCCGCGGGACACACCGCTACCGTTACCCATGAACGTCCTCCTCCTGCGATGGGACACCAAGCCCGACAAGCGCATCAGGAGGACGTTCCTACGTCCTGCATCGACACGCAGAACGTCTTTCTATGCCGCAGATCGTGCGCAAGTTCGACGAAGCCCGTCACGCCGTGTGACGGGCATCCGCGCCGGCCGGTGCGTGACTCTGCCGATGTGCGAGCACCCGATCACGGCAACGGTGAAGAGGACCGAGAGATCACCTTGTGGATGCAGCGGCCGCCACGGGCTCGTCGATGCTGTGTAATCATGCTGCCGTGGCTGAGGAGGAGGCTGACCTACGCAGGATTGTCAACGACATCATGCGGGCCTGTCAGGCGGACGAGTACTGGTGGCCAGATCCCGATATGCGGCCTTCGCTGCACGGCCTCGCCGCTGACGACCCGCAGTCCATGACGATAGGCCTGTCGTATCTGTGGGCCTCGTTCATCGAGTATCCGAACGTATTCGAGCCGGCGGTGCCCGCTGTCCGGTACGTGCTGGCGCTGCTGGACCGCAAGGTGGGTGGCGATACGGTGATCCGGAGCCCGGACGGCAGACTCCGGCCGTTGCGAGGCCATCTGCTGACCTGGTTGTCTTTCGTTGCGGACGAAGTCGGTGACGTTCGCGTCCGTCAGTTTGTCGAGCTGGCTGGACATTCGCCGCTGGAGTATCCGGCGTGGCGCGCTGTCCGGCAGCTCCGTCCCCAGATTTACGATGCTGTCGCCGCGTTTCTGGACGACCCGGACCCGGGTGTTCGGCAGGAGGCGATAACTGCGGCGGTGGTGCTCGTACGAGTTCCGGAGCTGGCCGTCCACCGTGAGCACATCGCCGCTGCGGCACGAGCATTTCTGGACGCCTGCACGGACCCGGTGGGCAGGCGATGGGCGGAAGAAGCATCGTCCGAGTTGAGCCCGAAGCACGTCGCCGACGAGCCGGTACAGACACAGCCGCACCTCGATCAGATGAACTGAATTGCCGCAGACAACGCGCGTCGAGTCCCGGAACTCATCACGGTGCGTGAGCGGAACGCCGGTTCGGCGACAGGCCTAGCCTTTGCCGCTGTCGGTGGCGCCCGGACTCGCGAACATCGACCTCGGTGAGATCTAGCTGGTTCCGAAACTCAGCGACATCCGGTGCCCGAACTCGGCTCTGGCGCAATCTCCGTGAATGATCACTGCGACCGTGCGGCGCCGTCGAGGCCGGGGCTGTTCGTGCAGTTCGACGCTCAGCCCTCAGACTGATCACGACGGCGCGACTGTCGCCCCACCTGAACGACTTCACTCTGATCGCGCTTCTCGGCCAGCTCGAAATGCTGCCCGAGGACCTCCTTGTCCGTCAGGCAGCAGGGAGGTCATCGGCGAGTCGGGGGGTGGTCTGATGGCGGGGACGGGGTGGCGCTGGACGACGCTGGATTCGAGTTGCCGGTTGGTCGAGGTGTGGGTGGGTCGGCATCGGTGTGTTGGCGCCGGCAGACGTGTGTCGCTGTTGGGGGATGCGCCGGCCCGGTATGCGAGTCGAGACTCATGGTCCTGTTCGACGGATCGTTCACCGGGAAGGACCCGCGCCGGCAGGAGTTGGTCAAGGAGATCGAGCAGCAACGCCGGGGTGATGGCGGTTGTGGCATCCGGAACAGACCCGAGGCGAGGACCGCCGAGATTGGCCACGTCGGCCCTACACGATCGTCTGGCTCGACGAGGCTCAGCGCCATCTGCAATCGACCAATGCGCACCTGGGCGAGGTCGCCCCAGCATTGCGCGCTCTGATCCAGTACCGGCGAGCAGGCCCGTGCTGATCGGGGCCACCCTGTGGCCGCACTTCTAGTCGGAGCTGTTTCAGGCTTTGAGCCAACGGGCTTGTTTCGCTATTTGCCACTCGCACTCGCTGGGAGGACCTATGCCACGCAAGCGGTGGCCGTCGGCCATTGTGGTAGCACTACTGGTGCTGGCCTTGCCGGGCTGCAGCGTGACGGGCTGCGGTACGGGCAAGACTGACAGCCAGGCTATCGATGCCAATGGCGGCAGCATTTCGGCGCTCGGAGGCGCGGTGGGGCTGACGGTCCCGCCGAACGCCGTCACGGGCAAGACCAAGGTTGACTTCGTGCCGGCCAAGGAGCTGCCGGACGAAGCATTCCAGACCATATCGATGGCCAACGCCGCCCAGCTCACGATGCCGGTGGACATCCACACCGAGGGCGGCGCCACGCTGCCCGGTGGGCGGATCAAGGTGAGCTTCAAGCTCCCGGCCGACGTTCCGACGGACAAATATCCTTCGATCTTTGTCTACGTCTACGACGATCACCTGGGCCAGGCCTTCCCCCTGGTCGACTCGGTGGCCGATCCCAAGACACACACAGTCGCGGCCACCGCGCCGCACTTCAGCCTCTTCGGCGCGGCCACCCGGCTGGTTCGGAACGTCGGACACGGGCTGATCAAAGCCTCTCTCTACGGCCAGATGGCCGTATTCCCGTTCATGGCTCTCCCACCGGTGCGAGATTTCATCGAAGAGCTCGAAACCAAAACCTTCGACAAGCTGCTCAACATCGGCCCGGACCTGAACTGCGACCCCAAATCCACCAAGGTACGGGTGACGGTGAAAGGCTCGCTCAAGCCGCAGTTCTTCGAGGGCTGCGCCGAGCCGGTCAAGGACAAGGATGGCGTGACGCGGCTGCGGCTGAAGAACTACCTCCCATACCCCATGCTGGCCTGGACCCACTCCGGGGTGACCGTCGGCATGGACGACCTGCCTGAGGACACGGACCTCTTCGAGTTCCTTCGCTACTGGATCTGGTCGGGTACAGACAAGGTCGCTATCCCGATGGGCAACATCGGCGTGGGCAAGCTCATGCCGTCGGCACCGCTGCCGATGGAGTTCAACGCCTACATCGATCAGGGCGGCATCCTGGTCGACAGCGTTTGGGTGGCCATCACTACGCTCATCGGCCCGCTCAAGATTGCCACGACCGAGTTGCGGGCATTCTTGACGGAACTCACCAAGGTGGCTCCCGAGCTGGTGGGCGTAGTGGAAGGTCTGGACAAGGCCATCGACGGCTTCAAGGCTGCCCATCCGGAGGCAAACGAGCAGACCCTCGACCAGCTCAAGCTCACCACCGACATCCTCGGATGTGTCACGGGCGACTTGCGCAAGCCCTCGACTGAGGGGGCCAAGGCGCCTACCGAGGCGGAACGTGAGTCCATGGCGGACCGGTTCCGGACGTGCTTCACGACCGAGACCGTCAAGAAGCTGCTGGAAAAGATCGTGAAGCAGGCGGCCGGTGACCTGGCCGGCACCATCGCGGGGCTCACCAGCGACATCAAGGTGATCCCAATGGCGCTCGGAACCCAAGCCGATCGCGTCCTGACGACGCTCAGTCTGGGGCACGCGGATCTCGACGTGATCACCATTCGCGTAGAGGCTCTGGGTCCGGGTGGCCAGCCGCTGCCGGCGCCCAGCAGCGACCTCTCGGGAACGGGACAGCAATACGGCTACGTAACGAACATCGATCCAGGCAGCCGCAAGGTCCAGATCGACCTCGTGGAATACATCACCGGCACGCGCGAGCACATCCAGCAGGCATGCCGCGAGGATGGCATCCCAGAGTCCAAGTGGGTCGGCGAGGAGTGCAACGACTACCACATCCGCAACGACAACCCGAAGTTGCGGGAACTCACCGTGGCCCCGAACGCGACGGTGACCAAGTGGGACCAGCGCCCCAACAGCGACTACGGCAACGTGCCGTCGACGCTGCAGGAGCTCTCTCAGCGTTACACGCAAGGCCGCACGTTCTACCGCTTCACCGTGGAGAACAACGTCATCACCAACATTGGGGAGGAATTCAAGCCCTAGAGAGTGGCTCACGCGCGGGGCGTCCGGCCATCCCGAGCGTGGCCTGGAGGGGCCAGCGGTAGGTTGGCCGATCGGCTTTGATAGCAGCGCACTCTCGCTCCCACGGTGGGATAAGGCGATGCTCAGGTGGCCGTCGTGTTCCAGTAGCGGTACACGGTACGTTTCGACCGGCCGATTCGGGTGGCAACGTCGGCGAGACTCAGGTTCGGCTCGCGCTGCCGCCAGAATGCGACGGCCGCCGCAGTGTCGTCAGGGACGGCATCTGGTCTTTCGGGGCCGTTGCCGTCGTCGTTCAGATCGCCTTTGTCGACGTCTGCCGCCGTTTTGGGATGGCCGGTGTGCGCCGACGGTCTCGGACCGGTTGTCTGGCGGTCGGCTGGCTTGATCGCGGCCGAGGCCGCCGCCTCAGCTGCCACGTCGGTGGTAACCGTCATGGAGACATCCAGGTCGGCAACGGCATCTGTGAGGTCCAACGGCAACGCCACCTTCGGGAGGGAATCGGGCCGAACAGTTTCGTCGCCGTCTCGTCGTCGGCGCCGCTGATCGCCTACGCCGCCGTGCGGGAGCAGTTCCAGGTCCCCTGTCGAGACCGCGGACTGTGCTGACGCGGCTGTGGATTGGAGCAATGCTGCACCGTCGCCCAGGTGCTGATGCGTCGCCAACGTAGGTGAGACGACCAGCTGGCGGCTGCGTGTACCCAACGATGCCGATCCGAATGTCCGACCGGTGAAGGTGGGTGCCTGGGCGGTAGTCGGTTGGTGGGTTTGCGTCGGAGACGATGCGAGTCGGGTCGGTGCGAGGTCCTCGGCGATGAGGTCGGTCAGTTCGTCGTAGTCGGCTCGGTTCGCGAGCCGGACAGCGATCTCGTCGAGGTCGTATACGGCAACGGCGATGTCGGCGGTGGTCGGGTCGACTGCGGCTCGGATCTTGCGGTGCAGGACGGCGGCGATCGCCTTTCGTCGCCGTTCGGTGTCGAGTTCAGCGCGTGCTGCGTCGAGCGATTCGTACAGGCCCAGGTTGGGGTGCGCCTTGGCGAGGGACTTGGCTCGGTGGGTGAGCCACGGGTGGCGGATCCAGTGGCCGACCGGTTCGTATGCGGGCGTGGTAGGGGGTAGGGCTTCAAGCGCGCGGAGCCGGTCGCGGCGGGAGTTCTCGGTATGGGTCAGCCACACGAGGTATCCGAGCGCGGACATGCCAGCGAAGAACCCACCGAGCAGCGGGTCCGGGTGCGCGGTCCAGTTGAACGCGACGGCCCCGGCCGCGACGGCCGCGGACAGGAGTCGTGACCCGGTCGCGCCTTCCCCGAGCCGGCGTCGCACGTCGGCGTTGGCCATCACCACGACGCCACCGAGCTCCAGCGCACCGACTGCCGGGACCGCCGCGAGCAGCGGAATGTCCAGCGCGTGTACCGCGCCGGATACCTGCCCGGCGAGGGCGACGACGAGCACCACCGAGTAGAAGCCGCGCCGTAGCAGCGCCGCGTGCCGCACCGCCGTGTGCAGTTCGGCGTCGAGGCCGTGGCGACGCGCGGACGATTTCCGGACGTCGGTACGAGGTACCTGGACCGTGTCGACGTGTGGGCCGCTGCTGGCGAAGGTTCGTGGCCGGACGTCGGGGACTGACCCGGTGCCCGTCGAATTGCTCATGCGGCTGTGCCCTTGCCCGTGTCGGTGTCGCCGGCCAGTCGTGGGGTCGGCGGGTCGGGTGCGTGGTCGGCGGCCTGGCCGGTTCGGGATGTGGGCTGTTGATCGGCGGGCGGGATCGTCGGCGCGTCGGCCTGGTTCGGCTGCTGGTTCCGGCGGTTGTGGTGTGGTGTGGCCGGTGGGGCCGTCAGCAGTTGATCGGCGAGGGTGGTGGTCTTCTCGCTCGGTTCGGCGTCGATGTCGGCCAGCTGCCGTGCCAGGGTGTGCCGGAGTGCCCGGACCGTGTCGAGACGGCCGGCGGAGGCGTTTGCGCGCATCGCGGCCTGGTACAGCGCTTCGGTGTACGGGCTGTGCGTGATCGCGCGGTCGAGGATCGAGATCACGGTCTCGGGCTGGTCTGCGAGGGCGTCGGCGAGGGCGAGTGCCGCGTCGACGGCCTGCCGGCGGGCCGCTTCCCGGTGCGGTTCGATCCATTCGTAGTCCACGCCGTCGGCGAGGTGCCCCTGGTATGCCTGCAGTGCCTGCTGCCAGGCGGCGTTCCGGTCGGCGGGGTCGTCGGCGAGTTCGGCCTGGTGCAGTGCCGTGCGCATCCTCCACAGGTCGACGTCGAACGCGTCGCGGTTGAGCTGGTACCGCTGTCCGGTTCGGGTGATATAGGTGTCGTGGCCGCCGGTGCGGCGCAGGATCTGGCGCAGGTCGGAGATGTAGGTGTGCAGGCGGTGGACTGCTTTTCGGGCTGGGGCGTCGGGGAGCAGGTCGTCGAGGATCGATTCGTAGTGCACGGCGCCGTCGTGGACGGCCAGGTACGCCAGGAGCTCGAGCGATTTGGCCCGCAGTGTTCCTCTGCTGGTGTCGGCGTCCACGACTTGCGGTGTGCCGAGGAGCTCCACCGCCACACGGCGGATCGGACGGTCTGTTGTACCGCTGTTCGTGCGGCTGGCCGTCGCCCCGGCGGCAGCGTCGGCGTCGGCGTCCGGTTCGGTGGTGTCCGCCGCTGGCGGCGGGTCACCGGCGTCGGTGGAGCGTGGCGATTGGGCTTCCAGAGTCGTGCTGGGTTGTGAGGCGTCGGCTTCTGCTGTGGCGCCCTGGGTGTCGCCGGCGACTGGATCGCTCGTCTCGTCGGGTGCGGGGGATATGACGGCGATGGTGGAGAACTGGCCGGTCTGCGACTCGGCGAGCACGTTGAGCAGATCGACTGTTTCGCCGGCGGTCAGGACGGTCAGCCGTCCAAGGTCGACGGGGTGCCGAGTGCCGCCGTCGATCGGGGTCGCGGTCGAAGCCTCCTCGTGCTGGCTGGTCTGGCTGGTGGTGCCGTCACCGGCGACGGTGACGGTGTCGCCGGGTGGCCAGGTGCCGAGCAGGACGCCGTGGACGTCGAGCCGGTGCCCTTGCTGCAGCAGCGCGGTGACCCGACCGCGGTCCTCGTCGAGGATGTCGGTGCCGGCGAGCAGGATCGTCGGCGGCAGCGGTTCCTCGAGCGGATCGACGCGGCGTAGCTCGGCGACGGTGTCCACGGCGTGCTGGTGCAGGATGCGGCTGCGGTGCAGCGTGATGGCCTCCAGCCGGTCCAGGGCTTCCGGCAGCCCGTTCGTGATCACGATTCGGGGCGTGCCGGGCAGGGCGTGTGGCGTCCCGAACAGTTGGGCTGCGGTCGGCGTCGGGATCAGCACGACGCTGCGGTCGGCGGGGTTGTCCGGGCCGTCGGCGACAGCAGCGACCAGCAGCCCGCGGGCTGCTGCCTCCGAACCGGGACCGGTCAGGCCCAGGCCGACTGACCTGCCCCACCCCGGCACGAAACGGCTCTGCTCCGCTGCCGCCTCGCCTCGGTCCTCGTCGGTTGCAGCATCGTGGTGCAGGTCCGTGCCGGACGCTGCGTCGGAACCGACGCTGCCGCTATCGTGCTGGCCGCCGGTGGCGCGGCCGTCGGTTGTCCCGTTGACGGCGGTTGCGTCGACGGCGACGTCTGTGGTGGACGTGGCGGTGGCCCGGCGGAGCTTCCGGACGACTGCGGGCAGGTCGGTGATGTCGGTGTCGTCGGGTCGGGTCGACGCTGACGGTGTTCTCGGCGTGTAGCGGCGGCGGCGATGCGCCCAGACCAGCGCGGCTGCCGCGATGATCGCGCCGGCGAGGCCGGCGTCGACCCAGCTACCGGTGAACAGCCCGACCCCGGGAGCCCCGCCCCGACTGGTCCGATCCCCGGAATCTGCCGGTCCTGCGTGCCCGGGCTGACCTGCAGTGGGATTTACCGTCCTCGGCGTGACGGGGACGGACGCGATGCCGGACGGGGTTTGGCCGGTGATCCCGTCGTCGCGGGCCTGCTCGGTGGTCGTGGTCGTGGTCGTGGTCGTGGTCGACGGGCCCGGGCTGCTCGACTGGCCCGGTGCGGTAGCGGGTGGCGGTGTCCCGGCCCCTCCGCTGGGATCGGTGTGTCCGGTCGAGGCACGCGGTTCGGCGTCATCGGGCAGGGTCAGCACCCAGCTCGGCTCGATGTGATGACCACCGCGCATCCGGCCCGCACGGTCGTAGCGTCCGGCGTTGAGCCGGTAGATCTCCTGCCAGCGATGCGGATCACCCAGACACCGCTCGGAGATGCTCCACAACGTGTCCCCTCGCCGCACGGTCACCGTCATCGGCCGTCCCTGCGTTGCGTGCACCAGTTGTGGCGTGGCACTGCGCGGGCCGACGATCGGCGACAGCTGCAGCGTCGTATCCGCGGACACCGGCATCAGGTCCGGCACCGCGGCGACCATCTCCGTAGCGGACGCCGGCAGCGCGGCGGTCGGTGGGCCGGCGGTGTGTGTGGCCGTACCGGCCGGCGGTGTGGCGCCGGCGGCGGAAGCTGCCGCGGTGACCGAGGTGATCGCCATCAGCAACGACCCGGCGAGGGTGGTGACGGTGGTCTGCAATGGCGCGGGCAGCAGCCGGAGGGTCCGGGCAGTGCGGGTGAACACGGCGGCGGCGTCCAGGACCGTGCCGACGACGAGCCACACCCACAGCAGGCATCCCGTGCCCACCGCGGCGAGCAGCAGTACCGGCGGGCTCAGCGGTTGCGCGACCAGGGCCGCGACGTCCAGTTCGGACCACCACGCCTGGCGGGTCGGGATCAGCGCGGCCGGCAGACCGAACAGGGCGCACAGCAGCGTCAACGCGCCGCAGACCCGCCGCAGCGCCGCCGCCATCCGGCGACGCCGCCGATAGCGGGCCCATCGACGCAGCCATCGGCTGCGCGGCGCGACCGGCGGTGCGGTGCCGAGGTGGGATTCCGGGCGTCCGACAAACATCGTGACCGCGCTCCATGTACGCCGACGTCGATTGATGTCTGGGACGCTAAACCGCGATTGGCGACGATGACCCGTTCACGCGGTCACACGGGCAAACACGTGATCACATACCATCACACGAGGTAACACCGCAGCTCACAGTGGTTGCGATGCGCGCAGCCGTGATCTGCCGGCCGCCGACCTCGGGACTGCTGAAACGACCAGATCGAGAACCGGTCATTACATGACCTGCTGCGCTGCGGGCGCGGGCCACGGGTGCTGGGCACGTGTGTGCCCGCCCTGGCGGCGTCGCGGGCATGAACGCGCGTCGAATGTCCGTGCCCGGGGCCGGCCACCGCGACGCTGCGGTCAGGTCGGGGCCCAGGTCGGGGTGCCGTTGTCGGCGGTGACCCGACCGTTGACCTTGAATTCCTCGACGGCGTCCACCTCGTACCAGGTCCGGGGTTCCGCGAGGTACATCGTCCACCGGTAGTGGATCGCGGCGCGGCCCACAGTGGTGGTGGTGACGATGATCGTGCCGTCGGGGGCGGGTTCGAGCCGCACCTGCGGGTATTGCAGGACGGTCCACTGCGGCTTGTCGGTGATGGAGTATCGGGTTGAGTGCCGCATCGGGCACGTGTTGATGGTGCCCAGGGTCGGGTCGGTGTCCGGGTCGAACGTCCGCTGTGCCGCGCAGGCGTCGATCCCGGCACGGACCTGGGCGATCACCTGCTCGTCCACGCCCGCCTTGATCGTGTCAGGCAGCGTGACGGTCGTGGGCCTTTCGTCGCCGTCGGTGCCGCCGGGTCCGTTGGTGTCGCCCGCGCCGTCTGCGCCGATGGTGACGGTGACCTGGCTGGGTTCCAGCAGTGCGGTGCCTGCCTTGCTGGCGGTGTACACGCCGGGCGGCGCCCAGGCCGTGACGGGGACGTCCGCGGTGATGGGTGGAAGGTCGACACCCGCGAAGTCGATCAGAAAGTGGGTGGGGCCGGGGATGGTGATGACCGACCCGGGAGGTTCGGTGATCGACCAGGACCCACCGAAGAAGTTCTGCTTCCGGTAGGTCAGACCTACCTCGTTGGTCACCCGTCGTCCGTTGAGGTCGTAGGACACGGTGACGTTCCGCCGTTTCGTCCCCGGCAGCTTTGTGTCGGCGGGCAGCTCCCGTTCGCTGTCGATGTGGATGTTGGTGGGGGGCTGGTAGCCGGTTTTCAGTGCGACAGTCGTGCACAGGGGGTTGTCGGAACACTCCCCGGCCAGGGAGAACGCGTCGTCGTCCCGGTCGGCTATCGCGTCGAACAGCCGCTGGACGAGTTCCCGCGGCGGCGGCCCGTACGAACTGCGGACGATCATGACGGCGGTGACCACGATCAGCACGGCAAGGACACCGGCGACGATCTGCGTCGTCCGACGTCGCCGTGGCCGAGGCATCCGCGGAGCCGCAGCGATGCCTGCCGCCAGTGGACCGGCGTGCGGAGGCAGGGGTGGCAGGGGGACGCGGACCCCGATCGGGAACCGCGACGCCCGCCGGTCGGTGTATCGGGTCAGCACGGCGGGCAGCTCGGCGACGGCGCGGTTCGGGTCCGGGCCGCTCACGCGAGGACGCTCGTCATCCGCGGCACCGTCTGTGCCGGTGTTGGATGCCGTCGGCTGTCCGGTTCCAGCCGGGTCCGGCAGCGTTGACGTGGACCTGCCGGGGTGGGCAGGTTCAGACGATCCGGGTGCGGCACTCATTGATGGCTCCGTTCGACGGTGCCCCGTGCGGCGGGACTGCTACCGGTGGACATCGGTGCGGACGCCGCCGCCGAGAGATGCACGGCGTCTGGGGCGTCGGCGAGGACGGCGGCGATGACCTGGGTTGTGTCGGGTTCGGGTTCATTGCCGGCGGCGGTGAGGTGTTCGATCAGCGTCGCCGCCGCTCGGCGCAGCCCGTCGGCGTCGCCGGCGGCGGAGTGCCGCAGCAGCAGCCGACGGTGGACCGCCTCGTTGCCGGGCGCGTCCCGCAGCGCCCGTCGTAGCAGTCGCACGGCGGTGTCATGGTCCGGTTCGAGGTCGGCGAGATGGACCCGCAGATCGAGAGCGTGCCGGGCCAACCGTTCCCGTTCGACGGTCAGCCACTCCTCGGCGCTGCCTTCGGCGAGGTCGCCGTGGCACAGGTCGGCGGCGTGCCGCAGCAGCCGTAGCCGCCGAGCCGTCTCGACCGTGCTGTCGGCGGCGTCGAGCAGGTCATGCAACCGCCACAGGTCGACGTCGACGGTGTCCGGGTCGAGCCAGTACCGGGTGTCGCCCGGCCGGGCGGTGTTCGTGGACTGCAGCAGGACCGGCTGCCCGGCTGCATCGGCCAAGGCCAGGCGCAGCTCCGACATGGTGGTGAGGAACCGGCGGTGCACCGCGGTACCTGGCTCGTCCGGCCATACCGCCCGCTTGACCATCTCGGCGCTGACCGGGTCGCGATGTACGGCGAGCAGGAGCAGGACCTGCCGACCGGCGCTGCGCCGGATCACGACGGGGGCAGTGCTGCCGTCCGGGTACGGCCGCAACACGACCGGCCGGCCGAGCACCCGAACCTGCAGCCGCCTCGGCATGTGCGCGACGGCCGGTGGAGTCCGCGGCCACGCCTCGGCGATGTCGCCGACGGCACCGGTCTGGTTGACGGCGGCCGTCGGCCCGGCGGCCCGGAGCACACCAGGCGCCGTAGCCGCCGGTGGGGGAGTCGTCGGTGTGGTGATGAGCCCGAGACCGATCAGCACCGAGCGCGCTGTCGGCGAGCTGAGGACCGCCACCCGGCGCGGGCCGGACGCGGCGCCGTCCATCACGCGCACGGCCCCGTCGCCGGCGACGAACCACGTGGTGGCGGTCGGCCAGGCGCCGAGCCGGATGACTCGTGTCCCGGCCACCTGGTCGTTCCTGCCGGTCTCCGCCGCTGCCGAGGTGTGCGGCGGCCATGGCCACTGGGCTGATCCGCCGTCCGCGGGTCGCTGGTCCGGCGCTTCCGGCCTGTCGGGAGGCGCACCGACGAGCAGGACTGCGCCATCCATGCCCCGGACCGGTGCATCGTTGGTGACGTGCAATCGCGGCGAGTTCGTGCCTGCGCAATGAGGTCCGAGCAGCATCTGCAGGACGTCGGCCGGCACCGTAACTGGTGCTGCGCGGCGGCGCGGGTCAGTGCTCAACGCGACCAGCAGACCGCGGGCGGCGTCATGCGCGCCGGGTCCGATCAGTCCCACACCGGGCGCCGGCACCGCGTCGGCCAGGATCGCGCCAGATTTGGGCAGGTCCTGGAAGCCGGTGCCGTCGGTGGGCAGGTCGGCCAGTGAGTCGGTCGGAGACCCGCCGCGGCCCAGGTGTCCGGCCGTCCTCGACGCTGGAACCAGGTCGGTGTCCACGTCGGTCCGGGCAAGCGCATCGGCGGCACCGGAGACGCTGCGGGCGAGCCGAGTCATCCGCTGCAGGGTCTCAGACGGTGGGGCCAGGTCAGCGTCGGTGCGGTGCGCCCGGACCGGTGGTCGAGGCCGGTAGGTCCGGCGCCGCTGCACCCACAGCGCGCCCGCCGCAGCACCGACCGCCATGAGCACGGGCAGCGGCAGCCAACCCCCAGGTACCGCCACTCCGCCCAAGTGCGGGCCGGACGCCGCAGGCCCGACAGCGTCCGCTGGCGGGTCGGCGCGGATCGGTGGTGTACCGGCGGGGACAGCCACGGATCGGGTTCGAGGTGCGTCCGTCGCGGCAGGCGGCGTCGTGCTGCCCGGATCGCGGGCCGCGGATTCGGCGACGGTCGACGAAGCTGGCGGGTGCAGTGCTTGCGTGCCACCGCGGAGCGCGTCAACCGCCAGCATGAGTCCACTTGCGGCGGCGGTGACAGCGGTATGCACCGGTACCGGCAGCCGCGGCGCGCGTGCGGCGCGCCGAGCCACATCGACCGCGTCCAGCACTGCCGACCGCAGCAGGAGCAGCCAGAACAGCCACCCGACCCCGACCCCCGCTGCCGCCAACCCACCCGGCGACAGCGGCTGCGCCACGATCAGCGGCCAGTCCCACTCCACCGCCCGCTGGAACACCACGAGCGTGGCCGGCAGCCCCACCAGGGCCGCCAACGCGGCCACCGCCGCACCCACGGCGCGGATCAACCGACCCATCGCGACCCGTCCACGTCCCGGTGCTGCGGCACAACCGACGGCGACGACCAGCCCGGCCCGCCGCCGACCGCCGCGGCAGGCCCCGCCCCGAACGGCACCGACGCACCAGCCGGCGGGACCAGCAACAGGCGCCGCAGCAACAGCCACACCGCCTGCGCGGCCCACCACCCCGCAGCGGCGAACGCGAACCCGACCGCCACCATCCCGGTCGTATGCCAGCCCAAGGACCCGGCGATCAGCCCAGCCAACGGCACCGCCAGCAACAGCCGATGCAACGCACGCCGCACCAACAACAACCCCACGCCCACACCGACGCACAACCCGCCGAGCCGCCCGACCGGCCCGATGATGTCGGTCGGCGACTCGGCCACCCACTGCCGCAACACCGCCGCCAGCACGTTCAACGCCACCGGGCTGCCCTGCTCGTCCCAGCTGATCAGCCACGCGCCGAACCCGACCAGCGCCGCGACCAACGGAGGGAACCGCAGCGAGCCCAACCACGAACCCCGCGGCGGGTCCGGACGCCGCCACACCACCACCGCAAGCCCCACCACGGCGACCACACCCGGCAGAACCGGCAGCACCGACCACCGCAGCAGCGGCCCGGACTCCAGATCGAAGTACCCTGCCGCGACCGTCGCATAGACCGCCGCGACCACCAAGCCACCCACACCGCCACCGGCCAGCGCCACCGCCAGCAACCGATGCCGCACCCAGGCCGGCGCCGCACTCTCCTCATGCCGAAGAGACGTGACCAACACCAACCCACCAACCACCGCGATCAAGCCGAACACCGCAGCGAACGCCAGCCCGCCCCACGCCGCCAGCAACATCGCACGGTCAATGCTCTGCCGTGGCCCGTACCGCTCCGACCCCGCCATGAACTGCCAGAACAACACCACCGACCACATCGCCGGGACCGCTGCCGCCGCCACATCCCGCCACCCAGCCTCAACCACAGGCGCGTCCCGCGTACCGGATGTCGAAGACACCACCGACCCACTCACCGGCCGGGTCACCGCCCGGCTTGTCGGCCGGCTTGTCGGCCGGGGAGACCGCAACGCACCGAGCGCCACCGCGAGGTCCGCCTCCGCCACGAGAAACGGCTCAACATCGACTGCACCATGCAGCTCCGTACCGACCGACACGTCGGACGCGCCCGCACCGACGGCACAGACCAACGTCAGGTTGCTCGCAGCGGCACCCGAACCGTGCACCGCACGGCGCGCCACCTCACCGATCCAGGCCGCAGCGGGCGGGCTGTCACCGTCACGCCCGATCCGCGGCGATGCGCCATCAGCGACCTGTCCTGGACCTGGAACTGCGGCCAGTCCAGCAGGCCCTGACGGAACGTCGACCGAGCGGCCCGATGATCGGGTGGCCGCGTCGGGCGTGCCGAGGCCAGCGACGACCGTGGCGGTGTCCACACACGACAGCACGTCGAACCCGCTCACGGTGCGCCGCAGTGCCGTCGCCGTGCACGCGGTGTCGACCTCACACACCAGCAACGTCGACCCGTACGGCAACACCGCCGCACCACACAGCAGATGCCAAGCCACCGCGACCGGCGCGGTCACCACCTCTACCCCGCGAAGCCCCGCAGCCCGCGCCGCCACACGCAACGCCGTCAACCGCCGAGCAGGCCAACCGGCCGGTACCGCCACCGCCACCGACTCCGGCACCGCACCCGCCACCGCGGCCGCGCACGACCCAACCTCGCGCAGCAGCACCTCGACGAGATCGACGGCCTCGACCCGCCGACCTTCAACCAGCACCTCGCTGCCAAGCCGAGACCCAGGCTCCACCACCCACCCCGCCGACGCCACCCCGGCCGCCCGCTGCTCCGCAGCCACCCCGACCAGCAGCGAACCGTCCCCATCGACCAGCACGGCGTTGACCAACCAGCCGACTCCGTCCAACGGCAACGCCACCGCGGTTCCGTCCTGGAACCCGACCACCGCCCGCACCCGGGCCGATGCCAGGTCTATGCCCAGCCGAAGATCCACAACCATCGACATCGGTCCATTCTGCACCTTTCGATCAACCGAGGGTGAACAGCCCATCACTGGTCAATGTCATTGCGTGGACGCAGCATGGGTGGCGGGCGCCGGTCACTCGCTGGGTACTGCCGCAGGAAACCGCCGTTTTGGCTGCTTACCGGCGTCCTGCAGATGCGGGCGTCACCTCGAACCGAAGCCTCTCCCTGTACCTGAGCGCAACCGGTGGTTTGCGCCATCTGAAAATGTCTGCATCAAACACCTGCAACGAGACATTGCTCGTCACACCGTTTCCTGCATCCCTGTGCCGTCGCCGGTGCCTACTGTCGTTCCGCTATCTACTCGCCCCCGCTGTCGACATCGACAGCACCCGGGCGTGCTGCTGCCGGGGCGTCGCCAGCACTGCAGGGGCATGGCAACGTCCGCACGGCTGGGGCTTCAGTGCCCGGAGAATCCTCCCGCGATATCGGGGCGGCGACGAACAGCCGATCGGGAGGTGTGGTCCATCCGCACGATCTGGACCGGGCGACGATACTTGCTTGGGGCCGGCCGACATGTCGTTGTGCATGGCGACTCGAAGCAGGGCAAGTCCTGGTTGCGGGCCCGGCTGCCCGACGCTGACGACGTCATCGTCGTGCAGTGCCAGCTGGGCCCTGACCCAGAACAGATCATCCGTCAGGCGCTCGGCGCGCTGAACATCCGCTGCGAGATCAAGCGTAAGACGGTCGGCACATACGAGGGCACAACGGAGTTCTCGAGTTCCGGCGAACTCGGGGCCAAGATCCTGGCCAAACTCGGCATCGGCGCTAAGGTTGGCGGCAAAGCGGCCCGGTAGAACGAGGTCGAGTCGAAGCCGCTGGGCCAGACACCAGCCGTTCCCGGTTTCGGATCAGCTCGCCGGCCGCCCGGCGAGTCGCTCGAACTCCTTTACGTCGTGAGCGCAGAACACGCGCACCTCCGGATGGTTGGTCACCAGCTCGCGCAGGCGTTCCTGGGTATGGTGATGCTGTGCAGGTTCGATCGGTGTGCGCCGATTCATCGTGCGCGCGACGGCGCTTCGTTGCGGCGTGGTCGGGTCGATCTCGCTTCGGTGGTAGTAGGCATCACCGGCGTGCAGCAGCCACCCGTCCCGGGTCTCGATCGCCACGCCGACGTGGCCTCGGGTGTGCCCGAGTAGGGCTACCATGACGATCTCGGGAGGTAGGCTGACCGGCCGGGTCGCGTCGAAGCCGAACCAGTCGCCCCGAGGCGTGGACCCGTGCGGTGCCCACCGGACGTCATGGCCCCACAGCTGGTCATGGTAGCGAAACCGCTCGAGCCGGGAGTTGGGCTGGCTGGCGGCCTGCAGCTCCCGCTCGTTGACGTGCACGCGGGCCAAGGGAAAGTCGGCCAGCCCGCCCGCGTGGTCGGCATCGAGGTGTGTCAGCACGACGTGGCCCACGTCATCCGGGTGGTATCCGAGTTCACCAAGCTGGTTCACCGCCGATTCGGCTGGGTCCAGCCGGGGGCGCGAGAACCAGAGGTTGCAGCGACTGAACAGGGCTGAGGGTTCGCGCGCGAACGCCGAGCCCATGCCGGTGTCCACCAGCACCAGGTATGCCGTTCGGGCCGTTCCTGGCTGCCGGCGCCGTCCTCGCCGCACTCGTCGGATAAGCCGCGCACCGCATTCGCACTGACATCGCCGACCCGGCACCATCCCGCCGCGATGCTGCTGTACCGCCGGAAGATCCAGATGCACAGGCGCCACCCTCCAGCAGCGGCCGGGCCCGGCGGCTGACCGTCCTCGCCGAGCACGGCGAACGCGTCCGCGGCCTACGGCACCGCATCAGGTAGCAGCTCCGTTGCGGCGGTCACGCGCCGTGCGCGCCGTAGCGGTCGGCGGGGAACACTTCGACCGACCTGTCGGCGCGGGTCACCTCGAGCACAGGCACACCCGCCGCCAACTTCATCCGCCGCGCCTCCGGCGGGGTTGGCATCCGCGCCACCAGTTGCTCGGAGCCCGCGATGCCGAACATCGTCCGCGCGGGCTGCACTCGCACCTGAGCCTGGGTGCCGCGGCCGGTGACGATCAGGCCCTCGTGGACCAGTACCGCGATCGCCCGCCGCACTGACATCCTGCCGACCCCGTACAACCGGCCGATGCCGTCTTCCGGCGGCAGCGTAGTGCCTTGCGGGTAGCGGCCGGAGCTGATCTGTTCTCGTAATAGGTCGGCGAGCTGCACGTACACCGGAGTCGGCGAGCCACGATCGATAGCCACCAGCAAACTGTAGGCCGTAGGGCCACTAGGTGTCCATGAGGGAGAGGCCATAACCGCCGGTCCACGGCTCCGAGTCGCGCGCCTCGAACGCTGCCCAAAGCCAGCACCACTGCGCCCCGCCCACCCCCAGCCGGCCAGCAGCGCAGAAAGTTCGACCAGCCGTCGGTGGACAGCAGCGGCGGGGTGCCGGAGGCGACGACCGGGTAGCCGACCGCGGACAGCTGCCGGCCGCCGCCGGCGGCGCGGATGGCGTCCCACAGCTCGGCGGTGACCGCGACAGCTCGGCGGTCGAGCCCGGCGCAGATCACCGCCTCGCCGACGACCGGTCCGTCTGCCGGCGCGTTGGATGGGGCGGTGAAGTGCTGTACCCAGCCTGGCCCGTCGTCGTACACCTCGCTGCTCGGCACGCCGAGCACGGCCGCGCCGCCAGCGGCCCGGTACGCCGTCTCGAACGCCCGACGGCAGGCGGGCTGGCCCTGGCCGACCGTGAACCGACCGTCGGCGAGGGCGGCGTGAACGTCATCGAGTGTGCCGATCGCTCTGACCAGCACCTGGCCCGGCGTGACGAACTCGGCGAAGCGCCCCGCGACACCGGGGAAGGCGTCAAGGAACGCGGACAGCTTGTTGGCGTCCCACAGGTCCCAACCCTGCAGGCCGAGCCGGTCGGCGTTAAGCGCGATCACCGGCGTAGTCCGGGGCGTCGGACCGGGCGGTGTTGGCGCGGGCGCCGAGACCGATCGAGTCGTAGTCCTGGCGGCTGGTGGCCCGCAGGATCAGGGCCCAGACGATGCCGATGACCGCGACCGCGCCGTAGGCCGCCGGGAACGCCCAGACGGCGGCGTTCTCGGTGCCGGGCTGGAAGCCGAGCAGGCCGCCGAAGTTGTCGACGACGAGCCAGATGATGTAGCCGAGCGCCACCGTCGACAGGATCGGCGCGATGAGCCGGGCCCAGGCGCCTTCGCCGCGGGCGTCCTTCAGGAAGTAGAAGATCACCGACAGCGAGGTCGCGAAGACCAGGAACAGCACGCCGACGCCGCCGGAGGTGCCCAGCCAGAAGAACAGGTTGAGCATCGGGTCCCAGCCCTGGACCGCGAAGAGCACGAGCACGACGAGCGCGATCAGGGTCTGGAAGACCGAGCCCGCGGCCGGGGCGCCGGAGCGGGCCCGGGTGCGGTTGTAGAACGCCGGGAGGACCCGTTCGCGGCCGAGCGCGAACGCGTAGCGCGCGGTCGTGTTGTGGTAGCTCAGGGCCGCGGCGGCGATGCTGGTGGTGAGCAGGACGAGGCCGAGGTCGGCGGCCCAGGCACCGCCCTTCTCGGCGAGGGTCGGGAAGAACGGCCCACCGGCCTGAGCGATCTCCGGGGTCTGCGCCATCGGGACGGTGGCGTCCACGCCGATGCTGACCGCGGCGGCCCAGCTGGTGAAAGCAAAGAAGACAAGCATGGCGGTGAGGCCGAGGAACGTGGCGACCGGGACGGTCCGGTTCTTGCTTCGAGTCTCCTCGGCGTAGACCGGCGGGGCCTCGAAGCCGACGAACGCGGTGACGGCGACGGCGAATGCCGGGCCGGCCGCGTCCTTCAGCGAGCCCCAGGTCCACGGCTCGAGGCTGATGCCTCCCTCGGCGGGGTTGCTGAGGAAGATGAAGTCGAAGATCGTCACCGCGATGAGCTCGGCGCCGAGCAGGACCATGAGGACCTTGCTGTTGACGTCGACGCGCAGCAGGCCGACGACCGCGACGACGAGCCACAGCGCGAGGGCCAGGATCCACCAGTCGACCTTGAGGTTGGCCTTGGTCTCCAGGATGACCGAGGCGTAGAAGCCGAACGCGCCGTAGAGGCCGATCTGCAGCAGGTTGTAGGCGAGCAGCGCGACAAGTCCACCGGCGACGCCGAGCGGGCGGCCGAGGCCCTGGGAGATGTAGCTGTAGAAGACGCCGGCGTTGGTGATGTGCCGGGACATGGCGACGTAGCCGAAGCTGAACAGCGCCAGGACGACCGCGATGATCACGAAGGCGAGGGGGAAGCCGGTGACGCCGACCCACCCCCACGCCGAGGAGACGAGGGCGCCGACCACCATGAGGGGGGCGGCCGCCGTGAGGGCGAACATGATGACGGACGGCACGCCGAGACGGTCTCGGGCCAGTGCCTGGGATACCACGCTCGGTCGCGCAGGCGACGTTGCGGACCTGGGCCGCGAAATGCTGACGTTGGTAGGGTCTACGGCTATTCTGGCAGCTTTCACCGTCGAAGTGCCCGGATTTGCGTCGGTGCGATGCCATTCGTCTGCGTTCCCTTGCGACCAATCCCCAGCAATCGCATCAACGGCCCGACGCCAAAGGGCGGCGCTCGAGTCGCTTGCAAGTCGTGTTGTTGAAGGATGTGGCGAGTCGGACCATTTCCCGCTCAGGGCGTCGAGAAATCTGCTGCCAAAGCTTGAGCTGGACGGGTCTCTAGATGCCATCGCCGCCTCCGCCAGGGCCCGCGTATTCGCCAATGATGGCCTTTAGGCACGCTCGTCCTATTCGAGTTCCGTGCTGGATCAAACTGGGCGCGGAAATGCCAAGAACGAATAGTGCAAGGGGGCGGTCCGACCAGCCGTCAATCCCCTGCACGGCAATCACGGCGGACAGTGTGGCCGCGCATCCAATTCGCACGACGAGTGAAATGATGAATGGTAATCGTCCTTGCTTTGTTCTCCATGGCCATTTTTGAGAGGTCAGCATGACGCTCGCGATGCGTGACGCGTCGGCCACTGTGCCACCCAGTGCACCCCAAAGGAGCGCTTCTGGCCAGTTGATCATGATTGAGGGGGGACGGCGGTCATGGAGGCACGATGCCACGAGCCAGCGCTGTTGGTCGATGCGTCTGACGGCTTGGCGAAAATACCCCCAACGTGGATTGGTGGCAGCCGTTTAGGTGAGGCTATGTGCGCCCTGTGGCCGTATGCTAAGCCCGCAAGATCGTTTTACCCGGCCCGATTTGGCGCTGACCATGCAGGGGGCATTTGCCTGGAAGCGTGCGCGCACGCTGGGGAACGACGAAGCACCAGCACTCGGAGTGCGGTTACGCGGCTGAGGCAATGTTGGTGCGGGAAATCCGAGCGATCGCCGAGCATCCAGGTCGCGGAGTACCGGGGACAACCGGTCCTGCCGGCCACCGTGATGCCCCGGCCATGTCCAGCTCCGACACCATTCCCGCGGCGACCGCATGGATGTCGGGCCGGGAGCCGGGCGATGCTGGTTCCGCGCTGCGCGGGTGCAGCCCGACCGGTCAGGTACGCCTGCAGCTCCTCGACGATCGGTGCCGGCGGCGTGGCAGGAGGGCCGAAGCCGCCATGCAGTGGATCGAGCGTCGCTACGTATGTCATCGCCGACGCCAGCCGCGCCCCGACTATTCCTCGTCTTCGTCCGATTCGGACCGGACAGAAGGGAGCTTGTCCGCTGCAACCGGCGCTGGATTGGGCAGTGCCCCGAGGCCAACCTTGTCCAGCGCTTCGTGGAGACTGCCCCGAAGCTGCTGGGCGACGTCTTGCTGACCCTGCGCGTAGGCCAGTTGAGCGGCCGCGCCCCCAGCTGCGCCGGCGACCGTGTAGCCACCCCACACCTCGCTCCAACGGTAGTCGCCGTTGGACGGGTCAATGCGAACTACCCAGTACACCTTGCCGCGTTTGCGAACGGTCCAATATGTTCCATCGGCCGTATAGTCCCGGTATGCCATGCCGCATGATATTCGGCAGCGACGATGACAAGCCTCAATCGAAGCGCCATGATCGACCGTCATCCAGGCGGGAACGACCGCCGATCCGGCGACTCGGACGACGCACCCAGAGATGCGCATCATTGACAACGCGATGAGTACGTCGGCGCTGCTGTAACCGAACCGGTTGGCGTCGCCGCAGCGTTCACCGAACTCGCCGCCGCTATCTGAGCCGAGTGGGAGCACGGCCTCACCGCCCATCCGATCAAGTAATGCAACGGCCCCCGCCAGGTTGTCGCGCCGCGCGTCGGCGCAGCGCAGGCCCACGGCAGACCTCGTCAATGGGTCGGCGGGCCGGTGGTACCGCGCGGCGGCGCGTGGGCGCACCATAACGCCACCGGGACCACCCTTATGGTGTATCAGCAGGTCGATGCGGAGCGGTGGCACCTTCCTCGATGAAGGCGCCACCGCCGACCACTGCAAGGGAGGACCGGCCCGGCAGACTCCCGCCGGACCGGCCGTATCCGAGGTGGTCAGTCGTCCTTGGCCATGGCACGCGCGAAGTAGCTGTCCGGCCCAAATCCACTGTCGTCGTCGATCCCGTTGGCGTCGAAGTCGTCCTCCTCTGCTTCGTCGAGGACGGCGTCCCACATGTCCTGCCACGAATAGCCGGGGAACTCGCGTCGGTCGTAGCCGTACTCGGCTAGCTCATCGAGCAGGCGACCACGTCGCTCGGCGCGAAGCCCGGCTTCCGTGCTTGCCCACTCCTGTTGGTCGTCGCAGAGCAGCATCGGTTGGTCCGGAACGACGCGTTCCCGGTAGATCTTGTTCATTGCTTGTTGCTGCTCGTTGGAGGCCGGCGACATCCGGCTTTCGGTCTTCTTGCGATGGCAGGCGGTGCACAGAAGCTGGAGATTGGCTAGGTCGGGCGAGTCGTCTGCGATGTGGTCGATCTCTGAGCCGGGGGCGCCGCACGTCCGGCACCGGTTCTCATCGCGCCGCCAGACCTGCGCGCGTGTTTCGTCGGGCAGGTGGCGTGCTCGTCGGGCGTAGCCACCGGCAAGGAGATGCGCAATCCGGACGTTGAGCGCGACGCGGACGTCTGGGTTGTCGATGCGCCCGTCGCGGACGATGCGTCGCCAGTAGCGGACGGTGCTGGCGTACTGTCCGCACAGCTCGGAGCAGAACAGGCCTTCGATCTGCGGCGCGAGTCGCTGCATGCAGTTGGCGCATTGGTCCTCGTTGAAGCGGGCGGCCGTTGGCTGTGATGTGACGCGCCGGGACGCGACGTAGGAACCACCCGTTCGTTCTTGCAGCGCTCGCGCGTCCCGCTTGGCGCGGCTGTCTTTCGTCATGCGATGTCCCATCCGACCGGACCCCACGACCCCAGTCGAGGCATACGAGCACGACGGTGTCCTGTTAGCACGAGTCGGAGACCCTTGTCCGTCTTGCTGGCTCGTCGTGGGCGACGCCGGCTTGGAAGCGGGCAGGTGCTGCTGCCGTCGGCCAGCATAGATCGGGCGGCGAACATCTCGCCAGCCCTCGTTTGGTCCGGGCCAGCCGAGCGCCACGTCACGGCAGCCCTGTCGTCACTCGGTAGGGCTCATCACGGCGTCCCGGCACAGGCCGAGCGCTCATCCTGGTAGGACCCAGCCGGAAGGATTCCCAGACGGTGGACGAGCACAGGTTCCGGCTCCTCGCTGCCGACTGGCAGCACGTCGTTGATGCGGATCTAGGTGTGTCTGGTGTTAAGGGGGCTGCTTCGCAGCAGTTAGACCTGCTGGATCCGGTGTCCTGGTTCTGCGGCGAGACGTTGCCGGCGAACTCGATCTTCGCGTTCCTGCACGAACATCGCGACGTGATGTTCCCGGATGGCATATTCGCTGATCTGTTCGCGGCGGTGGGCCGCCGGTCGGTGCCGCCGTCGGTGGTCGCGACGGTGATGGTGCTGCAACGCCTGGAAGGCTTGTCGGATCGTGAGGCGGTGGACCGGTTCACGTTCGACGCCCGCTGGCGTTACGCCGCCGGGTTGGTGGCTGGGACGGCGCCGGGCGGGTCGGGTTCGCGCACACCGTGCTCGTCGACATGCGGGAACGGCTGCGCCGGTCGGACCGTCCGGACCGGCTTCGAAGTGGTCGATGCCGAGGCCGGTCTTCAGTTCGCGGTAGTCGTGTTCGACCCGCCACCGCAGTTTCGCGAGCCGGACCAGGGATTCCAGCGAGGTGCGGGTGTCCATGTTGGACAGCCAGTACTTGACCGGTTCAGTGGCGTCGGTGGGCCACTCAGCGATCAGCCACTCCTGCGGCAGGGAGCCGTCTCTGTTGCGGGGGATGTCGCGGTTGGCGAGACGGATCCGCAGGCGCAGGAACCGGGATCGCGTCGCCGCGGTCGGGTTGGCTTTCGTGTGTCGGCTGCCGTGTCGCCAGGTCACCTGCCGTGCGGTGTGCTGGCCGCGGCCAGGGCGAGGTCCTTGAACGTCACCGGCGGGCCGGGGTAGGCGGGCGCGGCGGGCGGCCTGTTCCGGCGTAGGGCGGGGTGACCGGGACCGCGTCTGCGGGCAGGGCGATGGCGTTCGGATCGACCTGGACCGCGTAGCGCAGGCCACGTTCAGCCAGCCCCTGCCGGAACAGGGTGCAGTCGCCGTAGCCGGAATCAGCGGCCACCGGCAGCTTCGGCAGCGGCCCCAACGCACTAGGTAGCGCGCGCTAGCTATGCGTCACCGAAGCCGAGGATCTGGAAGGATATCCGGCCGACCGTGGTGAAAGGTGTCGATGCCATGGTCGAGCACTATCAGGTCGACGCCGATCCTGCGTCTGGTCCGACAAGTGCTGGCCGTGACCACACCAACGCCGACGCGCCCCAGAGCGCGCCCAAGCGTCACACCGCCGAGCCGCCGTCACCGCCTGACCGCCCGGTGAACCCGGAATCCTCAGAGGGTGGATTAGGTTGGGTTGACTTCACATTTATGAAAGCTTTACCCTCTTTGCCAGAGGGTAAAGCGCCCTCCGGGATGGGGTGCGGCAATGTTGGACATCACCGTGAAAGTTCCCGAGGAGCGGGTGGCGGAGTTCTACGCGATGTACGGGCACTGGCTCGCCTCACCCGCCGGCGGGGTGCCTGGCCCGCCGGTGGCCG
The DNA here is from genome assembly GCF_042653625.1 of Dactylosporangium cerinum. Classification (NCBI taxonomy): domain Bacteria; kingdom Bacillati; phylum Actinomycetota; class Actinomycetes; order Micromonosporales; family Micromonosporaceae; genus Dactylosporangium; species Dactylosporangium cerinum. The sequence goes on along the minus strand of NZ_JBHSIU010000012.1, from coordinate 77,259 downwards.
AGGCCGACCGCACGGACTGGACCAAGGACGACGCCGAGCTCGCCGCCAAGGTCTGGAAGAAGTTCAGCCCGCGGGCCAAGGCGCTGTTCTCGACGTTGATCGACAACCCAAACGAAGATTACGACGGCGACGAGCTGGCCGAGATGCACGACATCCCCAACGGCAACCGCGGAGTGGCTGGGGTGCTGGCCTGGCCCAGCCGGCATTGCTTCGCCGTCGGCCGCAACTGGTGCTGGCAGTGGCACTACCCCGACGGTGAGAACGTCAAGTACTCAATGGACGACGTACTCGCTAACCTGTTCAAGAAGGCCAGGGGATAATCCACGCGCACCAACGACATAGAGCCCGGCATCCGCCGGGGCTCTCCCTCTGGTCGTCGTGGTTCCACTTCTAAGGATGTGGAACGGTCCGCGTGTCCTGATCGGACATCGACGGCTCTGGACCTAACCTACGGCGGTGCGCGGCTTGCCCCTCCGCCGGCGCCCCGCGGTCTGGCCGAGCTGCCGGAGACTCCGCGGGCCGAAGCGCGGCGCCATGTCGATACCCACCAGCACCGCCGTGGCGGTGGGCAGGTCCGCGATCCGTTCCCTGATCGCGGTAGGAGCGGTAGCCGGCCACCACCGCGCAGACCGCCGCCGTGAGCACCACCCTTTCGATTCGCGTCGGGTATGCGGCACCTCGCAAATATCTGGCATCTGATGCAGCATTTCGTCCGGCTCGCGTGGATACGGTATAAATCGTCGAGCTCGGCTCCGACGAATCGCCGCGCGCGTGACCTGTGGCAACCTGCACTTCATGGGTCCTCGTTGACGTAAGAACCCTTATCGCACAGCACCTCGAGATCCCCGCCTTGGAACGTTCCACAGTCCAGCAGGTCACTCACCGTATCCGGCGAGTCGAGTTGGCGGCCTCGATCATGAGGTTGGTGCCACCTGGCGTCATGCGCCTACCGCTCGAGCGGACTTTGGATCGTCGCCGTCGTAGCCTATGAACCAGACCGCCGCGCGGCAGTCCGCATGCTCGGCGCCCGGTGACGCCACCGCTGCCGGTCACGGCGTTTCCGCCACGACCGCGCGGTGTCCTCTGTTCAGGCCTGTAGGCGCTCGCCGTCTCCGCAAGCGACGGCATCTTGGTGGCATCTGGCTGCATCTGCCAGGGATCTTGCGCTGGTGAATATCAGCAGCCCGCTGGCCGGTCTTGCAGGTTTTGAGGTTCACCCGGCAGGATTCGAACCTGCGACACACGGTTAGGAACGGACGAGCGGCCGTCAGATGGCCTACCACTGACCTGCGAGGTAGTTCATCGCATCGGGTCGGCTGTCAAGGTCATGACACGCATTTGCCGGCCGGGGGTATGGGTGGTGACCCACAGGAAACGTCCTAGCCAGCCGCTGGCTGCTTCGCTATGGTCCGCTGATGTCGAGTGCAACTCCTGAGAAGCGCCTTGCACTGATTTGCCCGGAGTGTGAGGCGCCGTCGTCCACTTACGTCCGCGGCACGATGTGGCAGCAGGCGGAACCGGACTCGGGATGGCCGTTTCCGACTCTTCTTTCGCTCGTTCACTGCGAGCACAACCACTGTGGCGAACCTAGCTTGGTCATGCAGCAAGATCTTGATGCCTTGGGCTTGGACGATCCATACGTCCTCTGGCCATCGAAGGAACGTTCGTTGAGTCTCGCTATTCCTGAAAAACTGCGTGCGGAGCATGCGGAGGCGAGGACATGCTTTAAGGCCAAGGCGTACACGGCCACTGCCGTGATGGTGCGTCGAACTCTTGAGGGCTTCTGTGCCGACCAGGGCTGCACGAAGAGAACTCTTCACGAGTCGCTGCGAGCGCTCCACGACTCTGGTGTGATCGACGCGCGGCTTCTTGAGTGGGCACAAGGATTGCGCAGCCTGGGTAACGCGGGCGCTCACTTCGGGACAGCGATCCAACCGCAAGATGCGCGAGACGCTCTGGAACTAGGGGAGGCCTTGCTGGACTACGTCTACGTCTTTTCGAAGAAGTACGCAGAGTTCCAGGCACGTCGCGCCAGTTCGACTGCTGCCAACTCTTCCACTCCCTAGCGTCTGAAGACGGCCTGTCGCGCCCCCTGCCGCCCGTGGCGAAGACCGCGTCTGACTCCATTTCCGGGGCCTGCGTACCGGTCCAGGTTGTATTTCCAGCGCTGCGGGCCCTCTCGGACGACGGTTGCGCTCGGTGCTTCTCCCGGGTACTGACGGAGCGTCTGCTCGCCGAGGCGCTGGCGTAGCGTGACACCGAGTGAGGTCGTTCGGGACCTAGTGGGGCGGGCCTCACGGCCTTCGAGCAGTTCCCGACGGTTCGGCTCGCTGACGTGCAGTGGGTGATTAACACGCTTGGCCCCCGGCGGCGGAGCAATTGTCAAGACCTGCGGATTGATCGTTCAGGGGACGTAGACCAGATGCACGCAGAAGCGGTATCCATGCCCGTTCTCGAAGACGTCGATGTCGAGAACCAGATCGCTCCTACCTTCCTCTTCGGTCCAGAGGTCCACCAGACAGTGCCAATGATCGCCGGACCACAATGCAACCGAGGTGTCCCACGATTCGTCCGGCAGCGAGATCAGCGTGACGTCCCCGTAGTCGTCAACCGCCTGGAGACACATCCGCGAGATTTCGGTGGGTACTGGATCCACTGACGGGAGACCCGCTCCAATGACGGTGTCTCGTCGCACCAGCGAGTCCACGACCGCCTCGAGCGTCGGCCGCCAGACCTCAGGAACGGGAACTTCGAGCGAGGCATCCTTCACTGGATCGCCCATGTCGCCTCCGTCCGAGCAGTGTCAAGACTTTGCGATGAGTGATCTTAGTGCAACGTTCCTCAAAGGTAGTACACGAACTTGCGGCGGAGTGTGCGGGTTGGTGGTGCCGGGCGTCCCTAGATCCAGGGTTTGGCGTGGGTGTTGAGCTGGGCGGTGGCCACGGCAACGGCGTGGGTGATCTCCTCGGTGTCGACAAAGGACTGTCCGGCGGACGCGGCCCGGCGCAGCAGCCGCCACCAGCCCTCCGCCATGTTCAACCAACAAGCCCGCTTCGGGATGAACACCTGCTGGATCCGCGGGTGACGGGCCAGCCACTGGCGGACCTTGCCGCTGGTGTGGCTGGAGAGGTTGTCGGTGACCACCCGGATCCGGCCACGGGGGTTGGCCCGGGCGATGCGGGTCAGCAACTGGATCCAGCCGTCGCTGTTGCGCGATGCGGCGCAGTAGGTGACCTCGCTGCCGTCGCGGATGCGCAGACCGCCGTACACCCAGGTCTTGTCACTGCCGCGAGAGTATTCCAGGGGCGCCTTGATCCGGTGGCCGCCGGGCGACCAGCCCGGTGCCGGCGCGAACGTGCGCGGAATCCCCGGCCCCAGCTCGTCGGCGCAGATCACCGTGGCCCGCTCCGGCGGATGGGTGTAGAGCTCGACGACCGCCGCCCTTTTGGGGCGAAGTCAGGATCCTCGCTGTGCACCCAGGAGCGGGTATGCCGCCAGCGCACCTTCTCCGCCAGCAGGATCCGCCGCACCTGGCTGCGGTGCACGTCGATGCCTTCGGCCTGGGCGGCCTCGGTGAGGCTGTTCAGCGTCCACTGCGGCGGGCCGTGCTCATCCGCGGCGGCCAACCCTCCGGCGTCATCACGGACCGGCCGGCCCGGAGGATCCGAACGAGCCAACGCGATGATGCGACCCCGCTCACGTTCGGTGATCCGGCGTTTGCGTCCGGCCCCGGGCAGATCACCGAGGCCATCGACACCCTCGGCGTTGAACCGGACCAGCCGTTCCCGCACCGTCTGCATATGACAACCGAGCTGGGCGGCAATGACGCTGGTCCGCTCCCCGTCCCAACTGGCCACGATCATCTTCGCCCGCATGATCCAGTCACCGGGAGCGTGCCGCGACCCAGCCAACTTCCGGATCTTCCGCTCCTCGTCCGTATCCGCGGGAGGGCGGGCAAACAGCAACTTTGGCATGACAGATCGCCTCCCCACCAGCATCCCACCAGCAGAGCCGATCTACACCTCCAAAGAGGAACGTTGCACTAGGCCGAGCCGTCCGATCGGTCGGAATATTTTCGGCAACGCGCGCGCCGAGTACCTACGCTGTGGCCTGGCGTGCCAGCGGCCAGCGGAAGGCGTGTTATGAGGGGATCGACATGGACGTAAGAGCGATCTTCGAGCTGCCGGTGCACATCTGGGTGATGCGCGACGCGCTCGATGCGACGTACCCGACCGGCTACGACAAACTCCAGTTCAACGTCGTGATGCCTGATGACCGGCCGCCCGTCGGCGGGGCCCCTCCTGTACCCGGCGTCGAGCCGCAGCCCAAGGTTGGCGAGCAGATCGTATGGGTCAAGGAGTACGGTGCCTTCATTCCGGATTCACTTCGGCCAGCCACCGCGCTTCACCGCGTGGTCGTTACCGACGTCGACGGCCCGAGCTACGACCACAGGTCGTGGTTCACCCCCGAGCATCAGCTCGCCGCATACATCAACAAGTGGTTCAACGACGTGCGTACCTGGGCTGAGATCATGACCGGCCAGGACCTCGATCCCAATCACCGCGTCTACGACGCAGAGTCGGTCGGCGCAGGGCTCACGTTTATCGAGCCGCCCCACGACGGCGCCTTGGGTTTCACGATCACGACACCCCGGGTCCTTCCACTCCGCAAGCAGGAATGGGCTGCCATTCTCCGGCTCGTCCGTGACGGCAAGGAACCGCCGCTCGAAGAGCTGCTCAGCCGCGACGCACGGGCCGCATACCGACGCGACGCTTACCGGCGCGCGATCATCGACGCAGCCACCGCCCTCGAGATCGCCCTTGGCCGGCATGTTCGCAACCACGCCGGCCAACTGCCGGAAAGTCAACGAGGACGCATCAACGAGCGGACAGCTCTTGGTGACTACATCGCCATCGCCGAGCAATCCGGCCTTCAACTCGCTGTTTCCGTCGATCAGCTGCGTCGACTGAAGAACCTTCGCAACGACGCCGCTCATCGCGGTGCGACACCAAGTCAGTTGGAAGCCAGCACCGCGGTGAAGGTGATGACCGACTTTCTCGGCGCTCACGGACTAATCCGTAGGGCAGGGGAACGCGAGCCTGACGGCGGCGAGTTGGTGCTGGCCAGCTCTGGAAGCGCCGAAGTCGACGACACTCAGCTTGGAGCAACCGGAAGCTGAAGGTGGCTTGTCGCCGGGCTGAGGGTGCGGCACGAACGACGAGACCAGACGGCTTGGCGCCGACGACAGCGGCTGGCGGCGGCGTCGTTGCTAGCGATCCGTGCGTCGGCACGAGGACGACCGTCCCGCATCTACCGAAGACAACGTTCGAGCGTGGGCCAACAACCGGCACAACCACAGAGAGTGATGGAGTGCAGCGTTCGCTCGACGCGGGTGGGGCCAACTACGAGCCCTGGTGGGGCCAACTACGAGCCCTGGTGGGGCCATCAATCATCTCCGTCACAGCCATGCCGAGCGCCCCCAGTGCTGTAGACCCCGCCCGATCCGTACGCCCATCCCGGGCACGGGGTGGATGCGCGGTCCAGCACGGCAACGCGTGCGTCGGCGAGGGCGGCTTGAGCCGCGGCGGCCGGAAGCAGGATGCACGATCGGTCGGCTGCGCGCGGCGTACCCGTCCGCGCTGTGGCCGGTGCGCCGGACGCTGCTGGTTGCGGGCTATGGTGACCCGATGGCCGTGACCACGACCGGGTCGGCGCGGATCGCGCCGGCGTTCCGCCCGCCGGTCATGCCCCAGCTGACCGAGGCGACCGTGACCGCCGCCGGGCTCCCGGCCGCGCCGTTCGCCGCGATGCACCTCGACATGGTCCGCGTCAGCCCGAAGGGCAAGTGGCACGCCCCGGGTTCCGACACCCACCGGTGCACCCACGTGACCCGGGTGTTCGGCTACCGCCCGGCCAGCCTGCCCGTGCAGCAGGTCAGTGTGCTGGGCGAGCACGACCTGTGCAGTTCTTGCGCGCACCAGCTGCGGGTCCCCGGCCCGGCCGGGGCGCTGCACGTCACGGCGGGCCTGATCGTCGCCGCCGCGCAATGGGTCGCGGAGTTGGAGCGCCTCGCCCCCGGGATGGGGTGGCTGGACGTGGCCCGCTGGTCGCGGCAGACCCCGTTCGGCCCGCCCGACCCCATCCCGGAGCTGCTCGCCGGGCTCAAGGCGCCCGGGGCTTCGCCGCGCATCGCGCCGCCGCCGTCACGGCCTGGGACCGGCTGCGCCGGTGGGCCGACGCCGCGGTGGCGGTGGCCCGGCAGGCCGCAGGTCCGCCCGGGCTGCGGGTCCTGGCCGCCCGCGCCCGGGACCTGCTGCTGCGCGACCGCACCACCCTCGACGAGGCCCACATCATCGAAGCGATCGCCGGCGGCGCCCGCCGCATGCTCTACGAACCGGAACTGTCCCGCCACGCCCTCGACGCGTGGCTGAAAGCGGTCGCCGCCGACGGTGACCTCACCGCCGGACACGCCGCCATGCTCGCCGCCGTCGAGACCCGCCTCGGCAGCGCCGAGGTCCGTGACGTGTCGCTGCTGCCCACCCAGGCGCTGACCGCGGCGACCGGACATGCCTCACCGGCGGCGTGGGCCGCCGCCGAGTTCCAGCTCGTGCGCCGCCACGTCGTCGACGCCTGGTGCACCCGGCTGGCCGCCGCCCTGCACGACGGTCACCTGCACAGCGGCGACGGCGATCAACTCCTGCTGGTCGCCGGGTGGCCGATCATCAACGAATCCGACCGGGAGGTCGCCTACCTCACCCAGTACCCGGTCCTGGCCAGCGCTGTGTTCACCACCCGATACCGCAATCCGATGCCCTCAGCGCAGACCGTGCCGTGGGCGGTCGTCCTGCGGGTACCGGCGTTCGCCCCAGGCCACGCCACCGCCCACCGCAGCAACTACCTGCACGCCGAACCCGGCACCGTCCTGCCCGCCGACACCCCGGTCGACGACCGCGAGGTGCGGGCCCTACTGCGCTCCGCCGCCGGGTACCTGCCCGAGGACAGCGCCAGTGACCCGGCCGGGCCGATACCCGCTGTCGCCGCCTGGCGCGCCGCGACCGGCCCGGCGACCGACCTACGCGACTGGGCCACCGACCACGGCGACTACCACTGGCACCTGCCCCAGCGGTGGCGATGGATCCCCGCCGAAAACCACCACACCAGCGGACCGGGCTCGGCACAGCTCCTGCAACAGCTGTGCCAGGCACTGCACCACTACACCGCCGTCCTCGTCGTCGCCGCAGGCGAACCAGACGCGCTCGACCGGATCGAACTCGTCGTCTCCCCGGACGCGGTCGACCCGGACACCGGCGCTCTGACATACCGGCCGTACGACCTGCCCGGCTGTCCCACCGTCACGGTCCCGTGGCGGCGCATCATCGCCGTACACGACGCCTGGTAACCCAGCCAGCAGCCGGGACAGCCGCCCGGTCGCCCGGTCGCCCGGTCGCCCGGTCGGTATGGACGTACGGCAGGCTGTGGAGCGCTGCAGCAGACCCACCGCCGCAGGCGCCGTTCGTGACGGCAGCGCTGCCCGCCCCTAGGGTCGTTCGTCGGCACGGGGCGCGCGGACCAGGTCTTTGTAGCGGGGCGTACTGGCACCGCAGATGCTGAAGTTGAGCCGAGCATCGGCGAGGCTCAGGTCGCCGTTGCGGCTGCCGGTCACCACATCATCGTCCACGTCGCTGCGGCCATCATCGGTCCAATAGCAGATCGGGCAGGTGGTGCATCCCGTTCGGAAACCACAACAAGCGCACCGGGGCAAAGTTGGCTGACCCACACCGGCAAGCCTTCCACATGCCCGGCAGCGCCGGGAATAGCACGAGGCCGTTCGGTGGCCGTCCGTGTCCAGTCCTGCTCGCCGACACCCCGCTGCGGTCATCAGCCGGTTTTCTCGCCGGCTGAACTCGACGCCAGCGTCGATCGACTCGACGTCCTCGCCGCGCCGCACCAGACCGCGTCAGGCGGTTGAACCGCATCCCACGCACCGATGCGCTGATCCCATTGGCCCGGACCTCCAGGTCGCGTAGCGCTGGACCAGACTCGTCGCCGTCGCGGTCGTGCCCTCAGCAGTCACCCGGTGACTATCACGGCACGTACTCGCCGATGATGTCTCGACGGCCGGCACTTCTGCTGCGGTGCGCACGTGTACCCGTCGCCGCCTCGCGGCGCGTGTACACCTCACGGTGTGCTGCCGAGCCAGGAGCGAGTGCTCCGGTCGGGGAGCACCGGTCGGTGTCATCGGTCAGTGCCCGGTCCGGTGATCGTGTCCACCGTCCCGCGGGTGGAGTTGGCACGCTGGCGGTCATGAACCGTCGGCGGGCCACCCAACTGGCTGAGCAGCTGCTGGGCGCCCTGCATGCCGGGCGTGAGGAGTGGCCGTTGTGCATCGTCTCCGAGGTCTCGGTGTTCGGGTCCACGCCCGCGGCGCCGTCGAACCGCACGACCTAGACATCGAGATCGAGCTGGACCAGACCGGCGAGCGGTGGATCGCGCACTTCACCAACTGCCTGTTCTACGGCCCCGATCCGTATCTGGTCATCCGCCGGGCATTGGTCGGTGGCTCCCGTAGTTGCCAGTTCCTGTTCGAGGCCCGCGACCGGGTCGACTTCCCGCTGACCCTGTTGTGGCGTGCCGGCGACACCCTCGATGTCGCGGTGGAGCGGCTGCACGCCATCGAGGTCGACCCCGGCGCGGGCAGGGCACCCCGGGACGCGATGCTGCCCGAGTTCGAGGGCCTGGACCGGTGGATCTCCCGCCCTGCCCGTGAACGCCTCAGCACGGCCGTCGCGGACGGCGCGATCACCTTGCACCGGCTCGAACTGCCTGGGATGCCGGTCGCTGATGCGGCCGCCCAGGAGCATCTGCACCGTCGGTGGGCGCCGACCAGCCCGCTGTTCCGGGCCGGGCATGCGGTGCTGGCCCACTTCGAGAAGCGTGGCGTCGACCTGGCCCAGGTTCACCTGCACGGCCGTGACCTCGCCGGTCCTGACACCCCGTACTTCGCCGGGTTTGCCCTGCGCTACTTCCCGCAGATCCCGGCCTGTTTGAGCCACCACCACGGCGTGGAGTGGCTCGACGTCATCCACCCCACCCGTGCCCAGCCGCTGATCGCGTTGCGGATCCGGCCGGTCAGACCGGACCTGCTCGCGGACACCATCTGGCCGTGACGTCTTGGCTGGACACCCCGGCACCGGTGAATACCGGTCCCGACGGACCGTGCTCCACTCCGGCCACGCCGGCACCGGCGGCGACTACCTCACCATGCTCGGCGAACCGGGCTGTCGTGACGGGCGCTGACACTTTCGAGGCATACCGCGCCGAACTGTACGAGCGGGCCACGCACGCCGGGGTGCTGTGCAGTCGGATCGTGCACCCTACTGGGCGTCGGCCGCTCAGGGGGTGGGGCGCACCTCGGGCGCCGAACCGGTCTGCGGGGGAAGGTCTGCTCCGACCCGTCGGCGCGTACCACCTGCAGCAGGGGCACGCCGACCTGCACTCCCAGGTGCTGGGCCTCCTGCCGGGTCGGCATCCGGGCGATCAGTTGGTCCGTGTCGGCCAGTTCGAGGAACATGCGTGGTGGCTGCAACCGCACCGAGACAGGGGTGCCGCGTTCGGTCACGATCAGGCCCTCATGCCGTAGCATCGCGAGAGCCCGCCGGACCGACATCCGGCCCACCCCCGTACCACCGGCCGATGCCGTCTTCCGGCGGCAGTGCACTACCCGGCGTGTATCGCCCTGCGCTGATCTGGTCCCGCAGGAGTTCGGCCAGCTGCACGTACACGGGAGTCGGCGATCCACGATCGATACCCATCCGTCAACATTAGGCCATACGGCCATTAGAAGTCATCATCGGCGAGGCCGCGGCACCGGCCCGTGCGGCGGCGCACTCGTCGATCTGGTCGTACCACCAAGCCGGTTGGGTGGATCTAGCCTTCGGGTGCTCCGTGCTGGCGGGCGTTGCCGGTCTGACCGCCGGCGAGGCGGTTCCGGAGCGTTTCAAGGCTGACGCCGTCGTCGGTGCAGAAGGCCGGCCAGTCCGCCGCGAGGTAGCCGGTACAGGCCGCGGCGGCGCTGTCCGGGGTGGCGCAGACGCTGCCGTCCTCGGTGATCAGGTTGCCGTCCGCGTCGACGGTGACCGTGTGCCGCTCGTCGAGTCGGGGGCGGGCCCAGGTCAGGCGTTGGCCGGGTTGCAGCAGGCCGGCGTGGACCAGCGTGCCGAGTCCGCGTTTGCCCGGCCGGTGGCGGCGCCGCCCGGACGGGTCCCGGCCGGGCAGTCGCAGGAGCTTGCGCAGGACGCCGTTGAAGGTGTCACCGGTCCGGCCCAGCTCGCGCAGCGGGGCATACACCTGATCATCAGCGTCGATCTTGTTCGCGTCCCGCTGACCGTCCTTCCGCATTCGCGCCGCGACCGCAACGTCCCGCGGTGGCAGGCCTCAGCCGGACGGCCGCGGACCGAGCTCCATCCACGCGCTGCGTGCACCACCAGTCAAGTCCGGAGGGCGAGCACATGCGTGCCCGGCCAAGCTGGTCACACGGCAGATGTCCACAACGGACGCGCCCTGCGCGCTGCTGCGGCACGCCGCGTTAGCAACACTCGCAACGGTCCCATGGTGCCGCCCGGTGCACCGCCCCGATACCGGGACCAGACGAGCCCCGACCGGGCCGTCGCCGCGCGGCGCATCGCACCGTGGCGGTAGCACGTGCGTCGCGTCCGCCGGCCGTCGTCGGCGGGCCATCGGTCCGGCATCGCTACGGCACGGCTGCCGACTGAGTCATGCGCGGCACTGCCGCTTCATTCGTCGCGACCGGCGCATACCCCGCGCCGGCACGACGGAAGGACCAGCCGTGATCGCTGCCCGACTCGACGAGAACGCTCCACCCGCGGACGACCCGTTCACCGCCCTCACCGCCGAACTGACCGAGCTCGGCTACACCGCCGACGACGCCGTCAACGGCATCACCACCTACGCCGACCCCGACGGCGGCGGCGTGCTGGCCACGATCGAAATCGTCCACCGGCACGAAGCCCGATTCAGCCGCCGCAACGACGACGGCAACCCGACCTGGATGATCCAGCTCACCGCCGACGTGCCCGACCGCATCCAGCGCATCGCGCTGTACGCGATCCTGCACGCCGATCACACCGACGAGCAGCAGATCCTGCACAACATCAGCGGCGCGATCACGACGGGAACCGACGAGTCCTAGCCACGGCCGCCGCAGGGGCGCCCGACGACCCGTCGGACGCTCCTGCCGTCGTTGCCGCAACAACGGTCACGACCCGTCTGGATCGGGGGCCTGATGCCCATGCGGGCGTGACCAGCCAGCGTGCACCGCTCGCACCAGCAACCCGCGAAGGAATCCGAACCCCCCGGCGCCGACCGGGCGCCGGACTTGGTGCCGGCCGACAGTCGAGGTTCCATGCAAGCCGATCGATGCCGATATGGCGGTCGCCCGGCCATGCGGATGTGGCCCTTGCGTGTCGCGACGCGTCCGCACGCCGCGGCTCCGGGCGAACCGGGCGGGCTTGCGAGTCGGCGGTGTGCGCGCCGAACCGGCGGGGTGGCGAAGGTGGGAGGAACGGATGGGGCTGGCACCTGCACGGTTGCCGGACGCTGGGGGATGGCAGGAGCCCGCTGTCGAGGCGGCGGCTGCCGCATTGGCCGGCGGTGGCCGGGGTCAGATCATCGCCGCGTGCGGGACCGGTAAAACGGTCGCCGCCGCGCACGTCGCGATGCGGGTGTGCCCGGCCGGCGGGGTCGCGGTGGTGGCCTGCCCGACGGTCGCGCTGGTCGCGCAAACCCTGCACGTGTGGCGCGGCGTCGCCGGCGCCGTCCTCGCGGTGTGCGGCGACGACGGCGTCACCGACCCGGCCGTCATCAGCACCGACCTGCCCGCCACGACGACCACCGACCCCGACGTGATCGCCGCCTGGCTGGTCGAACCCGTACCGGGCCGCCGGCTCATCGTCACCACCCACCTGTCGGCCGGGCAACTCGGACTGGGGCTGCGCGCCGCCGGCGTCACCGCCGACCTCCTGGTCGTCGACGAGGCCCACCACACCGCCGGCCACGACGGCAAACACTCCGCCCTGCTGCACGACGACACGACCCTGCCGGCCCACCGCCGGCTGTACCTGACCGCCACCCCACGCCTCGGCGACACCGGCGACGACGACACGCCGGTGCTGTCCATGGACGACCAGGCCGTGTTCGGGCCGGTCCTGGCCCGCTACCCGTTCGCCCAGGCCATCGCCGACCGTTGGCTCGACGACTACCGCATCGCGATCGTTGCGGTCACCCGCGCCGAACTCCTGCCACTACTTCGCACCCTCACCAGTCCTGGCCGGCCCACCGCGACCGACGTCGGCGGCGGGGACGGGCCGCTGCGCACCGCGATGGTCATCACCGCCCTGGCCCGCGCCGCCACCGAATTCGACCTGCGCCGCGCCATCGTCTACCACCCGCGCATCGCCACCTCCGAAGCGTTCATCGACGCCCTGCCCGGCACCCTCGCCACCCTGCCTGACACCGCCCGTCCGGCACGGCCGCTGACGTGCCACCACGTCGACGGCCGCCACGACAGCGCCTACCGCCGCGCGGTCCTGGCCGACCTGGCCGACCCGCCGCACGACGGGTGGACCGTGGTGTCCAACGCCCGCTGCCTCGGCGAAGGCGTCGACGTCCCCGCCGTCGACAGCGTCGTGTTCGCCCACCCCAAGACCTCACCCACCGACATCGTCCAGGCCGTCGGGCGGGCGCTGCGCCGCAATCCGGCCGGCAGCGGCGTCGCGACGATCCTCGTGCCGGTCCTTGCCGCCGACGAACCCGACGCCGCGAATCACGCCGCCGCCCAGGCCGACCTGGACGGCTACCACACCGTCTGGGAAGTCGTCCGCGCCCTGCGCGCCCACGACGAAACCCTCGCCGCTGCCCTGGACCTGCAACGCCAGGCCGGACCCGCGGACCGGTGGACCCTCCCGGACAAGATCGTGGTCCGGGTCCCGGACGGCTACGACGTCGAGCAGTACCTGCGGCACCTCACCATCCGGCTGATCACCGCCACCACCTCACCCTGGTGGGAAGGCTACGGCGCCGCCACCGCCTACCACGCCACCCACGGCCACCTCGGCATCCTCGTCGACCACGTCACCGACACCGGCTACCCCCTCGGCCGGTGGCTGCACCACCAACGCAAAGCCCGCCGCAGCGGCGTCCTGTCCAAAGCTCGCATCGCCGCCCTGGACTCCCTCGGCATGCCATGGGACCCGCGCGGCACCCGCTGGCAGGTCGGGCTGGCCCAGGCCACTGCCTACCGCCACCACGAAGGCCATCTCCGCGTCGCACCGGAGTACGTCACCGCCGACGGCTACCCGCTCGGCTCGTGGATCCGCTACCAACGCAAGCAGTACAACGCCGGCAAGCTCGGCCCCGACCGGGCCGCTACGCTTGAGGCGCTCGGCATCGAGTGGTCCCCGTACGAGGCGATGTGGCAACGTGGCATCACCGCCGCCACCGCTTACCACGCCCGCCACGGCCACCTGCAGGTCCCCGACGAACACACCGAACCCGACGGCTACCGCCTCGGCCAGTTCATCGTCGCCCAACGCATGCTGTACAAACGCGGCACCCTCACCACCGACCGCATCACGGCACTCGAAGCGGTCGGCATCATCTGGGACTCCCGCGAACACCGCTTCAATCTCGGCCTGACCGCCGCCCGCCGCTACCACCGCACTCACGGCGACCTGCACGCACCCAGCTCGTACCAGACCAGCGACGGCTTCCGCCTCGGCGTCTGGCTACAGAAGCAACGCGACAAACTGCACGCGGGCACCCTCACAACCGACCGCATCCGCGCGCTCGACGAGGTCAGCCCGACCTGGCGCCGCTGAACACGCGACACCACTGCTGACTCCCGAAGCCGCAACAGGCCCGCAGTCAAACACGTGTTCGATAGGATTGGCGGCATGGTGGGCATCCCCCAACTGCGCGAGGCCGGTTGGCTGATCACCGGGACCGACCGAGACCCAGTCCGGCACCTGTTCGTGCGACTGGAAGAAACGATGGACGGCTCCGGCCTGTGGACGGTCGAGCTCAGCGACTGCCGGCGCCCTGCCAGCGAAGGCGGCCACATCATGCACCGCTACCGCTGCGAGGCCCACGCCCGCAGCGCCGTCGCCGCGATCTACGCCCTCAGCCGACACCTGGAGCCGCTGCCTACCTGGGACCCGCAGCGATGTGAGCAGGCCCGCTGGCGGGTGAGGGCCGTCGCACCCGAACTGGCCGGCGCCTCGCGCGGGTCACCGGCGGCGAGGCAGCCGTAGACCTGCCGCGGCTCAGACGAGGTTCTCGTCGAAGCCTTCCAACTCCAGCGCCCGCTGTGCCGCCGCCCGCGCCATACCACCCAGGCGGGCGTACTCGGCGTTGTACGCCGTCTGCCAGGTCGTGTCGGCCCGCACCACTCGGTACAGCACCTGCCCACCATCGACCTCGAACGGCACGTCACCGGAGCTGAGATCCTCCAGCGATACCTGCTGCATCAGGGTGCCGCCGGGCAGCCCGGTCATCCGGCTCACCTGATCCAGGGTCGGGTCGAAGAACCAGCCGGTCCGGGCGGCGTGCAGAACCAGGTGACCGGCGCCGTTCCACCGTGCGGGGTCGAAGTTCGGTCCCCGCAACACCCGGCCGCCGTCGTCGAGCACGCACACGCCGGTCGGGCCCTGCGCGACGACCGCAACGGCAAGCGGCTCTGCCCGCACCTCGACCAGCCGGGTGACGCGATCCAGCAGTACCACGCTCTCGATGCACCGAGGTCGGCGCTCATTGAGCTCGTTCACAAGCCGGGCAGCGCGGCCGAGCACAGTGACTCGTTGATCCGCGCTGAGCACCCGGATGCCCCGCCCCTTGCTGTTCCCGCGTGATCTTCCCACAGGTCGCCCTCCCCGCCAGGTGTCCGATCGCACCGCCCCCGCACCGTACGTCGTGACGCACTCGCCGTACGGCCGGAGCGGCGCAGCTATCCCGACGGCAGCAGCGCAAGATCCGGGCCCATGCGTTCGCAACCTCGGCGCTGGTCCGCTCCCCGTCGCGGATCAGCGCGTCGGCGAGCAGCGTGTCGAACCGCATTCCACACCGATGCACTGATGCCGCGGTTCGATGCTGAGGTCGGCGTAGCGCTGGGCTAGGCGGCTGAGGCTGGCGTTGGTTACCGCGGAGCGGTCAGCCGTCACTCAGCGGCTATCGCCGCCACCAGCGACGGAGCAGGACATGCGGTGTCACTGCATGGCCTTATCGGGCGGAGGGTTGGTCTGGCGGTGGATTCCGTCTGCTGGCGCCATCACTGATGATGGTCCGGTGGCGAGTATCGACGTGGTGTGGGCTCGGATCCGGGACTGCGCCGGGCAGCAGTTCCGAACGGTGAACGATTTGCCGTTTACCTACGAGGTCCCGGGCAACTATCTGCGGGTTGACCGGACGGATAGGAACCTGTCTCGGACGAACTTCGCTAAGGCGATTGAGCTCATGCCCGCCGACGGGCCGGGCCAGCTCGCTGGTCGGCAGGGAGCGTCGTACGCATGGGGGATCCTGATGGATCCGCGGATCAGACGGGACGACTGGTGATGCAGCTCGACCACCTGAACACCCATCAGGTTCACCAGGTCGCACGGTTCTACGCGGCCGCGGCAGCAGCTTCGCACGGCCACCAGGTCGAAGTCGTGGGCGCACGTACCCGCCTCACCGTCGACGGCCGGACCGTCCAGGTGCTCTCGCGGCGCCAGCACGGCTCCCCATGGCAGGCCAATGTCAGCACCCCGACGGTTGAAGACGCACACGCGGTGATCTTCGTCGACCTAACAGGCGAGACGCCCGACTACTTCGTCGCTCCCGCCTTATGGGTGCAACAGGATGTCCGTATGCATCATGAGGCTTGGCTCGCCCGTGTGGGCGGCACCCGCCCCCGCAATCCTACGAGTGATCATACAGCCATCCCCGTCGATCGCATCCAGCAGTGGCATCGCCGGTGGGACGTCCTGGCTGCCGACCAGACCGGCTGAACAGCATTGCGTTTGCAGTGCCTCTCACCAGCTTCCCCAGGGATCGCCTTGCAAGGCTTCGGCATTCTTGCTTAGCTCGGCGGGGTCGGGGCTGCCGTCCAGATGTTGGAGTTGGATTCCGTGCCCGCGGCGACGATGGCTTCGAGGAGCTCGACGGGCATCGCCGAGCGCGTCGCCAGCGTGTCCAGATGGATACCGTCGGATGCGAGCAAGCGCATCGCCTGCCCAACGAGGGAGGGGGCTTCACGGGGACCGAGATCGCCGGGTTCTGGATATCCCCAGTCGGCGAGCAGGGTCATGCCGCGGCGGTAGGTGTGGTCGCGGTAGACGCCCATCGTGTGGCCTCGGTAGATGAGTGCCTTCAGTGACATGCCCCAGCGGCGTTTGAGTTCGTGAAGGCGGTCGAAGTTGAGCCGGCCGGGCAGTTCGTTGCGCAGTCGGCTGGTCGGGGCGAGGAATTGTGATGCGAACGTACTGGCCTGCCGCTCGAGGATTTGGCTGCCTGGTTCGGCGTCGTGGTGCAGCAGGAGGTGGCCGAGTTCGTGGGCGGCGTCCATCCGGGACCGGGCTTTGTCGTTCTTGCCGGGGCTGGCGAAGATGAACGGTCGTTGCCCGTACCAGTGGGAGAAGGCGTCTACCCGGTCGGAGGCGTCGGGCAGGGTGAGCACGATGATGCCGTGCGACTCGAGCAGCCGTGTGACGTGCGGAATCGGTTCGTCACCGAGTCCGAAAGCGGCACGGGCCTCGATCGCGGCACCTTCGACATGCGCCGTCGTCGCCGGTTCCGGCAGGTCGAGCTGCGGCAGTCGCAACTCCGGCAGGTGCAGGTACCGCTGCACCACGTCGATGACCCGCCAGGCGATCTCTCCGAAGGCGAGGGCCTGATCGCGTTCGGCCTGTGTGGTGACCCGCAGGCTCCGGAAGTGGGCATGGCCTGGCGTGGCCGGCGTCGGGAAGCCTGCGGCGAAGAACTCGACGGGCAGCGCGAGGGCGAGGGCGAGCCGGCCGAGGACACCGGCAGATGGCCGGGCCTGGCCGAGTTCGTACTGGCTGACGGCGGCGGCGGTGACTCCGGTGTGCACCGCGAGCTGCTTCTTGGATATGCGCCGCCACCGCCGGGCCAGGGTGAGTGCGTTCGGCTGGAATGCCGCTACCGCCAACGCGGGCGTGACGGCGCGACTCGATCCTCGGCTCATGCAGACATCGGAGCGCCCGCGGTCTGGGCATCGCGGCGCAGCTGCAACTCAACGCCCGGAATCGGCAGCTCATCATGGCGCGGCTGCGTACGCTCCGACGCCCGATCAGCCGGTCCTGTAGCGGTGCGGGCGGGAGTGCCGAACCACAGGGCCACCTCGAACCACGGTGAGCCGCCGTTGCGGTTATCGCGGGGCAGGCCGAGGTAGGCAATCACTTCGCCGGTGTCGATGTCACCGGCATGTGCGACCCGGATGTGCCGCTTGCGGGGAATCAGGCCGGCGAACGCGTGCGGGAACTGCTCGTCGTCGTCGAGTGCCAGCTGCCCGTCGGCGCTATTCTCCACCGCCCCGCCGAGACGGGTCTCGCTACCTTCCCACCGGATCGACTCGACACTTGAGTCGGTGCCGCCCTGCAACGAGTAAAGCCGCAGGATGTAGCCGGCCGCCAGAATCTCCAGCGAATTGTCCTCGACCCGGGCATCCATGCCAGGACGCCCGGCGAACTCGGCAGCACCAAGGTTCGTCAGGTTTCGCCACACGGTGGTGCCGAAGCTCATGGCGTCGTCGCCCAGGGCGGGTTCGTGGCGTTCGGCCGCCCGTCGATATACCTGCCGGATGAGGTCGGCCAGGGGGGTGAGGACGCCACGTTGGTCCAGCGTGGCGATCGCGTCAGTCAGCAAATCCACGACCGAAAACCTAGCAGCATCATCTGTTGATGTTGCTGAAATCAAGCGTCGGCACGCCGTGGTCCGGTGTACCGCGTCAGGACCGAGTTGCGATCGCCATTCGGCGCCTGATGTCAGCGCCAGCGACCGGACGCCCAGCCCTATGCTGCTCGGATGGTGTATTACCGACCGGGCGACAGGGTTGAGCTCGTTCGCACTACGGACGTCCTCACCGAGCTACGTCCTGGTGATCAAGGAGTCGTCACCCGGTTCGACTTTGAGCGACACATGGTCTACATCGACTGGGATGGCGGCAGCCGGCTATCCATGTGCCTCGACGCGGGTGATCAGATCCGCACCATCCGGTCGATCACCAGCGTCGACGGTGCTGTCGACGCCGAGCCCTTCGGGGCCCAGGATCAAGGGACAGGTCAAGCAGAGGACGTGGTCCGGGCGCCTCTTCACGCAGGTAGGCCCGCTCAGAATATTGGCGCGGTCTTGCGGCGCCTCGATCGGACGGGCCTCGACACAAACGACCTCGTCAGCTTGGCATGGATCATCGATCGGGTCGACCGCCGAGCGTCGCTGGAGCGCATAGAGGGCAATCTTTCCAGTGTCGGCCAGATCGCCGGAGTCGTGATTAGCAACCCAGCAACTGTGTCGGAGGTTGTCGACATCTGTACCGCCTACTTGCAGGTTCAGCTGGTGCCCAGCGGCGACAGAGTCCTCTGGTCGCTCAACGATCTCATCGCTGCGCAGCAGCAGGAGTGCCTCTTCGAGCTGGCCTGAAATCACCGGATCGTGCTGGGGTGGTCGCCGCGATCTTCAGCTGGTCGGCGCGATCAGCCCGGTGCATGACTAGTAGATCAGGTTCTATACGCTGAAGAGTGCACACGCTTATCAAGGTGCAGCCTGAATGCGACCGTTCGAGCCGTACTGGTAGTAGCTGACGGTCTTGAACGGGGCTGCGACGTATACCATCGCCGGTCCCTCGCGCTCCAGTTGGTACTGGCGGGTGACGCCGAGGGCCCACATGTGCGGGGTCCCCTCGATGTACCCGGGTGGAACGCCGCCCTCAGCTCGGACCTGGCGAGGGGATGCGCGACGGTGCGCTTGGTATGCGATGAAGGGACAGAGGGTGACGGCGGCTCGCATGCAATCGGGATGGGCGGGGGGGTCGAGGTACCGGCGCGACTCGAGATGCGCGGGAGTTCCGAGGAACGCCACCCAGTAGCCCATCTCGATGCCGCACAGCGAGCACAGCCGTCTCGCAGCCAGGTGGGCGGCTACTGGGCCGTTGACAACGGTGAAGTCGACGTAGTCACCGGCCGGGGACGAGTGCATGCTGACGGGTGGTATGGGTAGGTTTCGACGTGGTTCGTGTGGCCGTGCTGCCAGTGATGCCGGAAGTTCCGGCCGGTCTTCGGTCACGTTCATCTCCGCCGATGGATGGGTGTTGGCGGACATGAACGCTTCACTCGTTGCGACACGTCAAGTCGTGGACGGCAGATGTTGCAGCGATGTGTATGCTTGGGCCTCAACTTCAGAGGTGCCAATCAGCCGCGTCCTACCGCATGGGGGCCGCAGCGAAGCCGAGAGGAACCATCTTTGATCACTCCCGAGGTGGAGTCTGCCCTGCGCCGTGCCTACGCGCGGATCCCATACCAGCGGGCGAGCTACTACGAAACCGAGATCTCGGAACGAGTGCTGAACGAGCTCGTGTCCAACGTCCACCGGACGCAGTCGGACGACTATCAGCTGCGCAACGCCCGCCGGAACGCCATCAAAGTCCTCAAGAGTCGATCCGAGGTCGCCACCATCGGAGTGCAGCCCGCCGATGGCGAGGGGCCCGACGGGGACGACGCGATCGCGCGCCTCGAACTCATGGAGTGGCTCCGGACGACCGACGTCCTGCAGGACGAGGAACGCGCCATCCTGTGTGCCATCGCGGCAGACATGAGCGTCGAGGCACTTGCGGCACAACTCGGCTTCGCCCCGAACGCCCTTTCCGTCAAGATCAGCCGGATTCGGCGCAAAGCCCGGTCGGGTTGGTTGACTGACACGCGATGAGCAGGAACTGCATGCGACCGTGCCGAATACCGGTAGTGCCACAAGGCAAACGAGCGAGGAACTGATGACCACGAGCCCTGTCTTCCAGCCCCCGGCCAACGCAGCCGGTTCTGCTGATGCGACCGTTGCGGTCGACCTGCTACGCGCCGCCGACACGTTGTACAGCTTGCGCGATTCGGGCTACAACCTGAGTTCTGCGGTCGGCGAGGCAATCGATAACTCGATCGAAGCTGGCGCGACGTTGATCAAGGTTGCAACCGGAAAATCGAAGGATAAGAAGGCCATTGCGACGGTGGCTATCGCAGATAACGGACGAGGTATTTCGGCTGAGATACTTCCGCAAGTTCTCCAGATTGGATTCAGCACTCGATACAACTCGCGTAGCGGTCTTGGCCGTTTCGGAATGGGGCTCAAAACCGCCGGCCTCAGCTTGGCCGAGCGCATCGAGGTGTATACCCGACCACAGGGCACGAGTTCGTATTTGTCGACATATCTGGACTTGAGGAAGGTGCGTTCGGAAGAGCAGACGCACTTGTCCGCTGAGCGAATTAAAGGCTGGCCGGACGAGTTCGCCGACCTCATGGTCGACGCTAAGGGGCGGAAGTTCGACTCCGGTACATTGGTTGTGTGGGCAGACGTCGATCAATTGCGAGGCGGCGGAGCGTTCGCCACTGGACTGCAACAGCGTGAGACTGACCTACTGAAATTCATCGCCCGAGCGTATCGCCGCTTCCTGGCTCCGGAGAAGGGCATCACAATTGAGCTTAATGGGGTGCCGGTGGCGCTTCACGATCCGCTGTTCTTGTTGCCCAACCCCCGGGTCGAGGCGATGTACCCGGGCGTGCGGGGACAAATCGTCGATGAAGGCGAAATTGAGGTACAGGGTCATAAGGTGCAGGTAAAGGTCGCCCTGGCACCGAAGGAGTTTCGTCCTGCTCAGGGCACTGGTGGCGCTAAGGCTGCCGATGGTCGGGAGATCAAGAGCTTTCACATAGCTGAAAATGAGAGCCGGCTCTCGATGATCCGTAACGGACGAGAGATCTATTATGACATTGTGCCGCGAGTCCTTCCGAATGGAATGGACAAGAAGGATCGCTATATCGGTATTGAAGTATCGTTTCCCGGCGAACTCGACGACTTTTTTCGAGTGATGCACATCAAGCGCATGCCGGAGCCCGTCGACAAGCTCAAGGCCGAGCTGGCGACCTGGCTGGAACGTCCTGTGAAGCGTGCGCGGGAGCAAATCCAGAAGGACTGGGCCGCCCGCCAGGCGGGCTCGCGTGGCGCCGCGCAGGAGCACAAGACCGCTCGCGACGTCGTTTCTGAGGCGGAAAGGGAAGCCGCACGCGGCCGCGCCGGCGCCGACACGCCACCCGAGAAGGCGAAAGAGGAGATCACTCGGGTTCTCGAAACGGTCAGGCAAGCAAACCCGGACCTTGATGAGCAAGAAGAGCGTGTCGACCGTATCCGAACCTCGCTCGAAGAGGGAAGGATGAACATCGACACGTCCGCTTGGCCCGGCACGGAACTATTCGAGATTGCGCATCTGAATAGCGGGGCAACAGTGCTGCTCAACTTGCGACATGCCTTCATGGACGAGATCTACGTCAAGCTCGGCGATGTGGCGTCCGGGAAGCGGCCTTTAACTGCCGACCAGGTACGGAAGATGGCCGCCGAGGCGGAGACGGCGCTAGACCTGTTGTTTCTGGCCTACGCTAAAGCAGAAAATATGCATGCTGATCCAGAGACCTTCACCCAACTGAAGACCTACTGGGGGAGCAATCTTCAGGACTATATGAAACGGTACTCAAAGTTCCGACTTCAGTCGTAGTAGGGTCTCGGCCGAAGCGAGAATTGTGCATCAGTCAAGGCCAGGTATATGCCGGGCGTATTTGAAGACGACTGAAGATTAGCTAGGCGGGTCGGCGATCGGTGCGTGGGATGGCATTTATCTCGATGCAACGCAGTGTGCCCTGAGCGTTATGCCGCACGATTACGTGTAGCGATACAGCAAGGGTGATGAGTGGGCTAACGTTTCCGCTTCTGGCTAAGTACCTTTTGCCAGCCGGTGCGGCTCCCGATGATGTCTGGGCGGTCAAATAGCCCATCTGCGGTCTCTTCGGCGGTTAGACGACTCCATGCAGCGCGCATGGGATGGTCCTGCGCCACGAATTCTTCGCGGCGGTGCAGGATCGGTGGGTTAAGGGACCGTGCGTGGTCCGCATGGCTGACGCGTAGGAAACCGATATCGACGTCTGTTGCACTGCGTTGTTCGGGATGAGGGTCTGTGTCGAATGTCGGGTAGCTAAGGTATGAGATCGCCGGCGTGTCGTAGCGAAGCCGGATGATTGTTGTGTCGGTCGGTCTGCCGGCCAAAACCTGCGCGCACGCCTCGTAGATTCGCAGGATTGCGGGTAGGCGATGGATCGCGTCGATGTGTATATAGAGTGAGGTAGGGGTGATCTTGCCGGTTCTCGCCGATTGAACGGAGCGGCAAATATGCTCCGGTTGACCCGCCGCCTTCAGGAGCTGTTCAGCCGTGCGGTACGCCTTGGTGTAGCTCCCGAAGAACGCCCGAACATCCGCACGGACGTCCGGCGGAAGATCAGCCAGCTTGGGCCTGCCGTGGAAAGCGTCCATGGCAAGGGCCACGACAAGGTCCGCCGTCCTGCGTCGTGCCGCCACGATGGTTACGCCGGGCGTGACGATCTGTTCCGCCGCCCGTCGTGCGCGCGGCAGGGTCCCGTATTCGGTGGTGAGGTCAGCGATCAGTTGTGGTCGTTCATCCATCGCCGGCATGCGGCCGTGGCGCTCAAGGTGTGCGACGAGCTGCCGGAGCGGGTGCTGCTGCGCGCCGTGGTCTCCGTCGTCGGTGTCGGTGAATGCGCGGTGGACGAACGCCAGCCGTGCGGCTGACGAGTTGAAGACGTACGCCGTTTCGGGTCCGCCGCTTAACGGTCGAATCCCAGTAATGAGTCCAACCCAGAGTCGGAACTCGCGCGGCCGGTGCAGCGCCTGGAAGGTACTTCTGCTGGTGACAACGCCGTCCACGTGATCGTCACCGCGGACGTCGTCCCACCTCAGTCGCGTGGAGACTACGAGGCATTGCCGTGCGAGCCGTTTGGCGTGCTGCAGGGTTTGCTCGCGTTCTCGGAGATCGTCGATGACGTTGAGGACGTAGGTGAGCAGGACGACGTCCGCCGGTGACGGCGGAGGCTCTGGGCTGTAGTGCGGATCCCACCCGGCGGCTGTGATTCCAGCCGCTTGGAAGCGGTGGACGTCGTCACCCCGGCCGCAGCCGTAGTCCAACACTGTGGTGTTGCTGGTGATGACGCCTTGATCGAGGGCGCGGCGGGCGGGTACTGAGAGCCGATCGCGGCTGATTGCAGTGCGCTCCCGGGAGATGGCTCTTGAGGTGGTCACAGCGGCAGTAGGTCTTGGAGGCGTGCGACTGCCTCCGGCCAGTCGGCTGGTTCGGTCATGTGGCTCCAGGACAGGCGAAGCGCCCCGCGGATGGAGTCGTCGGGCAGGGCCATCGCAATGAGGACGTGACTCGGGTCGTATGAGGCTGATGTGCAGGCCGAGCCGTTGGAGACCGCGAGCAGTCCACGCCAGGCGACCATGACTGCTTCGGAGTCCAGGCCGGGCAGGGACAGATTCACGACGTGAGGCATGGTGCGGGCGGGATCGCCATGGATCTGCGGGTTCAGTGGTGCCAGCCCGTCCAGGACGTTGGCTTTGTAGGCGAGGCAGGCCGCGTGACGCTCAGCGTGTTCCCGGACCGCGAGCTCGCTGGCGAGACCGAGGCCGGCGATGAGTGGTACCGGGAGCGTGCCTGGCCGCAGCCCGCGCTCCTGGCCACCACCGACGAGCAGGGGCGTGAGCGGTGGGCGACGGTAGCCCCTTTTGCGGGCGATCAGTGCACCGACGCCTTTGGGGGCGAAGACCTTATGGCCTGAGACCGCCGCGAGGTCGATGCGGGAGTGGCGGAGCTCCGGCAGCAGTTTGCCGAAGGCCTGTGCGGCGTCGACATGCAGGTAGGCCGGGTGCTCGCCGAGAAGTTCGCAGAGTTCTAGCACTGGCTGGACGACACCGGTTTCGTTGTTGGCCGCCATCATCGATATCAGCAGAGTGTCCTCGCGTACTGCCCCGGCGATCGCTGACGCTGACACTTGGCCGGACGCATTGGGCGCAATGAGCTCAACCTCGAAGCCCTCGCCTGCCAAGCGCTCAAGGGGCTCCAGCACGGCTTTGTGCTCGATCGCGGTGGAGACGATGTGCATGCGTCTCGTTCGACGGCCTTCCGGTGCGAGACCCAGCAGGGCGATGTTGTTCGCCTCGGTGGCGCCGGAGGTGAAGATCACTTCGTCCGTGTCGCAACGGGCGACCTGGGCCACCTGGCGACGGGCGTCGCTGACCGCCGTCTTGGCGGTTTGGCCCAGCTCGTGGGTTCGGCTGCCGGCGTTGCCGTACTCCTCCGTGAAGTACGACAGAACGATGTCGGCGACGCGCTTGTCCACCGGCGTGGTGGCGTTGGCGTCCAGGTAAACGGTCAACTGCTCTGCCTCCTTGTATCTGCATCGTCGTACACTTGTTCGAGCGGACTCGCGGACTATGATCGATGATGGCGCGACGTGTCGCGTTTGACGTAGAGACGTTAAAAACTTAACGTAAGGCGTGCGCGATCATGTGGAACGGCGGGGTGTGGCGGTAGTCGTCGACGATCAGCTTGAGGTCTCGTCGAGCCCCGCGCTGTCCGGCGTGTACGAGTACGCGTTTCCGGCAATCCGGGGTGTTCAGGCAGGCCGGGTCTATTTTGTGTCGATGTGTCCGTTGAAGTTACTGTCGAAGATGTTCGTCTGGGACGACGACGAGCTGCCGGCCGAGCTGCGGGCGCAGCGCACGCTGAACCGGGGCCGGATCCCTGAGATCGTGCGCTACATCGAGGAGAACACCGCGTCGTACACGTTCTCCGCGATCACAGCTTCCGTCGACGCGTCGGTCCGGTTCGCGCCGGCGCAGGCGGCAGAGGCGAATTCCGGCCTCGGCACACTCCGCATCCCGATGGACGGTCGGTTCATCATCAACGACGGACAGCACCGCCGGGCGGCCATCGAGCAGGCCCTGCGGACCAATCCGGAACTCGGCGACGAGACGATCGCGGTGGTGTTCTTCCTCGACAAGGGGTTGGAACGCTGCCAGCAGATGTTCGCCGATCTCAACCGGCACGCAGTCCGGCCGTCGCCGTCGATCGGCGTCCTCTACGACCATCGTGACCCCCTCGCGGCGGTCTCCCGGACCGTTGCGGCGCAGTCACCGGTCTTGCGCGGTTTCGTTGAGCAGGCGTCGACGTCGTTGGCCAAGGCGTCCCGCAAGATGTTCACGCTGTCCGCCGTGAACGGTTCACACAAGGCGCTGTTCGCACGTGTCACCACGTTGGAGCACCCGGAGATGGTCGACGTCGCGACGGGCATGTGGACGGCACTGGACCGCCAGTTCCCCGAGTGGGAGATGATCCGGGCTAAGCAGGTTCACGCCCGGGAGATCCGGCGCGACTTCATCCACACCCACGGCATCGTGCTGACCGCGCTCGGTCGTGTCTGCAATACGCTGCTCATCGACGGTGTGAGCGTCAAGCGATGGCCGCAACGCCTCGCCCCGCTGTCCAAACTGGACTGGGCCCGCACGAACGCGGACCTGTGGGAGGGCCGGGCCATGGTCGGCGGCGCCGTGACGAAGGCGAGCAACAACGTCGTCCTGACGACTGCGGCGCTGCGCCTGCACCTGGGCATGCCGCTGTCGCCGGAGGAGCAGAAGGCCGAAGACAACCGGAAGGCACATGTATGACCAAGGTCTCGGTACCTACCCCGCGGCGCCGACCCTTCGGCGATCTCGGGCTTGCGAAGGCCGTGCAGGTCGCCGTGGAGGAGATTGTCGAGCTGTACCAGTCCGACGGCATACCGTGGGTCGTCGGCTACTCCGGCGGCAAGGACTCCACAGCGACCCTGCAGCTGGTGTGGCTGGCGTTGCAGACCCTTCCTCCCTCCGAGCTGACGAAACCGGTTCATGTAATCAGCACCGACACGCTGGTGGAGAACCCCGTGGTGTCGGCGTGGGTCAACCGCAGCCTCGAGGTGATGGGTGCCAAGGCCACCGAACTTGGTCTTCCGCTCACCCCGCACAAGTTGACCCCGGAGCTTGCCGACACGTTCTGGGTGAACTTGATCGGCAAGGGGTATCCGGCGCCACGACCGCGGTTCCGCTGGTGCACCGAGCGTCTGAAGATCAAGCCGTCGAACTCGTTCATCCGCTCGATGGTCCGGGCGCACGGCGAGGCGATCCTGGTCCTCGGCATGCGCAAGCAGGAGTCGTCCACCCGGGCGAGAGTCATGGCCGTACACGAAGTCAACCGCGTCCGTGAGCGGCTAGCACCCAACGGCAACCTCCCGAACTCGCTGGTCTACACCCCCATCGAGTCATGGAGCTCCGATGAGGTGTGGATGTTCCTCATGCAGGTGGCGAACCCGTGGGGGTACTCGAACAAAGACCTGCTGACGATGTACCAGGGCGCCTCCTCGGACAACGAATGCCCCCTCGTCGTGGACTCCTCGACCCCGAGCTGCGGTGACAGCCGTTTCGGCTGCTGGACGTGCACGCTCGTGGACCAGGACAAGTCCATGACCGCCATGGTGCTCAACGACGCCGAAAAGGCATGGATGGAGCCACTGCTCGCGCTGCGCAACGAACTCGATCTTCCCGATGACCGGGAATATCGCGACTTCCGCCGCATGAACGGCACAGTCCAGCTCTTCCACGACGAGCCGATCCCCGGCCCCTACACCCAGCCATCACGTCAACGCTGGCTACGCCGGCTGCTGGAAGCGCAGGAGGAGGTCCGGCGTAACGGTCCAGCCGAGGTAGTCGGCATCGAACTCATCACCCTGGCCGAGCTGGAGGAGATCCGCCGCATCTGGATCGTCGAGAAGCACGAGTTCGAAGACGCCCTGCCGCGCATCTACGCGGACGCAACCGGACGGCCCTACCCCGGCAAACCGCTCGATGAGGCGCTCCCGCTCGGCGCCGTCGAGGTCGAGCTGCTCGCCGAGATCTGCGGAGATGACCGGCTGCTGTTCGAGACCGTCCGCGAACTCCTCGACATCGAACGTCGTCACCGCAACCAGCTCCGTCGGGCCGGCCTCTTCCCGGCCTTGGAGAAGGCACTGACCAAGGGCTTCTACCTGGACCGGCATGACGCCGTGAACTATGCACGTCGACAGAAGGCCAGCCGTGACGCGGCGGACACCGCCGTCCTTGCGGACGGCATCCTCCAAGAGGTGCTCGACGTGAGCAGCGCCGACGGCCCCGTATTCGACGACTTCCGCTAGGCGCCTGATGATCTTTCAAGAGCTCGTCCTCACCAACGTCGGTCCGTTCGCGGGCCGACAGTCCATGCGGTTAGCCCCCAAGGAGCCGGATCGCCCGATCGTGCTGTTCGGCGGGCTTAACGGCGCAGGCAAGACCACGGTGCTTGAAGCGCTCCTTCTCGTGCTGTACGGGACCCTCACCCCAGGGAGTTCGCGCCGAGCCACCAGCTACGAGAAGTACCTCACCCAGCTCATTCACGACGCGGCCGATCCCGCCGGCGGTGCGTCGGTCGAACTCCTCTTCCGCGCAGTCCACGACGGGGCCTGGCAGGAGTTCCAACTCATCCGCCAGTGGGCAGTCGTCGCTGGCCGGCTCCGGGAACGCGTCGAGGTCAACCGTGATGGCTACCCCGACCAGATCCTCTCCGAAGGCTGGTCCGATCACGTCGAGACGCTCGTCCCACGAGGGGTGGCGAACCTCTTCTTCTTCGACGGCGAGCAGATCGAAGCCTTCGCGGAGTCCGACGTCTCCCAGGAACTGGTCCGCAGTGCCATCAGTGGCCTGCTCGGCCTCGACCTCGTCGACCGGCTCGAAGACGACCTGACCGTTCTCGAACGACGCCACCGTCAGGAGGCCGCTCAAGACGACGACCGCGCCGCCATGGTCGCCCGGCAGCACGAACTGCAGCGGCTCCGCACCAACGAACTCGACGTCATGCAGGCGCTGGAGAACGCCGAGCGGGACCTGCAACTCGCCACCGGGGATGCAGCAGCCGCCCGGTCCCGACTGCAGCGCGAGGGCATGCAGCAGTACGAGGACCGTGACCGCCTCACCGAACGACTCCACACGGCACGCACCGCCGCGAAGGCCGCACGCCAAGCACTCATCGACGCGGTCGCCGGATTCGGCCCCCTGCTGCTCGTTCCAGACCTGTTGACCGGCGCGATCGCACAGGCGTCAGCCGAACAAGACCAGGCCAACAACCAGACGCTGGTACGGCTGCTGTCGGCGCGTGACAACGCCCTGCTGGACCATCTGCGTTCCCAACGGGCCAGCCCCAAACTGCAAGCCGCGACAGCCGAGTTCCTCACCCAGGATCTGGCCGCCCGCGGAGCCAGTAGCCAGATCGATCCCTACCTCGGTCCCGACGAGGCGACCCTGACCCTTGCCCGTCAGCTGGCAGACACGGAACTTTCCGGCGTCCGGCGCGAACTGCGGCAACGGGTCGTCGCCCTGGAAAAGGCCCGAGCAGCGCTCGAAACTGCCGAGCGAGCGGCAGCCGCCGTGCCCGACGCGGACATCGGCGAAGCGATGGTCGCTGAGTACGAAAAGGCCAACGAGGCCGTCGTGAGCCTGCGCGCTCGAATCGACACGCTGCAGAAGGAACTCACTGCGATCCGATCCGCCGCGCAGACTGCGAAACAGTCGCTCAAGCGAGAACTGCAGACCGTCACCGAAGAGCGACTCAAGACGGAACGGGTTCGTCGCCTCGTCGAGCATGCCGGTCGGGCGCGCGCGACCCTTGCGACGCTGCGCGCCAAAGCGACCGAGCGGCACGTCAAGCGCATCCAGTCCATGGTGCTGGAGTCCCTGCAGCTGCTCTTGCGCAAGGACAACCTCGTGCACGAAGTGGTGATCGACCCCGATACCTGCCTGATGGAGCTGCTCACCCACGACGGCCGTCCGGTGCGACCGCGGACGCTGTCGGCTGGCGAGCGTCAGCTGCTGGCTGTGGCGCTGCTTGCCGGCCTGGCCCGCGCCTCGGGCCGCATGTTGCCGGTCGTGATCGACACCCCGCTCGGCCGACTCGACAGCGATCACCGGCTGCGCTTCGTACAGAGCTACCTACCCAACGCCAGCCACCAGGTGATCGTCCTATCAACCGATACCGAGATCACCCCGGACATCCTCGACACGCTCGACGGAGCGGTCAGCCACACGATCCGCCTCGAACATGATGTTGATACCCGTGGGACCCGGGTTGTCGAGGGGTACTTCAGCCGCGCCGTGAGCAGTAGCAAGGAGACAGCACGATGACCGCCCGGACGAAGAAGGCAGGCTCGCCCGGGGACCCGATCGTGGTACCACCGGAGTCGGTGCGGATCGGCTCCGACGTTCGGGAGCAGCTCATCACCATGAAACGCCGCACCGGCGTCATGAACTGGAACGTCCTGTGCCGATGGGCACTGTGCCGATCGCTGGCGGAGTCGACCCCTCCGCTCACCACAGCACTGAGCGGCGACGCCGCGGTTGAGATGACCTGGAAGACGTTCGCCGGCGCCGCTGGCGACATCTACTGGTGGGTCCTCAAGCAGCGCACCAAGGAATTCGGGCTCCCACTGGACGAGCAGTCACTCAACCTTCAACTTCGTGCGCACATCGCGCGTGGCACGCAGTACATGGTGGGCGACGCCAGCATGCGCGATACGCCCGACCTGGTGGCCCTGCTCGACTGATTCCACAACCCGTACCGGCTGCCTGGGGTGGACCGCAGAGGCCCACCCCAGGCGGATCGTCACAGGTCGGCGAGTCCCTCATTGAGCATGCCGGCGGTGATGACTCCCCAGTACGAGCGCAGCTCGCCGTACGCGCCATCCGGATCCTGATGCATGTTCTCGGCCTTCGCGTAGGCCGTGAACAGCACGTCGAATGCCACATCCACCTTCATCAGCAACCGCCTGACCTCGTCCAGATCGAACTCGGTCGGCTGCTTCGCCGCCATCTGCTTCACCACGTCGTACACGTCACGGATGAACGGATGCCGATGGTTGATCTTCAGCACGAACTTGCCTGACAGGTGCTCGATGTCGAACATGTCCTTGCCCGGCCACCCGCTGTCGGTGATCATGATGGCGCGTTCATGGAACCGCTGCCGCAGCGTGTCCATGACCTCGGCGTTGGCGTCGTCCTTGGGGTCGATCCCATGGTCCTCAGCGAGGTCGAACAGGACCTGCTGTTCGCGCTCCGGCGACGCGTCGGGCTTCGGTGCACTCACCGGCATCTTGCGGGCGGACCGCTCGATCACGTCGAGGGCGTGCTCGTGGCCGCGGTCCGCCGGCCCGGTGTGCCGCTCGTGCACCGCGCGCTCCCAGTCCTCCCGGATCTGCTTGCGAGCCTCGATGATCGGATTGCGGATGAAGTCGCGGATCTTGGCGCGCAGCTCTGCAACCGGTTCGGCCCCGCGCTTCACGTTGCGCACCCGGAAGTACTCGTCCAGCGTTGCTGGGAAGCTGACCTCGACGCCGATGAAGCGGTCCAGGTCGGCGCTCCCCGACTTGTCCGGCGGGTACATCTGGGGCACCAGCGCGTAGTAGATCTCGCGGCCTTCGCGCAGCATCGAGATCGCCTGGTTGTGATCGTCGAGGCGGCTGTCCTGGGTGGTCAGGAACAGATGCTCGAAGGCCCGGGCGCCCTGGCCCCGCTCCGCACGGGTAGCCAGAGGCGCGAGCGCCACGCGGATGTGGACCGGGTGACCGTCGATGACCACGGTTTTCTCGTCGGTCTCCTGGATGATCTTGCCGCGGAGATCCTCGCCGAACTGGCGGACCATTCGGGGCGTGTGCAGCTGGAATGTCGGGTCGTAGAGGTCGATCATGAGCCCGTCGAGCTCGATCGCGATGCCCTTGGCGAGATAGGCCCGGTAGGTCCGCGCCAGGTACTTCTCCAGCTGCGCCTTGCGCACCTCACGCTTGTCCGCGAACACGTCACGCGCTGACCGGGCGCGCCCATTGCCTCCCCCGATCGGCAGCCGGTCGATGTCGGCCCAGACCACCAGGGTGCCGGATGCGAACGTCGTCCCGGCCGGGTCGGCCATGAGTCCCGCGAACTCTTCCGGGAAACCGGTCACCTCGCGCACCGTCAGCTCGGTCTGCTCGCCACTGCGCACCGCGTCGAGATCGAGCGCGGTGCAGTACACGGCGGCTCCGTCACGGGTCTTGGTGTAGACCTCCACGCAGCGGCTCAGTGCCAGACTGGCCAGCTTCAGGCCCACCCCGAAGCGACCCATCCCCGTCCGCGAGTTGTAACGGCTGGAGTAGCCGAGGGAGAGCACCGACGCCAGGTAGTCGAGGGGGATGCCATCACCGTTGTCGGCGAAGGCCATCTTGACGATCGCCGAGCCGTCCTCTGCCTCGACCGTCTTGATCCTGATGCGGGTGGCGTTCGCCTGGATGGAGTTGTCGACGATCTCGCCGACCGACGACGCCAGGTCGAAGCCGGAGTCACGGGCGCTTTCCAGGGCGGGGAACGTCTGCGTGAGCGGAGCCTTCAACCCCTTGACGGGCTTGCTGTCAGACATGGCGGAACTCCTTAACGGTGGTCACGGTGAATCGGCTGCTGAACGAAATCCGGAAGATCGAGGTCCGCGAACAGGCGCGGGCGCCAGCCGGGCCGGCAGAAGGGGCACCGCATGCCGCTCTGGTCCGGGGCGCCCGGATGGATGATGTTGTCCACATGGCCGCGGAGAGCGTGGAAGTAGGCACACTCGGCAAGCCATGCGTTGGCAACGCACGTGTGCACGTCGAACTGGAAGTAGGCCGCCTGGCGGCGATAGGAGTGCTGCAACAGGCGACGCCGAACCGACGTATCGGACCGACCGACGTATACAGGCCTGCGCCGAGCGAACAAGATGTAGTGGCCGGGCCGGTCAGGGGGAACCAGGGCGCGAACCATACCCGGGTAGAGAGCGTAGCTCCGCCGAGTCACACGACGAACGAGGTCGTCGGCGGCTACGCCATCCTCAGATCCAGCACCAGGCGTAACGTAGCTCTCGCGCTGGGTGTCCTCATGAGGGCAGTGCTGATCCAATTGTGTTCCTTTCGCCTTGCCAACGAACGCCATGCGGTCGATCGCTGGAGCTGCAGGGAAACTTGCCTTCACTGATGTATGGGGTCTGGGACTGAGCCTTCTTTCGGCGTTGAATAAACTTCCCGAATGATGAGACGCCTAGGTGCTGACCAGCACGCTAGGTTCGATAGGGTCGACCGGCGCGCCGGCTACATCCGCCGGTCTGGCCGGTTCATCCCGAGGCTCGACGGGACGCGACCGGAGCGGAGTCGCACGACGACGTGAAGCAGTAGTACAGGGTTCCGACCGTGTCCCGAGCCGGCCTTTCAGCCGTGGCAGGCGAGCGAACGGGCCCGGCAGACCGCGGGGCCGCAGCCGATGACGCTCTCGCTGCCCGGATCGCCGTGGTGAACCGAATTCCCGGCGACACTTACGGAATGCCGCGCGTGACCAGTGAGTTGCGTGGCACGGAGCGAGGGTCGACCGCGAACGGGCCAAGCGGATCATGCATCAGCGTGGCATCGTCGGCAAACACCAGCGTCGTCAAGCCCGCACCACCACCCCGGGCGACGCGTACCTGCACGTTGAAGCCGCTCAAGGCATCGGCAAGGAGATCGACTGCCGACGCGCTACGCCATCCTCGGACCGACCTGACGAGCGTCTCGGCCACAAGATCGTCGCACCGAGAGGTGTCGGCGCGCGCATCGCACGTCGACGACGTTTCGCCCAGGGGACCGCCGCTGGCCCCTCGTGTACGGCGGCGGCTAGGAACGGAGGCTAGGAACCGCGGTCGGCCCCCCGGCGAGGCCCTCGGTCGCGTTGATCGCTGGCCTCGGGACCGCTGCGCAGCTCGCGTTCAAGGAACACGGCAGCGGGCGGCGATGACCCCGAGGCGGACTGGCAAGCACGCTCAACCTTTCGCTTCCCCCGACGACTGAGGTGGCCACCTCGACCCGAAGCTGTCATGGCTGCTGTGGGCATCAAGGCCCCGCAAGCCGTAGTGGAGGGCTCACAGCCCCAGGTCGTCTGCGAACTGACTCAGATCGATCTTGGCGTCGGGGTCGCGTTTGTCGATGTACCGCCCGACGATCGCCATCAACACGTCATCGTCCCCCAGCAGCCGGCCGGCGTCGAGGTTCTCCTGGATGATCTCGAGGCCGCCGTTGACGTACTCTTCGAAGACCGCGATGCGATCGCCGACACGGTCCTCGTGCAAGACCTCGGCGTCGCCTGGGAACGCGAGGATGGCCAGGGTCTGGATCAAGAACTCATGCCCTGAGTCGCTGCGGAACAGGTCCAACCGAATCGGGTCTTTACCCGATCGACTCGACAGCGGCACCCGCCGTTCCTCCGTCTTGCCCAGCGCCGCGGCGAAGACGAACAGATCTCGCATGGAGTCGAACACCGCGGAGTCGGCATCGCCTGCCAGCCGGGTGATGAGTTCTTCCTTGTCGGCAGGTCGGCGCACACGTGGGTCGATCATGTCAGCGAACCCTTTCCATCTTCGCGCAGTCGGCGTCGGCGACGGGAACGACGTAGTCGAAGTTGCGCCCACCGAGTTCGATCCGGTCGTGCACAGCGTCGTCCTTGGTGGTGTTGATGCAGATGACGTACTCGGCGCCGATGTTGCCTTCCAGCCGGTTCGCAACGACCCCCTCCGCCTGCGCAACGCTGGTGAACACCACGACCTGGGAAGCCATGCCGGGCAATGCCCGAGCGATCTCTTCTCGGTAGGTGTTGTCGAGGTTGCCGAAGGGCGCGTCCATGACGATCGGATACAGCCCGCCCAGGTGTCCGAGGATCTGTGCTCCCTTCTCGCCTGTTGCGCGTTCCTTGCACAGTGCTACCAGCGCGCCCACGAACGACAGGCTCAGCAGTTGGTTCTCCCCGGTGGACTTGGAGACCGGTACACGGCTGTCTCCGTCGCCGCGCCACAGCTGAAGTTCGAAGTTGCTGTTCAACTCTGGAGTGAACGGCTTGATGGAGATCTTCGAGAACACCTCGCGGATCTTCACATCGAGCCGGTCGCGCACAAACTCGCTGGCCGTGTTGTACATGCTGGAGATCGCCGCGTGCGCTTGACTCGCCACCGCCATCTGCTGACGTACCAGGGCGCCCTTCTGGTCAGTGATCTCCACTTTCGCCAGCTGTTTACCCAGGTCATCGCCGCGACGGGAAAGTTCCTTAAGCTCTCGTTCGATGTCATGCAGTCGATAGTTGTTCTTATCGACCATCCGGGTAAGGTCCACCCGGCGCCGCTCCAGCTCCTGACCGTCCTCGCTGGGGAGCTTCTTGAGCTGCCCCTCCACCTCACTGATGATCTCCGAGGCTTGGCGGGCTTCTTCCGCGGCCGTGGCTATGTCGGCGTTGGCCTGGCGCAGCAATGGGGACAGTTCCTGCGACGACTCAGCGAGCTCAGTGGCACGACCTTGCATCTGCTGCCACGCGCCCTCGACTTCGGCGAGGCCAGCTTTGGCCCGCCAGGTCTTGACGTGATCGTGAGGGCTCTCGCCGTCGTTCAGCTTCGTTCCGCAGATACAGGAGCCTTGCTGCAGCAGCTCTTCGACGAACTGGCGCTTCAACGGCGCCGGGAGCTGGCCAGTCTCGCGCAGACCGGCCGCTGCGCTCTGCACCTGAGGCACCAGCTCGGCGAGCCAGACACGATAGGCCCGCTTCGTCAGCAGACTCGTGCGGGACTGCGCGGCCCGCGTACGGCGTTCCTCCGCCGACCGGTAAGCGCGGGTCTGCTCGTCGCGGCGCAGCTGCAGTTGCGCGGTCGGCGCATGCGCACGCAGCTTGGTCTCTACGACGTCCCGCTCGTCGGTCAGGTGCCCGACTTCTTCACGCAGGCGGCGCTGCTCGTCCTGCAGCCGTTCCGTGTCCTCACGGATCTGGTCCTGCTGATTCACAATATCCCCGGCCTGAGACTTTCCGAGCTTGCGCAGCTCGTTGCCCAGCCCGCGAACGACTTCCGGCAGGTGCTTGAGCGCGAGCTCGTACTGTTCCAGCCCCAGGAGCGTCTTGATTGCCTTTTGGATGTCCTGGTAGGCGCCACGTTTGACGAGGCGTTCAATGCGTTCCCCGTTGAAGAAGAAGAACTGGGACAGTTCCTCGGGAAGTATCTGCTCGATACGGTCGGAGTATGTCTTCTCCTCCTTCCACGCTCCACTTTCGTCCAAGTTGTCGAGGGTGACGTCATAGCTCTGCGGTTGCTGGCGAGTCCCATCCTTGGGCGTCTTGATCCGCCGACGCAGCCGATACTGCATGCCGTCATGTTCGAAATGCAACGTTACGCTGGTTTCAATCATGGCTCCCGGTAGGGCGTCATCCCACACCGAGTCGGTGATGAGCATTTCCTTCTGCTCGAAGTCCGGGCTGGTCGTCCCGTACAATGCCCACGTGAAGGCATTAAGGATCGTGGTCTTACCGCCGCCGTTGGCGCCATAGATGAGGGTCACGTTACGGTCGTCGCTACCGGCAAATTCAATCTTCTGCTGCCCGACGAACTGACGAAAGTTGTGCATCTCCAAAGAGATAAGTTTCACGACTTCACCAGCTTCTTGAGCGCGTTGCTGTAGAGGTCCAGGAGTCCTTTAGCGTGGTGGCGTTGATGCATCCGCTGACGGGAGATGGCCAAAACCTCCTTGATGTAGTCCTGCACGATCGGCTCCTGCTGAGCGAAAATTTGTGCCACAGCCTCGCGCTCGGTTGTAGGTTCTTTACTCACCAGGGCTCCTTATACGTCCATCAATCCGTATGCTTCGCGCATCGGCCGCATCACTGAGAGTGCCTCGCCGGCGTTGCGCGCAGTCGAGGCGAAGTCGGCGAACCGTGTGATCTCTCGACGGAGAAGGCGTCGCTCCACGGCTATATCGACGTGACCGCCGGGCACCGCGATGAAGTCGACGATCTGGGCGAAGTCTTTACCCTTCGACTTACGCAGGATGCGGCCCCGCCGTTGGATGAACTGCCGCGGGTTGGTGCTGCTCGCCAGCATGTAGGCGATACGGGCATCTGGTATGTCGACCCCCTCGTCGAGGCAGCGCATGGAGACCAGAGCTCGAAGATCTCCACTTCGGAACCGCTCCAAGATTCTGCGCCGTTCCGTCGGGGTCTCAGCAGCGGTGTACTGATGACTTGGAATTCCGAGGTTGCTGCCGACGAGTCGTAGAGCGCTGTCCACCTGCCGTTCGGCGCCGTCCTGCGGAGCAACTCCCTCAGCGCAGTACAGCAATTGCCATGACTGGTCCGCCCGCAGGGCGACCTGAGCCTGGAGGGCCGCCAGCTTCCCACGGGCGTGCGCGAGCAGCTGCGACCGTCGGCGAAGCAACATCGATAGCTGATCATTTCCGTCATCGACCGGACTACTACTGTCTGCGCGACTGTCACCGAACAGCCGCCCGATACGTTGCGTGAGCTGCGCGTACAGTGCGCTCTCCTCCTCGTCCAACGCGACCGGTATCGGATAGTAGTCGTACTCGCATAACGCACCGATGCTGATCGCTTCGCGCAACCCCAACTCGATTACTGGGTCGCCGAAATAGTCCGCCAACGCACGGGTGCCATCCGGGTCGAACCAACGCTCCGGCGTAGCCGTTAACGCCATTCGATGCGGCGCAAACGAGGGCAGCGCGGCGAGCGCCGATCGCGCACCGAGATTGTGGGCCTCATCGGCAACAAGGACGAACGGGCCTTGGTAGGCCGCCAAGAGGTCTTGAAATCCCGGTCGGCCGAAAGTGGCGTTGGTAGTAATAAGCATGCCAAAGCCGCTCGGCCTTGCCGACAAGCCGATCGTCAGGGCGTTGGCTGCCTCAACCCACGACTTCGCATCGTCGTAACAGCAGAGGGCATGAAGGCCAAACCTCTTCGCTTCATCCGCCCACTGATCTACCAAATGGATCTGCGGTGCGACGACCACTGCAAGCAACGGTTTCTGTTGCCGATCGTAAATTTCTGCCATCTTGCTGACGGCCGCTAATGCCGCTACCGTCTTTCCAGTCCCGGTTGCCATCTGGAACACCCCGCGACCATCGGCGGAGAACCACTTCCTGATCGCGTCTTTCTGATAACCGTGAAGCGTGATTTCCGCCGGTAGCCGTGGCGTGGGATACGAGCCGGCACGTGTCCCGATCAAAACCCCGGAATCCGACTGCCAGCCCTCAGGCTGAAGACCTTGTTTGCTCGCAACCCGCGAAAGCTGAAGCAGTCGTTCCTTGCCGAGATCTGGAAATGGCAGCACTTCGACGTTGTGCGTTGTCCCTGACCAGAGGTTATCGAAATCCGTGGCGATGCGGTTGACCCGGGCAGCCTCACCGTCTACCCACCCTTGGAAGACTTCGACTGACTCGAAGTTGTATAGGAGAGCGCTCGCCGTCTCGTTGGAGGACCCGCTGAACGCGACCATATCGTCATGCTCGTCCACGAAGACCCCGATCTTCTCGTGGTAGAGCGCCAAGCGGTCATTACGGCGAACCACAGCGATCCGGAGGTCGAGCACGCCGTCACCGACCAACCTGCCCAGGAGACCGAGCTTCGCGAGAAGTGTGGGTGATCGCTCCACGTGCTCGCCGAGCTCACGCTGCACTGCGGCGGCGATAACGGCGCGGTACTCGTAGCCGAGCTCGATCTGGTCGATGTCTTCGGCGCTGAGGTGAGGGCTGGCGATGAGACGAATCCGACCGTCACGTGCCGTCAGGTGCTGCAGACCGTTCGCTGCCAGGGCAAGGCTCGTGCTGGTGAAGTAGCCCACCGCACGGTCATAGCGAACGGCAGCGCTCAGGCACGGGCCATAGAAATCACGCACCATATCGTCGGTGTCGCTGCGGAAGTGATCACGTAGTCCGATGCCGCGTAGGCTGCCACCGCTCAAGACTTCAGATCACCGCTTCCGGACGGTCCACACCGGCGTCGGGCCGGAGGCCCTCAGCGTTGAGGACGTCTCGCGCCGCCTCTAACGCGACGGGTTGAAACATTGTCGCCTCCCTAACGCCGTAGCCCGCGGCGGGCACCCAAACCCGGCGTCTCATCTAACCGTAGGTCTTCGGCTACTGCGGCAGCCCCTCGTGCGATGGCTCCGAAGGCCCTGGCCTTCTATGGTCAGGCCGTGATCGACCACGAAGGCCCGACTCCGCTATATGTACAGGTGGCGGGCGCCGTCGCGGCGAGGATCGACGCGGGTGACCTTCGCCCAACCGGCCGATCCCCTCGGAGAACCAGCTGGTTCAGGAGTACGGCATAGCCCGGGGCACCGCCCGCAAGGCCATCCAACTGCTGCGGGAACGCGGGCCGGTGATAACCGTCGTCGGTCGCGGCACGTACGTCGCCGCCGCGAACGATGGCCCAGCCTTGGCGCGCTAATCAGTCGTCGCGCCAAGATCGAGAACTCGCCGATGCCGGTGATACGAAGCCAACTTCACCATCGCGATTCCCGGTCAGCGGTTGAACCTGCCAGCCGTCGCCGAATGCATCCAAGCCAAGCGGCGAAGCGCCGCCTGAGCCGACACTGGCTGCGGGTTAGCCATCCGGCGGTTCCGGTCGTCAGCGCCATATCGCAGACTAGGCCCGATCGACCCGGAGACGGGGCCCTGCACGCCAGCTGACTGGCTCACGACGTGGCGCCGGGCAGCTGGAACAGCAGTCGCAGGCTGCGCCCGGCCACCTGATAGTGGGTGAGGCCGCCCGGCGCCAGCGGGTTCGGCAGGACGTGGACCCGGTGCCGGTCGGGTTCGAGGGCGTGGGTGACGAAGAGAATCCAGTAATCCTCGTGCGGTTCGAGGCTCTGGGCGGTGCGTACCTCTGATTCACCGAGAGTGATCTGGGCGGCCGCTTCCTTGGTGGCCTTGACCTCGATCAGCAGCCGGCGGTCGCCGAGCGGGATCTCGAAGTCGTAGCCGAGTGTGTCGTCGGCCCGGCCGTCCGGGAATCGGCTGCGGCGGTTGGCGGAGACCCAGGTGACCTCGGGCGGCAACTGAAAGTGGTGCTCGATCCACCCGCCGGCGATCAGCTCGCCGGCGAGCCCGATCCGGGCGGTCACCTCGGGTGGTGCCGAGGTGACCTGCCAGCCGGAGCCGCCGCGGTTGCGGCCGGAGGATGATGCGGGCAGCGGCATGGGCGGCAGGGCCGCGGGCTGCGGCGGGGTGTTCATGGCCTCGAGGGTTATGGACGCCCGCACCGCGTCGATGAAGGCCTGCGTCTCCTCGGCCTCCTGGCCGTACTTGCGGCCGCCGTAGATCGTGGTCACCGAGTTGCGGTGGCGCACCGCCGAGGCCTGCTGCAACCGCTCTCCAGCGAGGGTCAGGTCCTGTTCGG
Source organism: Dactylosporangium cerinum (assembly GCF_042653625.1). Classification (NCBI taxonomy): domain Bacteria; kingdom Bacillati; phylum Actinomycetota; class Actinomycetes; order Micromonosporales; family Micromonosporaceae; genus Dactylosporangium; species Dactylosporangium cerinum. The sequence continues at coordinate 37,812 of NZ_JBHSIU010000012.1, read as the reverse complement.
AGAGTCCGAGCCGGGCGGGCGCCGTGGTACGCGGCATCGCCGCCGGCCACTGCCCGTGCTCGGCGAGCCAGGTGATCACGTCGTCCTGGCCGATCCGCTTGAAGTCCAGTGCACCGGCCTCGGCCATCTCTGACGCGACCGTCTCCGGGTTGTCTGGGCGGCCGGTGACCGGCTCTGCCGACCGGTGTGACCACGCTTCTACCACCAGTCGGGCGCTGGTCACCGCTCGGACAGCGACCCGGCGGCCATGCTCGCGCAGCGTGTCGACCGGTGGCAGCCCGCTCTCCTCCGCCGGCGCGGGTGGCGCGCCCTCGTCGAGCCAGGCTTCGACCCGCCCCTGCATCACCTCCTCGGGCAGCTCCCAGTAGCGGTCGAGCCACTCCTCGTCGCTGGTCAGGCTTCGCAGATCGCGCATGCTCAGATAGCCGGTCAGCGGTTCGCTCCGCTCGGCCATCGGAAGGAAGCGGTCTCGGAGCCGGTCCAGGATGGCCGCCCGGTGCTGCTGCCGGAACGCCTCGAACTGCCGGGCGTGCCCGCCCTGGCGGTGCAGCAGTGGCAGCCCGCAGAGCCGGAAGGCCAGGTTGGCCTTCTCCAACGAGACGCCGAGCTCGGTGATCGCGGCGAGTGGGTCGTTACGGTCGGCGAGGGCGAGCACCCGGTCGGCGTCCACTCCGGTAGCGGAGAGCCAGGCGCGCAGCTCGTCGCGCCCGCCGAAGCCGTCACTGTGTTCCCGCAGTTCCTGGGCTACATCCAGATCGACGCAGGCGAGCACGGCAACGACGGCGGAGTGGTCGGCGTACCGGGTGACGGCTCCGGCGATGGCCGCTTCCAGATCACGTAGCGGCACCCGAAGGACGGCCGCAATGTCGGCGACCACCGGGGTTGTCTCGCCGCAGCGTTGGCGCAGGTCGACGAGCGCGAGCCGCAGCGACGGCTCCAACTGCGGGTCGCCGGCCAGCTCGGCGAGGGCACCGCTCGCCGCCTGGAGAACCGTCCACCGGTCGGATTCGGGTGCGAGTACCACCATGCGCGGGTGGTCGCCGGTGTCGAGCAGGAACGACAGGGCGCCGGAGTCACCGGCGGCGATCCGGTGCGGGCCGATGTGCGCGACGACCGAGGTGGCGGTGGCGAGCCGGCAGCGGGACAGCGCCCGGTCGACGTTCACCAGGCGTTGGGCGGTGACGGCCCGAAACGAACTCTGCTGAACCTCCAGGCAGCCGAGCACGAGAGTGGGCAGCCAGCCGCCGCCGAAGGCGCCGAGATCATGGAATGGCAGGTCCGCAGCGGGAACACCGTCCCCGATGACATCAACGGCGACCTCGGAGGTGGGCACGAGCCGGTTCGGGCCGGTGCCCAGGAGACGGCGGCGGACCCGTTCGGCGAGCGGCCGGGACCGGATCGCCAGCATCGCGACCGGAGTCTGCTGCAGCAGGCGTTCCTTGGCGGCACCCTTCTCGTCGCAGACGTAGACCGGTTCGCCCTCGGCCCGGAGGTCCGCGACCTCCAGCCGGGATTGCCGGGTGACCAGCACGCTCCCGGGCGGCTCGGCGCCCTCGGCGATCTCGTTCCAGGCCTCCTCGTAGGCCTTGCGCACGGCCGGGTTCACCGCCGTGTGTCCGTTGACGAGGCCGGTCAGCTCGTCCAGGCGGCTGCGGGCGCTCGCCGGGTCGTCCCAGAAGCGGACTCCGGCCCTCCGCAGCCGCTCCAGCACGCGCGGAGTGGCCAGGCTCCGCAGCGCATGCGGCTGGGCGCGCAGATAGTCAGGGGTCGCCTCGTCCCGGACCCACCACGCATCCGCCGGGGCGGCCAGGGTGACCTGGCTGCGCTGGCCGGGTGTGGTCTGCGGGATCCACTCGGTGGTGGCCAGGAACGAGGAGACGAAGGTCGGCCAGGCCGCCCGGGTACTGTCGGTGTCCCGTACGAAAAAGATCTCCAGGATGAAGTCGGACCAGACCTCGAGTCCGCGCAGGATTAATTCGGCGTAGATCCGCCGGGCCTCGGGGCTGAAGGACGGCCAGTCGCCCTGTCCTGGCAGGACCGCGACATCGGTGGCGGGCCGGTAGTGGACCGTCCGTGACGGCGGCCCCTGCCGTTTCCACCCGGCGGCGACCTCACGCCAGGTGTATTTGTCGGCGACCGCAAGATTGATGTCTGGCAGGGGTGCCGCAGCCGGGTTTGCTACGTGCTCGCCGCGCAGGTCGAAGACCCGTTTCGGGTAGTACAGGGGTGTGAGCCCGTGGCGTACCCCGGCCGCCTCCAGGAATTCGCGCCATGGTTCCGGATCGCCGACCTCCAGGTGGGCCGGAGTCGTGCACGCCTCCGCGACCCGGGTGAGGTCGCCGGAGACCTCGGCGACCGCGTCGAGCAGCCGGGCGAGCTGGGCATCGGTGTCGGCCATGGAGCCTCCCCAGCCCGCGCCGAAGGTAGCGGTCTGGGCCTTCCGCCACCCGGACGTGGTCGGGACCAGCAGGTTCGCGTCGCGCACCACGCTCGGGCTGACCTCCCGGGTGGCCCGGCGCCAGACGTCGAAGGCGAAGTCCAGGCACTCCCGCAAGGCTCCGTGGTCGTCCGGCTCGAGGGCCCGCATGGCGGCGCCGACCAGGTCGAGGACCGTCTCGGTGTGGTAGTCGCGAACCAGTTTCTGGTTCTCTAGCCACTCCCGGCCCGGGCGGCGTGGCCGTTCCGCCACGCGCCAGATCCCGGGCAGCAGGAAGGCCAGGCGGGCATGGACGGCTGCGGGTGGTGCGGCGGCCTCGCCGTTCGGGCGTACGAAAACCCGCTGCTCGTCGGTGACCGGCAGCAACCGTCCCCGCTCACCGATTAGGACCCGCCGCCCTCGCAGTTGTTCCGGGAAGTCGCGCAGTTCGGCGGCCAGGTCGTCGTAGAAGCCCGCCCACACCGCCGGGTCCGCGCCGTCCCGGGCCAGGTCGGCGGCCACCGCCTCGGCCCACGCGGCGAGCTCCGCCGGGGTGGCCATGAGCCGCAAGCCGAGGTGCCGGGCAAGCGTTTCGACGCGCTTGGTCCGTACCGGGCCCAGGGCGCTGTCGGCGAGCGTGACACCGGTGGCGGCCACCGCCTCCGCGCTGATCGTGGTGCCCTTTGCGCGCCACAGCTTGACCCCGTCGAGCGGCACCCGCTGATCCTCACTGCCCAGAGCCGGGACCAGCGGCACGCCGGTGAGCGGTACCTCGTCCTCGCCGAAGGCCGCCACCAGCCGGGGCAGCGCCGCTTGCTGCCAGCAGGCCAGGTCGAGCAGGACCCCACCGGGCAGCGCGGAACCGTTGCGAACGGCGTCCGCGCACAGGGCCGCGATCTGGCTCAGCAGCATGTCGTTCAGCGGCACCGCCGCGTTCATGCTCTTGCGGTCGAGTTGGGCGAAGAACGGCGCGTTGACGAAGGCCGGCAGCGGTGCCGCCTCCTCCATCGGCAGGAAGGTGTAGAACCGGCCCTGGGCCAGGGGTTCGCCGAGCGGGACGGCGACGCAGACCGCGGCGTCGCCCTTCCAACGAGCCCAGCGGGAGTTAAGGCGGCTGCTCTCGATCGCGGTCAGCATGGCGGCCTCGGGAACCGGGCGGCGCAGCAGCAGGAAGGTGCTGCCGTCCTGGAGCCGGATCTCCTCGGTTGTGTCGTTGAGCGACCGAGACGTCCTGGTCAGCGCCTGGACCGTCTCGTCGCCGTCAGCGGCTCGCGTTCGTACCGTGATCCGCTCGACCCGTTCTAGGAAGAGGTTGAACGGAACCGCAGTCGACCAGACCTGCGCAAGCTGCTCGCGGGTCTGCTCCAGCGCGACGGCCGAGCGCAGGACCAGGCGGACCACGGTCGCGTAGCCGGCCGCCTCGAACTCGCCGACCCGCTCCGGAAGGCCGTCCAGCGGTACGGTCACCGTCATCTGCGACACGTTGGCCCGCAGCTCTTCGGCCAAGCCAGCACGTTCCGGGGCCACCCGGTCGGCGAGCTCGCCGAAATCGGACGGCTGGGCGAAGCGAAAGCAGAAGCCGTCGAAGGAGGGCGATCCGGCGGTGGCCCGGCTGTAGACCTCCGGGCTCTCCGACAGCTGGAGGACGCTCTTGAACCCGACGCCCTTATTGCCGATGCCCTGGTCGGGCCGCTTGGGACTCATCGCGATCCGGCACATACCCCGGAAGTCCTCCGGCGCGACCGGGCCGCCGCCGTTGGCGACGTAGAGCACCCCGTGCTCGGCCTCATCCTCGGCCAGCAGGAACTCCAGCCGCCCGGTCCGGAGCTCGCGGGGATGGGCGTCGTGGCCGTTCTGGAGCAGCTCGATGATCGTCCGGCCGTCGTAGTCGGCCGCGATGATGCCCTCGATGAACTCCTTCTGCTGCCGGGTCATCGGCTGATCCGCCCGTTCGCCGTCCAGATACATCTGGGCGACGCCGTCCGCCTGGCGTCCGATCTGCTGCCGGAAGTCGTTCACCGGCTCAGAGTGCCATGCGCTCAAATGTCGGCGTAGCGCCCGGGCGCGGTAGGACCGGGCCGAGCAGCTGGCCGCTGGCTGTGCCGGTAAGCGGATGTACTTCGCGAGCTGGTCCGTACTGCGCGCCACCGATGGCGTAGTGCAGAAGTGCCTCCAGGCGACGGGAGCCGTGCTCGTCTGTGGTTACTCCGCACAGTGGACTGGGTGAATCAGCGGCTTTCGGGACCGCCCTGCTCGAACCTCGGCGCCAAGAAGGAGCGCGTCATCGCGAAACTAACCGAATACTTCGATCGCTTCTTCAAGTTGGCTTGAAAGGCACCACTGTCGTGGGTCAACCGGCCTTTCCGGTTCGACTGGAATCCGCCAATTTATTGATCCTGGCTTTGTTGCATGGTCCGAGGACCGGTGCGGCTGGATGACCACGGCATCACCACCCTGCTCGTCCAGCCGCAGCCGGGCCACGGCAGAGCGCTTGCCATTCCACTCGACCTGCGCCCCGTCCGCCGCCTGGATGGGTGGCACGACGTGACGATCGCGCCGATCACCCGCAACTACAACCGCTACCTGCGCCTGGGCAGCGAGATCCGCCCGGCTTATACTGCGCGGTGAGGGCGCGACGGCTGGAGTGACTGGTGTATGCAAGCCGCGACGGAGCTGGTCCCGGTGTTGCGCGCTCTGGGCACATGTCCCCGTGCAGCAGTGAATATCGCCGGTTTCGTCGTCGGTCGTTAGGTCAAGTATGGACTGCTGGCCGCGTGATCCGCGGTGTCGGTTGACCGAGGGACGTCGTGCCCTATTCCTTCATAGGGTGGTGCGGGCTCCATCCGTTCAGATGAGGGCGTAGGTCTTCCGGGCCCGGTTCGATGGTGAAGTCAATAGTTGTGAGCGTGGGCGTACCGGCGGTGGGGTCGATTGTGTCGGCGCGGGCGCGTGCCCAGGCTAACCAGGCTGGGAGTTCGCCCTCCCTGGCCGGCTGACCAGCGGAGGCATGTTCGAGCGCGTCGCAGAACGCCCGCATGTCCACGGCCTTTTGCCACTGCTTCATCGCGGTGTTGAACGTCGTCCTTCGGTGCTCCTCGATGGCGAGGCGGCGGGCCTTCGCGATGGCGTGCTCCCACCTTGCCTTACGTTCAATGTCGCGCCGGCGGCGCTCCTCGGCTGCCTGCTGTTCGGCGAGTCTTGCCGCGGTCTGCCGTTCCTTCTCTCGCTGTCGGAAGGCGGCAGAGATCCGTTCCTGCTCTTCGATGGCCTTGATGATGTCGGCGACGATGCGACTGGCCTGCTGTTCCAGGCTTCTGATCGGCGTGTCGCGCCAGGTGAGGCGCTGATCGGACTGGAATTGGCTGACTTCGAGGCGGAGGCGGCCGGTGGCTACGCTGTCGAACTCCGGGATGTGTGCCCAGGGGCGGAGTCGTTTCGTTCGCCGTTCGTCGGCGGTGAGCACGTGAGGCACCTGGTCGTACTCTTCGAAGATGTCGAGCGATCGCCGTGCACCGCTGAACTTGAGGAACGGTTTCGGGTGCTTCGTGGCGAGGTTGACGCCGATGCGGCACTTCCGTACGGTTCCGGCATTGTCGAGCGCGTGGAGCAGGCCGATCACCCGGGGGATAGATTCCGGTGCTACATGCAGGTTGGTGGGGTCCTGTTCGAGGGCGCCGTAGTCGGCCGCCACGGTGGCGCGAGTGTCGCCCTGGTCGAGCCGTAGCCGATTCCAATCGGTGTCATAGGGCTGCGCCGCCGAGTACAGGCGAATGACGAGGTCACCGGTGTTGCGGCCGGTGTGCCGGAGGTCGTAGCCGTCCGGCACGAGTTTGTGCTGCTTGGCAGCGTGGATGGCGCGCCGATAGCTTGCGCGGGTGTCGGCGTCCGGATCCGACACGACCACGGTGCCGCCGCCGCTCTGGAGCCGCTTGATCAGCACGGTCCCTTCCTGGATCACGGACGGTTGCGCCGTCGGCTGCCGGCCCTTTCCGCCCGAGGCCGCCGACGTGGGCGAGCTCTCCGAAAGGTCACCGGTCGCCGTGCCGGTCGGCCCTGGGTACCGGCCGTTGTCGAGGTAGTAGCGGCCACGCTCGGTCAAGGCCGCGGACCACCGGCCGTCACGACGCGACACCGTGACCAGACGCCGGCCTTGCAACGCCCTCGCAGTCTGTTTCGCGCCATCACCCGGCATACCCGCGTCAGGACATCCGGCCTCTATCCAACGCAGCACCTCGACTTGGTACGGCTTCAGCGGCGCGGCGGTGTCGACCATCGGCCAGTTATACCGACCAGTTCGCTCCCCGGCATAGACCCTCATCATCCGGTAGGCGTACACCATCGGGCGATGTCAGAGTGGTCCTGCACACCGGGTCACACTGCCTCACGGCAGGCCGGCTTCCGAAGGGCGGTTCAGGTGACGTTCGACGCATCGCAGTACGTCGTCGGCGACGAATGGGCATACCGGCTTCGAGACACGGCGCCCTCGGAACGCGTACGCATCAAGGCCGTCACACCGAAGAAGACCACTGCGAGCATCGAGGTGGAGTTCCCCGACGACGGCCACCGTGTGCAAACCGTGCCGTCATTGCGGCTAAAAACCCGGTGGGCGGATGTTGAAGCCTACGACGCCCAGCAAGCATCCTGGCAGCGCATCGCCGACTTCGAGCTCGACTCCGTCGAACAGAGCGCAGTTGGCACCGTCTACTCCGCTCTCATCCCGGAGGAGGTGGCAGAACTGGACTGGCGTCCGGTCGAGAACGCAACGATCATCAAAGACCGCGCGGCGCTGGCCGAAATCCTTCAGGCGCCCGCCGAGGAGATTCTCGCGAAGGTCCAGTGGTTCACCACCGACGAAGGCGCGATCGTTTCGCCCGCCGGCACGGTCGTGATCGCGGAGGCCGCCTGCCGCGCACATTCGCATACCATCCTGGAGCACGTGATCGAGGAGGAGGCTGAGGCCCGACACAAATGCAAACACGGCGGCCCGCACCCCTTCCGCAAGGGCGAAAATTCCAGTCCGGAATGGGAGTACCACTGGTACCGCAAGCACGTCCGGCCCGAGCACGAGCTTCTGCGGCAATGGTGCGGCCATCGCGCCGTCGCCGCCCACGAACGCCTTACGGCCGCTGAAGCGGAGAACCACCGCCTCGACCTTCTCATCGTCCAACTCGTCAAAGCGCTCGACCTTGCCGGCGAAACCGTGCAAGCTGAACAGTTCGCCGAGGAACACGAACGCGACCGGATCACCCCCTACCTCGCCCGCCCTGTCATCGACCGCCCATTGCACTGGTCCGAGATGCCCGTACGCGAAGTCCAGGTCTACCGGCGTCGCCACTGGTAGACGCCCGTCTGACACAATCGCTCGGCCCGGCGTTCGTGCTTCTGGAGAGCACGATGACGCCGCTGCTCGGCTGGGCGGCGGCGACAGGGGCAGTGGACCTGTCCGACGTGTATCCGGATCCGTCGGCGCTAGACCTCGAGGCAAGCGAGCCCTCGACCGGGCGGTGTTCTACGACGGCACCAACAACTGGACCCGCAAGGACGAACGTGACCACGTCGGTAGGGCCTTGGATGTCGTGGTGCGGGGCGGGCTGATCAACGTCGACACCGCCGTGGGGTACGCCCTTGGCCACGCCGGAGTGACCGAACTCGGTACGAAGAACTCCATAAGCTGCTGGAACGTAAGTCCCGGTAGCAAGGAGCCTACGGCCGGCTCGCTCTGCCGACTGGCACCAGCACGTCGGCCGTACGGCGCCGCACCACGGCAATCTTGTCGGCCCCAGCCTCTATCCTCGGTCGGGTGGACCCCGTCGTGAAAGATTTCTTCGTCTCCTACACCGCCGCCGACAAGGCATGGGCCACCTGGATCGCGTACATCCTCGAAGACGACGGCTACACCGTCACCATCCAGGAGTGGGATTTCCGCCCAGGAAGCAACTTCGCCATCGAGATGGATAAGGCACTCAAACAGAGCCCCAGGATGATTGCTGTGCTGTCCCCGGCATACCTGAAGGCGAAGTTCCCGGCCCCGGAGTGGGCCGCCGCCTTCGCCAGCGATCCCGAAGGCGCGAAGAACGCCCTCGTACCGATCATGGTCGAGGAATGCAGCCCTGAGGGCCTGCTCAGCCAAGTCGTCCAGATCCGGATCCAGGGCAAGGACGAGGTGACCGCGCGCGAGATGATCCTCGAGGGCGTCCGCCGCGAACGCAGCAAACCCACCGCGCCACCACCATTTCCCGGTCCGTCAGCGAGTCCGGCCCCCGGCTCGCCGCCCGCCGTCTCCTTCCCAGCCGGCACGGCAGCGTCCGGTCCGCCGGTCGCTGGCAGACTGCGATGGCAGAGCCCAGCGCCGCCGGTCACCGTCTCGTGGCATCGGGACCTCGACAACTCTGCACGCGGCATGCAGCAGCGGGCAGCGGCGGTCGAGGTGCATCTCGCCTTCTCGGATGATGACGCCCGCCTGCAGGTCAGCGAGCTCGGCGAACTCAGGAACCTGTTACCCGACCACGGCCGCAAGACCGGCATCTTCACCCGGCTGGAAGCCCTCGAGTCACACGCTGACTCGGCCGTCGTCCGCGTGACCAGCAGCGGCTGGGGCAACGAGAAAGGGCTGGCCGTGACCCGGTCCGGTCAACGATCGACGTGGGCGCCACTTCCGAAAGGCCAGGTCGGCTTCCTTCTTGACATCGAGCACCTCGTCGGCCAAGTCACCGGGATGCTCGATGCTCTGACCGCTCTCAACCTGCCGCAGGGTCCGCTGGTAGTGCCGGCGATCGGCCTCGACCCGGCGACCATGATCTCTTACGGCAGCGTTGCCCGCCCCAGCAACACCGCCGCGATCGGCATCACCCAACCCGACCACATTCACGTGGCACCGGATGAAGCCATCGAGTACAACGCGGTCGTCACTCGATCCGCCGCCGTCGCAGCGGAACTCGTGGCCCGCCTCGTCGCCGATCATCGGGGAGTGACCGGCCTGCGCTGAACCGCCTGAGGATCAGATGCCTCTACCACTGCCTCACCGCCGAGACATGGACGAGACACCGACGAGTTGAACAGGAACGAACCCCGCTCAACCTTGCCGCGTCGACCGTTCTGCGGATCGTGGGTAGCGCAAAACTCAATCAGTAGCTGCGCTTGTAGCGCCGGGGTCCACAGTTGCGGAGGTGACTAGTCCACGCCTCCAGGGCCTGAGCTGCGGCGACTCTTGGTTACGTGGTGGTAGGGTGTGTCAGTAGGGCGGAGCATCTGCCCAGGTCAACCCGCCTGCTACGCGTTCACACACGGCGTTGAGGCCGAAATTCGATTCGCGGGCAGTTTGCCATACAGGACTGGGCGCGACTCGCCCACCCATCGACAACTAACGCTCGACGGGTCGTTAGGATCGACGCCGCTGCACCTCTTGTCTCACGAGCCAGGGAGCGCAACCGAGGCCGTTGACCATCAGTTCAGAACGGATGTCGGCTGGTCGGCGTGCTTATCGCCTCCGCCGGGCGGCCATGCCCGGCTCCTCGGGCAACCGGTCGATGACTTGGCCGACGGGGTCGGCGATGAACTGCTCGCGGACCGCGGCGGATAGGAGCGCATCGTCACAAACCGCGGCGACATCGAAGAGCGGGCCGAGGATGATCAGGTCCCGAAAGGCGCGACGTAGGTAACCGTGTAACTGCTTCGGCAAAGTCTGGAGGTGTGTCTCAGGCGGCACATCGCCGTGAGCCACCTTGGAACGGATGCCGTACGCCTGGGTGATGGCACGACGGATCTCAAGTCGCTCGTTGTCGTCGGTGCCGATGAGGACCGCCGTGCGCTGGGACACTCGGCGGCTGAGTTCGCCGTCCGAACTGTCGGTGATCATGAGATTCTCTAGGGCCGATACGTACCAGAAGATGATCTCGGCACGGTCACGTGCGTACAGCACGTCGCCGTCGCTGCCGAGGCGTGAGCCGAGGCCGAGGAACCGGTGCGCGCTGCGGCGAAGCCGCTCGCTGGCCTTCTTCAACGCCTTCGGCTGGGGGTTGTTGGCGAGGTTCTCTCCGGTCAGCCACTGCTGCAGCAGTGGCGACATGATGCCAGTGAACGTCAGCACATCGGCCAGTTCCTCCTCGTCGAGACGACAGGGACCCCAGCCCGGCTCTTCCCATTCGTCGATCCCGTCGGATGTGGCGGGCATCAGGTCCAGGCCGGTGCCTCGGACTCGTTCCACCATGCGGCCCGGCTCGATTTCGTATTCGGCGGCGATGATCACGCGCTCGGACTGCGCAAGGTTGAGCAGCAGCAGTGGCTGCCACGCCGGGATCACGAGCTCTGGTTCGAACAGGCTCTGTAGGGCGGTGCCCCACATCGACGGATTGCGCGCCTCGAGGTCGTCGCTACCCTGTCGCAGGACGCAGCAGCCACCGAGGCGCAGGGCCGGATCCCACGGGTCGGCGGCGAATAGGCTGCTCGACGGCAGGGGGACCATCGCGTCCAGATCGGCGGCAGTCGGCTCCGTCAGTTGCCAGCCGCAGATCTCGTGTGATCCCTGCATGGGCATGCGGGCGTCGATGACCACCAGACGCTCCGACTGAATCGGCGGGCCAGTCAGGTAGGCGGCTAGATCGGCTGGAAACTGGGCGGGTACCTCCGGCCGGCGCAGCATAGCCAGCACGCCCAAAGCGCGGAGTGTGCTGCGGGTAAGCCGACGACCCCAGTGGTCATCGACGGCGTCATCGTCGTAATGCAGGTATCGGTTTGTGCGGGCAGCGACGCCAGCGGCGGCGTTCACTGCCTGGGTCTCCGGCCAGCCAGCGATCTGCTTGGCCGCCACGACGTCGTCGGCGGCGAGTTGGTCACGCATGCTTCCAGCGCGGTCGATGAGAGAGGCGATCGACGACATGAGGTCCAGTTCGGCTGAAGAGTCCGTCACCGTTACATCGTGCATCAGTACTCCCATGTCGAAGTGGTGCGCAGGCTACACCACCTCCTGGTGGAACTGCTGCTCGGCGGCGTTGAACAACCTTTGTCTGCACCACGGTCCAGGGCGACGCTCAATGCCGCCCGCCTTCTAAGCCCTGATCCACCGATGAGGTTTCGACGTTCGGCTGGTCCGAGTTCATGATCTTGGGTGTTGGTCGGGGCGTGCGGGGGTGACCGGCCGGGTTGTCGGTGTGCTCAATGGCTCGATGGGGTCTGGCGTTGTGGGTGGCCGGCGTCGGCTGCGTGTGACTGTCCTGTGTGGATGGTCAGGCGGGTGGGGCCGTGTGCGGTGGTGAACAGGCGTAGCCAGTTGTGTTGCCAGGGCCAGTGTTGCGGCAGGTGGATGGTGACGGTGCGGGCGTGTCGGCTGATCCGCCCGGCGACGTTGATCAGGTGCCGGCGGATGGTGGCGGCGCGGGCGGTGGCGTGGGGTCGTCCGGCCAGGGTGGCGGCGGTGCGGGTGAGGTTGTGCGCGATGGCGATGCAGGCCAGCCAGGCGTTGTTGGCGTTGAACCGGCCGGAGGGCAGGTGGGCGAGGGGCCCGTCGATGAGTTCGGCGAAGACCTGTTCGATGATGGCGTGGCCGCGGTGCTGGGCTTCGGCCTGGACGAGGACGTACGGGCTGTCGGTGAACGCGGCGTGGTAACGCCACACGGTGAACAGCGCACCCTGTTCGTCCACGCCGGTCTTGTTCAGGTCGGGGACGCGACGCGCGATGAGCCGGGCGGTGACCTCGTGGCGGGTGTCTTCGAACGCGGTGTAGGTGGTCTCGGCGATCTGCGCGCGGGAGATGAACCGCTGCTGGTCTTCGTCCCAGACCGGTTGTGGGTAGCGGATTTCGGTCCAGGCGTCCTCGCCGATCGCGGTGATCGCCCTGCGGACCTTGGCGTCGATGCGGACGGTGACCGAGAACCGTACCCTGGCCCGGCGGCAGGCGGTGATCACCGTGCGGGAGTAGAACGCCGAGTCCGCCCGGACCATGATCTCAGCCGCCACCGTGGCGGCTGTCGTTGCAGCGGTGACGGATTGGGCTGCTTGGGCTGCGAGGACCGCTTTGGTGGTGGCGACGGCTTCGGCGATCAGTGCCGCCGCGCCGCGGGCTGAACCGGCGTTGCCTGCGCGGAGCTGGGTCGCGGCGATCACCGGGGCCGCGTCCGGGGTGCTGATCGTGGCGACGAGGGGGTTCAGGCCGCGCAGCAGGACCTGGTAGCCGCCGACCTTGGCGTGACCGAACCCTGCGCCCTGTTTCTGCTTGCCGTAGACCCGCCGCAGCAGCGAGTCGACGTCGACGAACGTGACCGCGCCGGCGCTGGGCAGCAACGGCACCTGTCCGGCCAGCCGGACCAGGAACTGCCGTGCGGCGGCCTGCAACTGCCGGACGTGGCCGTGGGTGAACGCCCGCAGGAACGAGCCCAGCGTTGAGGGCGCATACACGCTGCTGAACAGGATCGGCATCCCACCGTGGCGCAGCACGTCCAGGTCGTCGATCGAGTCGGCGCCGGTCAGCATGCCCGCCACGATCGCGACGACCTTCCCCGAAGCGTTGGACCCCTTGTCTGTTGGCAGACGCAGCCGAGCAGCCACGATGCCGTGCAGGTCACACCGCTGGGCGAGGGCCATCACCGGCTCCAGCCCGGCACACGACACCAGATTCGGATCATCAAACGATGCGCGCACCCGCGTCGCGCCGTGCGATATTCTCACCCCGACGGTGCCCTCTCGAACCGGACGATAGAAGCCTCAAGAACCTCTATCTTTCCAGCCCGCGGGGGCATCGTCGCGCCCGGCCCGTCACAGCCACATCAATTTCATCGGTGGATCAGGGCTAAGACATCGCTGGACATCCCCGCAGTAGGTGGCTTGTGCTCCTTGCCGACCGCGCCTGGGTCCTTGGCACAGCCGATCCAAGACCGTCAAACATGGTGGAGTCTGTCAGCGCGTCGACGAGCGAGTTGCCGGCCCGCGCCGATCGAGTTCCGATCACGCTCAGCCGGCCGCCACGCACACCGATCGCGTATGGCCGACGATGCCGCGCTGCTTCGCTTCGACCCGTGCCGCATGATCATGCATCGATCGCGGACCGCCCCGCGCGCCAAGGGCCCGAGGGTGGGCGCATCGCGGTGAGAATGTCGCGAGGCACGTCCACCCCGAACACCACCTCGGCGATTCGCTGGCGCTCACAAGGATCATCTCCGCGCTGCAGGCCAGTTCGGTGGCGCGACGCACAACAGGCAGGACGGACCGCGTCGCGCATGACCCACATGCCGCAACGCCGAGAATCGACGGCAAGGGGTGCAGTAGCCTCGGCTAGGGCACTCGTCCTGATCCATGGGTCGCCGCTGCTGCTCAAATGGGTGTTCACCCTCGTTTGGGATGAAGGATGGAGGAACGGCTGTGCTCCACGGAGCGGCCTCGGTTGAGGCGAAGAGTCTCACGGTCGGATCGGTGCTCGAGGAACGGTACCCGTTTGCCGTTCCCCGATACCAGCGCGCATACGCGTGGGAGGACGAAGCGGTAGGACACTTCGTCCGAGATATCGAGGCAGTGCTGAGCAAGCCCAGCGGATCGGTCAGCCATTTCTTCGGCGGAGTCGTTTGTATTGAGCTAACCGATAATCAAAAAGTGCGTCCGCATAGCTATGAAGTGGTGGATGGCCAGCAGCGCTTGGCGACATTCATGCTTGCGCTTTCATGCGTTGTTGAAATGGCGGCAGAGCTTGCGACAGATAGCAACCCGCCGAGTTTGCCTGACGCCAAAAGGGCGGACACTTTACGCGCGGACACCGCCGAAAAGTACGTGACTTGGAAGGAAGCCGATATTGCGGCCGGGGTGACTGAGGTTCGACCACGACTGATGCTTTCTCTCGCCGACGACGCCGTTTTCCAAGGTCTAATCATGCCAGGGTTGGCGGTCCCGAAGCCGTCGCGAGAGAGCCACCAGCTTTTGATAGACGCACGTACAGCCCTCTTGGATATGACTAGGCGGTTCATTGGGATCAAAGGTGCAGCGGGCGGGAGAGTGGATCGCCTACTGCGGCTTCGCCAAGCTCTCGTTCAGGATGCACACATAATCCACATCGTCTCGAAGGATCGTTCGCAGGCGTATCGCTTGTTCTCGGTCCTAAATCATCGAGGTGAGTCGCTCTCTGACGCCGACCTTCTCCGTAGTCGAAGCCTTGAGCTTCTGGACTCCTACGCCTCGCGCCGCGAGCAAGTGGCAAGGCTTTGGGACGAAATGCTTGCTTCGTCGGCGAAGAATGTCGAGGCGTTTTTCAAGGCGCTCTATCCTTCCTGGACTGGCGTACGCGCCAAGGGAGATCTGTTCGAGGCCATCGAGGAACAGTTCTTTCCCAAGATGCCGCCCAAGACGGCTGCGGAGGCCCAAAGTCTAGTTAAGACGATCGAGCTGTTCCGAGATGAACTGTCGATCTTTCTTAAGCTCGTTGCCGGCGACTGGCCTTACGATCGCCCGCCTGGAGTGCCTAATCAGGTACGAGCCTGGCAGGTTGATCGCCTGCGTCGCCTGATTCTTACCTTGAAGCATGAACTTGCACTACCAGTGCTTCTCGCGGGTGCGGTGTCGCTATCTGAGGGTGATTTTGCTGAACTAGTCTACATGCTGGAAGTGTTCGCCTTTCGCTACAAGAATGTTTGCAACGGACATGCGACTCGGCCAGCGAATCTTTACTACTCGGAAGCCTGCAAGATGCACACCGCGAGCCACGCTTCTTATACCCTAAACGCCTTCCGCATCGGCCTTCGAAAGTTGATAAACGATCATGCCGCCGATGCCCTGTTCGTGCAACTCTTAGGCGAGAACCTGCGATTCAACAACTCGAGCCAGCGGGCTAACATCAGGGAGTTTCTTACCACTATTGAGGATCATCGGCAGTGGTGGACCAAGACCGGTTCGACCAATCCAAAGGCCCGCCCTAAGCCAACGATGATTAAAGTCATAGATATAGCGGACGCAACCCTCGAGCACATTTATCCGCAAAGGGCCGAGCCGGCCGACAAGGACTCGGCATTGGAACCACTGAAGCATAACCTGGGTAATATTACGTTCTTTGGCCAGGCCGACAATGTCGCTGCAGCGAACAAGTCCTTCGCGGCGAAGCAAGCGGCCTATTATGCCATCAGCAGCATCGGCATGACATCGGATTTGGCCACCAAGGCAGCCTGGACCGAAGCGGACCTTAGTCAACGCGAGCAAGAGCTAGTAGCGATGGCTGTGCGGGTTTTCGTGGTTTAGTTGTCGTAGAGAATCACGGCTACATGTAGCAGCCCTTATCGTCTCTGACGCCTGTTCTAGGGCGAGCCGTTCGGCCCAGCTTGTCCTCGCCGGTAGCGACGAGGGCCTTGATGACTTCGGTTACGAGGATGACCAGGCGCCGAATCTCGGCTTCGGCTGCCAGGAATCGCTTGTGAGGAGGCGACGGCACGGTGTCCGCACCATTGGCGTAGTGGCTCGTCGTGGAGACGGTCGTAGCGGCGGCGCATCGCCACCAATACGCAGTAGGCTACTGGCTTCGATCGCTATCTTGGACCGCTCAGGGCGTTGAGCGAGTCGCTCGTCGGCCTTCCTCACGCACGCCGCACCGGACCGGCTCGAACCGATGCGGCATGAGGGGTTTTCGCGTCGCTGTCAGATCGTGGCGCTCACCGCCATGGGCCGAAGGCGAAAGCCCGGGTAGCGCGAGGAAGTTGGTACGGCATCGGACGTGCGATCGACGGATACCGTTGTCTGGTGCTGGATGAGACCCGTCGTGCGTTGAAGAATTATGACTGGCTGATGCGCAACCGCGCCCACACCGAGCTGGACTGGGATTCCGGCACGCTGCTCTGGGGTGACGGTGGGGTCAGCATCGACTTGGTGTCGGACCCTGGCCTCACCTCGGCTACAGCTGATGAGGTGGCGCCATCGAGACCGCGTACTTTGCCCACGGTCCAACCGGGACGTACCTCTGCGGAGCAGATTGTCGCCGAGGCGATGTGGGACAGCAACCTGCGCAGCGAGCGTGGTCGGCATGTCTGAGGTGAGTTCGGGGCTGCGGTCCCGTACGCGTACGCCGCGATCAGGGCATTGCAGGAGCACCACGTGCTGCCGACGCCGGCGCCCCGCAATGTTGTCCGGTACAACCGGCGTCTGCCGATGCCGCGCTTCGCCAACGAGGCCGAACTCGCCGAACGCGTCCTGGGCATCCTCAGCCCACACTTCGAGATCGAGACAGAGGTCGACGGCCGTCACTGCTCGGGACGCCAGCTGCGGATCGACGCCGTGCTGCGCCCTCGAGACCCCAGCGATTGGAAGGACGACAGGCCAGCGTTCGGGGTCGAGTTCAAACTGGCGAGCCAAGGCCCTTCCAGCACCGCCAAGTTCACCCAATGGGCGCGGCAGGCCGTCGACTACACGCACACCGACTGAAACGGATACGGCCCCCTGTACGTCTTCGCCTGCCCGTCACCGATCCCCACGGCTGGCGCCAGCGACGGCTGGCTGATGACGCACCTCCTCGGTCAGTTCGGCGTCGGCGAGCTCGTGCCACGCCACAACCAGGGCTGGACTCTCTCCATCCACGATCACCACCTGTGGAGCGAGCGTCAAGGCGTAGCAGCAGCGAAACGCTGGTCACTGCGACCCAAGGTCGGCGGAGGCCATCGGTAGGTCGGCCAGCGCCGCGCACCGACGGCAACAGGCCCATCCCTTCCTCGACGCAGGAGCAAGCATGACCACAGCGTCCGACCTTCTCGTTGTCGGCTACGACCTGGACACCGGCAGGGAAGTCCACATCGACGACGAGCCACTGCCGGTATGGCATGCCAAGAGCCACCGACGCGGTGACAGCACCCTGATCTGCCACCACTGCTACCTCGGCGACCAGACCCCGACCGGCACCATCGTCCCGCTCGTCGTCCGCGGACGCCACGAAGGCGCCCGCCGCGCGCACTTCGCCCATCCACCTGGCATGGCACCGACCCACGGGCACAGCCCCGAGACCATCTGGCACAGCGCCGGCAAACACCTCATCGCCCACTGGGCGGCCACCATGCCCGATGTCCAGACCGTCGACATCGAGGAATGGCTCCTCGACGGCCGCCGCCGCGCCGACGTCATGGTGACCTTCGCCGGCGATACTCAACTCGCCGTCGAGCTCCAAAGCCAACTGCTCCCCGACCCGGACTGGCTGACCCGCCATCAAACCTATGCCGACGGCGGCATTACCGACGTGTGGCTGTGGCGTCCGGGACTTCGGCAACTCCCACGGATCATGCTCAGCAACGGGCTGCCGATTTGGAAACTTGACGTCGAGCCGGCGCACCTGGCAATCGGGTACGGAGCACCCCACGAGGTGGGCCACGACTGGTACCTCGCCGAGAACCCCGCCGTCTACGACTGGCACCATCCACCCTGCCCACGCGACCGTATCGAATTCGCATCCCGGCCACTCACCCACTTCCGCCTCACCGCGGCCGGCATCCAACTCCCGCCGGACGTTACGGAACTCCTCGACAACGAACGCGACCAACGCCGCGCCGCCGCGGCGGAGGAAGCCGCACAGCGAAACACGCCCAGTTCAAGCCCATAACCCCGACAGACGCCAGAGACCCCAGCCGCTGTGGTTTCTCGCTGGTTGCTCGGATGTTCACCAAGCTGGACGGACGCACGCGGACAGAAAAGGAAAAGCCCCCGAGGTGCCACCTCGGGGGCTTGCTACGCAGCGTCAACAGCGCCAGGACCAGTACGGATGCACCGGGACGGTCATCGACTCGACACGGATGATACTCCGTTACCGTCTGAACTATTTAAATATGTAAAATTCGGACTTTTAATCCGCAGGTTCAGAGTCTGAGTCCTGGCGGCCCGACGACTGCAAGCGCGGCGATTTTCAGCTGGCGGGTGCGTTGCTGCTGGCCTACGTGCTCCGGATTTGATCGGCGTAGCGCGATCTGGCAGCGGCAGGGCCTGTGCCGTTCAGCACGGCGACAATTCAGGGGTCGGGTGCAAGCGCGGGTGGGCCACCCATTGGCAGTCAGCGCTCGTCGGCCTTGGTCGTCGTATCCGCCGGTTGGCTGTGGTCATTTGGACGGCGATGGCCGTTGCTCGCCGTGGTGGATTTGGATACACCGACGCGGCCGAGCACCCGCTGGGAACGCAAATGGCCAGGGCCATAGACGAAAGAACTCCGACTGGATGTAATCCCAGCTCGGCACCATCCTTCCCGTCGCGGCACCCGCCCTGGCCGCATTGGCCGCGCCGGTGGGCGGCGGCGAGCTCGTGTTCCAGGCCGAGGCAGCCGCGGGCGACCTGACCCAGAACGACCTGTACGTGATCCGGCCGGACGGCTCGCACCTGCGCCGGCTGACGACGACACCGGACCGGCACGAGTTCGGTCCGACGTGGAACGCCGCCGGGACGCAGGTCGCGTTCTGGCACACCCCGGCACCGTTCGGTCCGGGCGCCGTCTGGACGATGCGCGCTGACGGCACCGACCAGCGGCAACTCACCCACGGCGTCGACGCCCGCGACCAGGTCTGGGACCCCACCGGCACCCGGATCGCGTTCACCCTCGTCGGCCCGGACGGGTTCCACCTGGCGACGATGCGCGCCGCGGACGGCGGGGACCTGCGGGTGCTCACGTCCGGCCCAGACCTGGACTTCGAGCCGGCGTGGTCACCGGACGGGACCCGGTTGGCGTTCACCCGTGGGTCGGAGCAGGGCGACGTCGGCGACGTGTACCTGCTGGACCTGCGTACCGGCGCGGTGCGGCAGGTGACGGCCTCCCCCGACTACGACCACCAGGCGGCGTGGTCACCGGACGGTCGCCGGCTCGTCTTCGAACGGGACGTGTTTACCGCGTCGTCGGTGTGGACGGGTGACCCGGACGGCACACACCTACGGCAGGTGACGTCCGGACCGTACTTCGACACCGGCCCGACGTTCTCCCCCGACGGCCGGCGGATCGCGTTCGGCAGCAACCGCACCGGCACGTTCCTCGACGACCTCTGGGTCGTCAACGCCGACAGCACCGGCCTGCGGCTGATCCGGCACCTGCCGGACAGCGAGAGCTTCCCCGACTGGACCTGACCGCCGCGCCCCATCCTGCACGACACGCAGGTCCCCCGCAATGAAGGTCGGTCAGCGAGGCACTGTGACCGCGAAGCCCCAAGAGAGTCCGTTCAGGCGAGCGCATGACTGGATCTTCGGTGGTATCGTCCGCGCAGCGGTGACTGAAGGCCTTTCCCTTTCTGTGCTCTCTTGCTGACACCTGAGAAACACCGCCGAGGTCCCCGGTTCGCCGGGGGCCTCCTCATTCGTGCCCATGGTCGGATGAAGAGCACCGGGACATGGTCGGGCGCGATACCGGCCTCCGGCGCGGGCTGCCCTGTTCCACCGGACCGGTGCCGACGACCCCGACCAGGAATCGGCGGCGGACCCGCTGCCCATCGCCGTCACGCTCCAGCGGGACGCGCACGCCAGAGCGTCGTCGCACGAACTCGCCGCCCGGTTCGTGATCGCACCCTCCGCCGCACTCGATGAGACCGACAAAACACCATCATCCGGGTGCTGCTCAAGTAGCACGGCGCACGCATCGGCTCGCTGAAGCCGTCGCTCCACACCGAACGGTGGGCGCGCGGCCACCGACCCTCGTGCTCCGAATGTGTTCCGAATGTGATCGGAGGTAGCGCGATCTAGCAGTACAGCCCTGTGGCGAGATGGGCGGGCGCGTCGTCTCGACGGCCCGCCGGTCACTGGCTGCGATCGAGTTTTGTGGCCGGCAAGGAGCGGGGCCGGGCCGGCTCCGCGGTCAGCGCCGTCGTCCTCGCTGCTTGTAGCCACCGGTCGCCTGTTGGTCCCCTAGACGGCGGGGGCCGTAGCTCATCGTGGTGGATTTGGACGCACGGACGCGGACGAGCACCCACCGAGCACCCATCCGGGCGGGGCTGGACACGGAAAAGGCTCCGGCTGGGCATAAGCCCAGCTCAGAGCCTTGATCGTTGGTACGCCGCGTAGGACTTGAACCTACAACCCGCAGATTAAGAGTCTGCTGCTCTGCCAGTTGAGCTAGCGGCGCCTGGCTGAACGGAGGAAACTCTAGCATGCCCTTGCCGGGCCCCAAAAACGAGATACCCCCCGTCCGGCCTGTGCGGTGCGTTACTCCTCGTCGTCCTCCCAGAAGAAGTCCGTCGGTGTGGGTTGCTCCGGCTCCTGGTCCATCAGGTCCGTGTCGGGGCCGATCAGGTCCTCGAGTTCGTCGTCCGGCTGTTCCCAGGTCACCGGCATCTCGGTCATGGCACTAACCCCCTGAAGTGCTACCGAAGGGAATCCAACGGGCCGCGAGCTACCCGGTGCTGGCGGTCCTAACCGCGACGGGCCAGGTCGAGGCACGCAGGACGAGGGTGGTGGGCATGAGGAGCTCTTCGGGGGTCCAGTCACTGACGGTCATGGCGCGGCGGAGCATGCCGGCGGCGAGGACGCCCTGTTCGAAGACGCGCTGGCGGACGGTGGTGAGGTCGAGCAGGGCGCTGAGCTCGTGGTCGTCGAAGCCGATGACGGAGACGTGCCGGCCGGTGCGGCGAAGGGCGGAAAGGGCGCCGAAGGCGAGTTCGTCGGATTCGGCGAAGACGGCGGTGGGTGGGTCGGGGAGGGTGAGGAGGCGGCGCATGGCCTGTTCGCCGCCGTCGAGGCCGTGCGGGACCGACATGACCAGTTCGTCGCAGACGGGCAGGCCGGCGGAGGTGAGGGTGTCGAGGTAGGCGCGCCGGCGTTCGTGCGCGACGGGTAGGAACATCGCCTGGTCGGCGTACGTGGAGATCATCCCGATCCGGCGGTGGCCGAGGCCGAGGAGGTGCTGGATGGCAGAGGTGGCCGCTGCCACGTCGTCGATGCGGACGCAGCCGGCGCCGGGGACGTCGTGGCCGACGGCGACGATCGGGACGCCGAGGCTGCGCAGGTCGGCGGTCTCGGGGTCGGTGAACTGCATGGCGACGACGAGGACGGCGTCGACGCGGCGGCGCAGGGGGAGCTGGCCGAAGAAGCGTTGCCGGGCGGCGACGTCACCGATGTTGTACAGCAGCAGGTCCAGGCCGTGTTCGCGCAGCACGGACTCGGCGCCGGCGACGATCTGGCCGAAGAACCAGCGGGCGGCGTACGGGACGATCACCCCGACGGTGTGGGTGCGGCCGCTGGCGAGGCGGGAGGCGATCGGAGACACGACGTACGACAGCGACGCCGCGGCCTGCAGCACGCGGTCGCGCGTCTCGTCGGAGACGTTGGGCAGCCCTCGGAGGGTGCGTGACACGGTGGCGGTGGAGACCCCCGCCAGCCGGGCCACGTCTTCCATGCTCACGGGCACGGGAACGTCGGCCACACGGGGAGGCTAGCAACACTCTGCGCAACAGCAATATGTCCACCGTGTTGCTAACTCGTTATCGATCAATCCTGCCGAAGGGCTCGACAAACCGACCTTGCAAACGCTTACATCCGAGGGACACAGCACACCGGTACGTGGGCGGAGCTGTTCGCCCGGACCGGGTCTAGCCAAAGGAGGCTAACCATGGCTGTCCTCTCGAGGCGGCGTCGGGCGTTCGCGCTCGCCGGTGTGGCCGCGCTGGCACTCGCCGCCGCCGCTTGCGGTGACAGTGGCAGTGACACCGGCTCAACCAGCGCCGACAAACCCGAGTGCGCGCCTTACGCGCAATACAAGGTCGACAAGAAGAAGACCGTCTCGATCTACGCGACGATCCGTGATGCTGAAGCTGACAAGCTGACCTCCTCGTGGAAGCAGTTCGAGGAGTGCACCAACATCAAGATCGAATACGAGGGGTCCGGCGAGTTCGAGACCCAGATCAAGGTGCGTGCCGACGGAGGTCAGCCGCCGGACATCGCGGTCTTCCCGCAGCCCGGCCTGCTCGCCTCGTTCGCCACGAAGGGCCAGCTCAAGGAGCTGCCCGCGCCGGTGAAGGCCAACCTCGACAAGAACTGGTCGAAGGACTGGGCCAAGTACGCCACCGTCAACGGCAAGATCTACGGCGTGCCGCTGGGCGCGAACGTGAAGTCGCTGGTGTGGTACTCGCCGCAGCTGTTCAAGGAGAAGGGCTACAAGGTCCCCACCACCTGGGACGAGATGATCAAGCTCTCCGACGACATCGCGGCGACGGGCATCAAGGCGTGGTGCGCGGGCATCGAGTCCGGTGACGCGACCGGCTGGCCGGCCACCGACTGGATCGAGGACATCGTCCTGCGCGACCAGGGTCCGGACGTGTACGACCAGTGGGTCAACCACACGATCCCGTTCAACGACCCCCGCATCGTGTCGGCCGCCGAGCGGACCGCGTCGATCCTGAAGAACCCCAAGTACGTCGGTAACCCGAAGACGATCGTGACCACCTCCTTCCAGGAGGGTGGCCTGCCGGTCAAGGACAAGAAGTGCGGTCTGCACCGCCAGGCCAACTTCTACTCCAACCAGTGGGCGAAGGGCACGAACGTGGCCGAGGACGGCGACGTGTTCGCGTTCTACTTCCCGGCCGTGGACCCCGCCAAGGGCAAGCCGGTCCTGGTCGCCGGCGAGTTCGTCTCCGCGTTCTCGGACCGCGACGAGGTCGTCAAGGTGCAGACCTACCTCGCCTCCGCCGAGTGGGCCAACAGCAAGGCCAAGCTCGGTGACTGGATCTCGGCGAACAAGAACCTGGACGTCAGCCTGGTCACCGGCTCCATCGACAAGCTCTCGGTGAAGATCCTGCAGGACCCGGCCACCGTGGCCCGGTTCGACGGCTCCGACCTGATGCCCGCGGCCGTCGGCTCGAAGTCCTTCTGGACCGGTATGACCGACTGGATCAACGGCACCAAGGACACCAAGGCGACGCTGGACTACATCGAAAGCACCTGGCCCAAGTAAGCAGCTGAAGGTCCGGCTCCGGCGCCAGAGCACCACGGCGTCGGAGCCGGCCGGTCGGAGGACACCCCCATGGACTATGACTTCTCCGAAGACGTCGCGAAGATCTGGCCGGCTCTGCTGTTCATCGGCGGTTTCGTCGCCGTGGTCGGCGGCCTTCTGTTCGTGCTCGACATCCTGCCCCGGTGGGGGAAGGGCAAGGAACGCCTGCATATGTTCGGCTTCCTCGGCCCGGCGCTCATCCTGCTCGCGATCGGCCTGGTCTACCCGCTGGTCCGCACGGTGACGCTGTCGTTCTACAACAACACCCGCGGCAAGTTCGTGGGGTTGGACAACTACACCTGGATCGTCACCAACGACGACACGCTCATCATGCTGCGCAACACCCTGTTCTGGGTGGTGTGCGTGCCGTTGCTGGCCACGGCGTTCGGCCTGATCTACGCGGTGCTGGTCGACAAGGCCCGCGGCGAGGGCATCGCCAAGTCGCTCATCTTCATGCCGATGGCGATCTCGCTGGTCGGCGCCACCATCATCTGGAAGTTCATCTACGCGTTCCGTGAGGCGGACCAGGAGCAGATCGGTCTGCTGAACCAGATCCTGGTCTGGCTGGGCATGGAACCGCAGCAGTTCCTCACCAGCTCGCCGAGCAACACGTTCTACATGATCGTCATGATGATCTGGATCCAGGCCGGCTTCGCGATGGTCATCCTGTCCGCCGCGATCAAGGCGATCCCCGCCGAGATCGTCGAGGCCGCCCGGCTCGACGGCGCCACCCCGTGGCAGATGTTCTGGCGGGTCACGATGCCGAGCATCCGGCCGGCGGTCGTGGTGGTCACCATCACCATCACCATCGCCACGCTGAAGGTCTTCGACATCGTCCGGACGTCGACCAACGGCAACTTCAAGAGCAGCGTGCTCGCCTTCGAGATGTACAACCAGGCGTTCCGGCTGAGTGACGACCCCAACGGTGAGGGCCGCGGCGCCGCGCTCGCCGTCGTGCTGTTCCTGCTCGTCGTGCCGGTCGTCGTGTACCAGGCCCGGCAGCTGCGGAAGCGAGCGGAGATCCGATGAGCAACGTTTCCCTCGAAAAGGGCCAAGACGACAACGCACCCGCGGCCGGCCCGCGCTACAAGAGCGGCGAGGTCCCCGCGAACACGATGGCCGGCCGGGTCCGGCGCAAGCTCACCTCGCGCACGGCCAGCGTCGTGTCGATCATCATCGCGATCCTCTGGACGATCCCGACGTTCGGCCTGTTCGTCTCGTCGCTGCGCCCCGAGAACGACATCAAGACCACGGGCTGGTGGAAGTTCTTCACCAATCCCAGCCTTACCCTGGACAACTACAACGAGGTCGTGTTCGGCACCTCGGCGACCTCGGGCCGGCTGGCGAGCTACTTCGTCAACTCGCTGACCATCACCGTGCCGGCCGTGGTGTTCTCGGTCACCCTGGCGGCGATGGCCGCGTACGCGCTGTCCTGGCTCAACTTCCGTGGCCGGGACTGGATCTTCATCGGCGTGTTCACGCTGCAGATCGTGCCGCTGCAGATGGCGCTCATCCCGCTGCTGCAGATCCTGGGTGACTACACCGAGTGGGGCGGCGGTTTCTTCGCCGTGTGGTTCGCACACACCTGCTTCGGCCTGCCGCTCGGCGTGTTCCTGCTGCACAACTTCATGTCCGAGCTGCCGAAGGACCTGTTCGAGGCGGCCCGGGTCGACGGCGCGGGACCGGCGATGACGTTCCGGCGGATCGTCCTGCCGCTCATCACGCCGGCCCTCGCATCCCTGACGATCTTCCAGTTCCTGTGGATCTGGAATGATCTTCTGGTGGCGCTGGTGTTCACCTCCGGTCCGGACACCCGCCCGCTGACGGTCCGGCTGGCCGAACTGGCCGGCACCCGGGGCAACGACTGGCAGCGGCTGACCTCCGGGGCGTTCGTCTCGATGGTCATCCCGATCATCGTGTTCCTGTCACTGCAGAGATATTTCGTTCGCGGCCTGCTGGCCGGTGGAGTCAAGGGGTGAGTTCGCTGGTCTGGTGGCGTGATGCCGTGATCTATCAGGTGTACCCACGCTCGTTCGCGGACGCGGACGGTGACGGTATGGGGGACCTGCGCGGCATCACGTCGCGCCTTGACCACCTCGCCGAGCTGGGCGTCGACGCGCTGTGGATGTCGCCGTTCTACCCCTCGCCGCAGCACGACGCGGGGTACGACGTCGCCGACTACCGTGACGTCGACCCCCGGTTCGGCACCCTGGACGACTTCGACGCGCTGGTCACCGCGGCGAAGGCCCGCAACCTGCGGGTCGTCGTCGACCTGGTGCCCAACCACACCTCCAGCGACCACGCCTGGTTCCTCGAAGCGATCAAGGCGGGACCGGGCAGCAGCGAACGGGAGCGGTACCACTTCCGCAAGGGCCTGGGTCCCGACGGCGAACTGCCGCCCAACGGCTGGCAGAGCGTCTTCGGCGGCCCCGCCTGGACCCGCGTCCCGGACGGCGAGTGGTATCTGCACCTGTTCGACAGCAGCCAGCCCGACCTCAACTGGGACCTGCCCGAGGTCCGGCAGATGTTCATCGACGTGCTGCGGTTCTGGTTGGACCGGGGCGTCGACGGCTTCCGGGTCGACGTCGCGCACGGCCTCATCAAGGAGAGCGGCCTGCCCGACTGGACCGAGGCGCAGGTGCCGATCACCAGCCCGGGCGCGGAGCACCGAACCCCGCCGATGTGGGACCAGGACGGCGTCCACGACATCTACCGCGAGTGGCGGCGGGTCCTGGACTCCTACGAGGGCGACCGGATGATGGTCGGCGAGGCGTGGGTGTCGCCGGCCGAGCGGATGGCCCGCTACATCCGCCCCGACGAGATGCACCAGGCGTTCAACTTCAGCTACCTGATGGCCCCGTGGACCGCCACCGACCAGCGTGCGGCGATCATCGAGTCGATCGAGGGCGTCGCGCCGGTCGGTGCCGTGTGCACGTGGGTGCTGTCCAACCACGACGTCGTGCGGCACGCGTCCCGCCTCGGCTACGAACCCGGCTACAGCACCCAGGGCGGCATCGGCGTCGACGACCCGCAGCCGGACGAGGCGCTCGGCCTGCGCCGGGCCCGGGCCGCCACGATGCTGATGCTGTCGCTGCCCGGCTCCGCCTACCTCTACCAGGGGGAGGAGCTCGGCCTGCCGGAGCACACCACGCTGCCCGACGACGAGCGGCAGGATCCGACCTGGTTCCGGTCCAAGCATGAGGTACGGGGCCGCGACGGCTGCCGCGTGCCGGTGCCGTGGGAGGCCGCCGCACCGTCGTTCGGCTTCGGGCCGAGTCAGCCGGGCGTGTCCGCGTCGTGGCTCCCGCAGCCCGCCGACTGGGGACGCTTCGCCGCCGACGCCGAGCGCGGCGTGCCCGGCTCGACCCTGTCGCTCTACACCGAGGCGCTGCGCCTGCGCCGGACCCACCAGCTGGGCCGCGGCGTCCTGCAGTGGGGGACCGGCGAAGGTGAGGAGCTGGTCGACTTCCGCAACGGCGGGATCCGGGTGATCACCAACTTCGGTCGGGTGCCCGCGCCGCTGCCGCCGGGGGAGGTGCTGCTCGCCAGCGGAGACCTCGCCGCCGACGGCAGTCTGCCGCCCGACACGACCGCCTGGATCAGAGCATGACGGGCGTGACAGCACCCGTTACCTTGACGGAATGACCGCCCTTTTCGCATACGTCGTCAGCTACCTCAACCCCTCGGTGCTCGAGTTCAGCGGCGAGGTGGCGAAGAAGAAGCCGAAGGTGGGCGGCAGCAGCGGCCTTATCGGCGGCTGCTGCTGCGCCATCGTGGTGATCGTGGCCGTCGTGATCGCGGTCATCGTCATCCGCCGGCGGCGACCGAGCGCATAACGCGCAAGTGTTCACGTGGTGGGGTTCCCCGGCCGATGAGACGGTTGCGATCCGTCGGGAAGGGAACCCTGCTGCCATGGCCCGAGTGCTGCTCGTCGACGACGACGCGGACATCCGCGAGACCACTGCGATCAGGCTGCAGATCGGCGGCCACCACGTGATCACGGCCGCGACGCCGCAGGAGGCGCTCGACGTCGCCGCCGGTCAGCCGCACTTCGACGTGGCCGTGCTGGACCTGCACCTGCCCAGGGTCGACGGCGACGAGCTGCTCGACCTCTTCCGCGGCCACCAGGCGACCGCGGACGTGCCCGTGGTGTTCTACAGCGCGAACGCGCCGCACGCCACCTCCGTGCACGGGCTGTCCCTGGCCGACACGAAACTCACCTGCGGCCGTCCCCTCAACAGCCTCCTCGCCACCATCAACTGCCTCTCGCACTGAGGGGAGCGCGCAACCGCACGGCAACCCGCGGTGAACCGGGGACGCACCACCGGCTCCCGAACATTGGTGACACACGACGTCACCACTTCGGGAGGCCAGCCAGATGCGAAGCACCCTGCGCGCCACGTTCGTCGCCGCCGCGGCGGCCGCCGGACTGGTGGCCGCCGGCTCTCCGGCTCTGGCCGCTCCCGCGGAAGGGCAGATCCGTGACGCGGGCAAGCCCGGCGCGATCCGCGACCGGTACATCGTCGTGCTCAAGGACACGGTGTCGGCGAGCGACACCGCCAGCAGCGCGAGTCGGCTCGCCGACCGCTTCGGCGGGCAGGTGCGGCGCTCGTTCGGCAGCACGCTGAAGGGCTTCTCGGCGCAGCTGACCGAGCGCGGCGCCAAGCGGCTCGCCGCGAACCCGCTCGTCGACTACGTCCAGCAGGACCGCACCGTCGCGCTCGCCGCCAGTCAGGCCGGCGCGCCGTGGGGCCTGGACCGCATCGACCAGGCCGGCCGCCCCTCGACGGCACCTACACCTACCAGGGCACCGGCGCCAACGTCACCGCGTACGTGGTGGACACCGGGGTACGCCTGACGCACAGCGAGTTCGGCGGCCGGGCCCGGTCCGGCTACGACTTCGTGGACAACGACGCCGACGCCAGCGACTGCCACGGCCACGGCACCCACGTCGCCGGCACCGTCGGCGGCAGCACCTACGGCGTCGCGAAGTCCGTGAACATCGTCAGCGTCCGGGTCCTGGACTGCGAGGGCTCCGGCTCCTACTCCGGCATCATCGCCGGGATCGACTGGGTGACCGCGAACGCGCAGAAGCCGGCGGTCGTCAACATGAGCCTCGGCGGCGCCGCCAGCCCGGCGCTGGACCAGGCGGTCCGCAACTCGATCGCCTCCGGTGTCACCTACGCCCTCGCGGCCGGCAACGAGAACGTCGACGCCTGCACCATCTCCCCGGCCCGCACGCCGGAGGCCATCACCGTCGGTGCGACCGACGTGAACGACAACCGGGCGTCGTTCTCCAACTACGGCAACTGCGTCGACGTGTTCGCCCCCGGCGTCGCGATCACCTCGGCCAGCAACAGCCGCGATGCCGGTTCCGCGATCATGAGTGGTACGTCCATGGCCTCCCCGCACGTCGCCGGCGTCGCGGCGCTGTACCTGTCGGCGTACCCGTTGGCGACCCCGGCGCAGGTGCAGAGCGCGCTGCTGTCCACGGCGGTGCCGAACGTCGTCGGCAACCCCGGCGCCGGCTCGCCGAACCGGCTGCTGTCGACCGCCGCGACGACCGGGACGGTGCCGGCCAGCCAGCCCGTCAGCCAGCCGGTCGCGGTCGTCGCCACGCCCGCCCCGGCGGCGACGCCGTGCAACGTGCGCACCAACGCCGCCGACGCCGCGATCCGCGACCGCGGCACCGTCACCACCAGCGTCGTGGTCAGCGGCTGCGCCGGGAAGGCGTCGTCGAAGGCCCGCGTCGAGGTCCACGTGGTGCACGCCAAGAAGGGCGACCTGGTGGTCGAGCTGATCGCGCCGAACGGCTCGGTCAAGCGGCTCAAGGCCGCGAGCACCAAGGACAAGGCGAAGAACCTCAACGCCGCCTACACGGTGAACCTGAGCAGCCGCCTGAAGAACGGCACCTGGAAGCTGCGGGTGCGCGACTCGTACAAGGGCAACACCGGCTACCTGGACAGCTGGACCCTGACGGTCTGACGCCCGCCCCACGACCCGGCCGCACCGGTTTCGCCAAGGATGGCGGGCCGGTGCGGCCGCATGTCCGGGTCGCTGAGGGCCTAGACCACGGTTGCGCGGCGCTCGACCGTCTCGACGAGGCGCTGCGCGACCGTGGACAGCGGCAGTCCGAGCCGGTTCGCGGTGCTGCGGAGGACCTCGAGCGCCGTGTCCGAGGAGCAGGCCCGCTGCACCATCATGATGCCGATGGCGCGGTTGACCGTCTCGCCGTCGGCCAGGGCCTCGGTGAGTTCCGCGTGCAGATCCGCCTGCCGGCCCCGGTCGAGCACCGCGGCGAGCAGCAGCCCGGCGTGCTCGGCGATGAGCATCGCCGTCAGGCCCGCGTCGGGGGTGAAGCGTCCGGGCTGCGCCGCGTAGACCGTCAACGCGCCGATGACCTGCTCGTCGATGTCGACGGGGACGGTGAGCACGCCGTGCACGCCGGCCAGGATGGCGTGCTCGCGCCAGCCCGGCCAGCGGTCGTCCGACGACAGGTCGTCGCTGACGATGAGGTCCCTGGTGCGGATCGCCTCCATCGACGGGCCGGTGCCGCTGTGGTACTGGCTGTCGTGCAGCGTCGCCGGCAGTTCGGGTGATGCGGCGGCGGTCGACGGTCCGCCCGCCCGCACCAGGGTTACCGCGCACCACGACGCGCCGTCCACCAGGTCGGCAGCGGTCTCGACGAGGTCCTCCAGGGCCTCGTCGAGGTCGTCGCTGGCGATCAGGCGGGCGGTGAGCTGGCGTAGCACAGCGGCGATCTCCACCGTGTGGAGGTCCGTCACAATTCCCCCTTCAGGCACGCCGGCATCGGCGCCGGCGGTGCACCGGGGGCCTCCTACCCGGCGGCCCTCGATCTCAACCGTCGAGTTCAACCATCGAGTAGTGCCCTTCGCAGCCCCTCGAGGGTCCGCGACAGCAACCGTGACACGTGCATCTGCGAGATGCCCAGGTCGGCGGCGATCTGCGCCTGGGTGCGGTTGCCGTAGAACCGCAGGGACAGGATCCGCCGCTCCCGCTCCGGCAGCCGCGCGATCAGCGGCTTGACCGCCTGGCGGAACTCGACGCCGTCGATGTCCCGGTCGTCGTCGCCGAGCACGTCGGCGAGGGTGCCCGCGTCGTCGTCCCCGCCGAGCGGCGCGAACAGCGACACCGGCCGGTACGCCGAGGACGCCACGAGGGCCTCCAGGATCTGGTCCTCGGCGACGCCCAGGTGATCGGCGACGTCGCGCGGCGTGGGGGAGCGCCCCAGCCGCTGCCCGAGCGTGTCCCGCACCCGGTTGATCTCGATCCGCAGCTCCTGGAGCCGCCGGGGCACGTGCACCCCCCAGCCCTTGTCCCGGAAGTACCGCTTGAGCTCCCCGACGATCGTCGGCGTCGCGTACCCGCCGAAATCGGTGCCGTAGTCGGGGTCGAAGCCGTCGATGGCCTTCATCAACCCCAGCGCGGCGACCTGGCTGAGGTCGGCGGGAGACTCGCCCATCCCGTGGAACCGGCGGGCCAGCCGGTCCGCCAGGGGCAGGCTGTGTTCGATCGCCCGCTGCCGCAACGCACCCCGCCGGGCGTCCTTGACGTCCATCGTGGCGGCCTGGCGTAGCAGCTCGTTGACGGTCGTCCATTGGCTCGGCGGTTCGGATTCGTCCGGCACCGGCGGCGGAGCGCCGACTGGCGGATCGTCGTAGGCGCGCAGGCGTTTCGCCGCCCCGATGATCTCCAGGACGTCCAGCACCAGGTCGGACGCGCCTGGGGTGCGCAGCCCGCCACCTCGCTCCTGGGCCTCCAGCTGAGCCCGGAGCAGCGTGTCGGCGGCGGCGCAGTCGAGCAGCCGCAGCCGCGACAGGTCGACGGTCAGGTTGACCTGTCCGGCGTCGAGTCGCTGGTTGAGCTCGAGTCGCAGGTCGAGGCTCGCCGCATGGTCGAGCACTCCGGAAGGGCGCAGGATCTCCTCGTCCCCTTGGCGCCAGGATTCCAGTGAAAGTGCCGAATCGAATCGGTCTTTGTATATGGGCATTGTCTCCATGGTGGAGACTCCCCCCTATCCCATCGCGTTGCGCAGCAAGCGATTCGCGGTTGAGCGTGCGGTCGTGGAACCGGGCGGAATTGCTTTCCCGGTCACTGTACGCACGGGGGAATTGCCAATGAATATGTGAAAGGGTGAGGTCGTGGGTGACCTTTACCCAGTGCGCAGGGTCGCCCAGACGACTTTTCCGTCGGGCACCGGTGTGCAACCCCACCGATGTGTGAGTGCCTCGATGACGAGCAGCCCGCGGCCGCTCTCGGCGAGGGTGTCACCGGACGCGCCGCGGACGGGGAGCGCCGGGCTGCCGTCGCGCACCGACAGGTGCAGCTGCCGGCGGCGCAGCCCGACCCGGACCTCCAGTTCGGTCCGCGCGTGCCGCACCCCGTTGCTGACGAGTTCGGTGACGATGAGCTCGGCGAGGTCGGCGACCTGGGCGACGCCCCACGACCGGCAGGCCCGGTCCACCAGGTGCCGCGCCGCCGCGGTCGCGTCGACCATCGGCTGCAGCCGCGCGCGCAGGCCCGGCGGTTCGCCGCCAGGCGTGTCGGCGCCACCGTGCGCGATCGCCGCGTCGGTGGTGGCGAAGAGGGGGATCTGCCGGGCGACCGCCATCCGGTCCAGCGCGGAACGCAGCGGCGCGGGGGCGGCCGCCATGCTCACCGCGCTGCCGGGCCAGGCCGCGGCGTGCTGGGCGAGGGAGGGGAGCACGGTCAGCGCCACGTCGTCGTGGGCCCGCAGCTCCGCGACGTCGAGCACGATGTGTGCCGGCTCGGTGGCGAGACATTCCAGGACGGTCGTGCGCAGCACCGGCGCGGTGCTCACGCCGAGACTCCCGGCGACGTGCACCACGGTCGCATCTCCGCGGACCTCGACGGTCGCGGCAAGACTCGCCCTCATGGGGTGACGCTCTACCCGCCCCCGGTGGGTTAAACCCTGGAGGCGGGCAGTGCGTCCAACGTGCCGGTCAGACCGGCGTGGGCACCTTCACGGCGCCCCAGGCCGCGGCGCAGATGTCGGTGACGTCCGCGTCGGTGACCGGGGTGAAATCGCTGTAGTACAGGCCGAGGGCGTGAAACTCCCGGGGGGAATGGATGTCGATGACCGCGTTGACGTCTCTGGCGAGCAGGTCCACCGACTCCGCCGCGCACACCGGCGCCGCGAACACGATGTGGGCCGGCTTGCCGGTCTGCAACGCCCTGATTACCGCGCGCGCGGTGACGCCGGTCGCGAGCCCGTCGTCGACGATGACGACCACCCGTCCGGTCACCTCCGCCGCCGGCCGCGACCCGCGGTAGCGCTCCTGCCGCCGCCGCAGCTCGACCCGCTCCCGCTGGACCGCGGGCGCGAGGTCGCTGATGGTCAACCCGACGCACGCGAGCGCGCTGCGGTCGAACACCGGTGGACCGTTCTCGGCGATCGCGCCGACACCCTGGTCGGACTGCCACGGCAGCCCGATCTTCCGGGCGATCATGAGGTCGAAGTCGGCTCGGATGGCCTCGGCCACCGCGAACCCGACGGGGACCCCACCCCTGGGCAGCGCGAGGACCAGCGGCGCGTGGGTCATGTCGAGCTGCCGCAGGTGTGCCGCGACCGCGGTGCCGAGCATGCGTCCCGCGGCCGTCCGGTCCGCGAACCGCTCCTCCTCAGGCGGCCACATGGCCGTAGGCTTCCACTCGGGCGACGCCTTCAGTACTGCAAGGGCCGGCCAACATGATCCGCATCAAGCGGACACCCCCTTCGATCGGCACGGTAGGGCCACCGCCACGTCGGGCCTTGTCCCCTGCTGGGTCGCTCTGCCGCGACCGCCGTGCCCGGTGCGAAGACTACGCCTGTTGAGCTGCGAAAACGTCCGCTTGGCGTACTTCTCCGGGGGTGAACGCCGACAGGTCGGAAATCCTGGCACCGGCTGATTCTGCAGTGACGCGCGGATACCCGACGGGCATGATGACCCCGTGGAGACGCCAGCGCAGCGGGACGCGGCCCTCGCCGTGTTCGACATCGACGGGGTGGTCGCCGACGTCCGGCACCGCCTCAAGTATCTCGACAAGCGCCCCAAGGACTGGGCCCGGTTCTTCGCCGCCGCCGACCGTGACCCCGTCCTGCCGGAGGGCGTCGAGCTGGCGCTGCGCAACGCCGCCGAGCACGTCCTGGTCTGGGTCACCGGCCGCCCCGAGCACCTGCGCCCGGCCACCGACGCGTGGCTGCGTCGCGCCGGACTGCCGGCGGAGCTGCTGTTCATGCGCCCGTCGACGGACCGCCGCCCCGCGAAGGACTACAAGGCGGGCCTGCTGTCCCGGCTCGCCCGCGAGTCGTCGATCGCGATCGTCGTCGACGACGACCCCGAGGTGGTGACGAAGCTGCGCAAGCTCGGCCACCCCGTCCAGCTGGCCGACTGGGTCCCGCACTCCTCGACCCTGCAGGCCGCCCAGGAGCGCGAGGGCCGCACCTAACCGGCAGCGGCGGCGGCGAGCTGGTCGCTGAGCAGGGCCTGCAACGCGTCGGCGGGCATCGGGCGGGCGAACAGGAAGCCCTGGGCGTAGCCGCAGTCCAGCTCGCGCAGGGCGGCGGCCTGCTCGTCGGTCTCGACGCCCTCGGCGACCGGCTGCAGGTACATGCTGCGGGCCAGCTCGACCACGGCGCGGAAGAGCGCCTTCTCCTGCCGGTCCGCGACCCGCGACACGAACGCCCGGTCGATCTTCAGCACGTCGATGGGGAGGGTGCGCAGGTACGCCAGCGACGAGTACCCGGTGCCGAAGTCGTCGATGGCGATCCGGATGCCGTGCGCGCGGAGCCGGGCCAGCCGGCGGCTGACCGCCTCGGTCTCCTCGACGGTCGCCGTCACCAGGACCGTCTCGGTGATCTCCAGGACGAGCGCGGCGCCGGGCAGGCCGGTGCGCCGGAGGGTGGCGAGGACGTCGTCGGCGAACTGCGGGTTGCGCAGCTGCCGGCCGGAGACGTTGACGGTGACGGAGATGCCGTGCGCGGCGTGCCAGGCACGCGCGTCGGTGCAGGCCCGTTCCAGGACCCAGGCGCCGAGCCGGCCGATCAGCCCGGTCTCCTCGGCGACGGGCACGAAGCGCACCGGCGACACCGGGGCACCCTCGGGTGTGGTGAAGCGCAGCAGCGCCTCCACCGCCTTGACGGCACCGGTGTGGACGTCGACGACCGGCTGGTAGTGCACGGCGAACCCGGACCCGCCGTCGACCGCGGCCCGCAACTGGTCGGCGAGGACGGCGTGCGCGACGTGGGCCGCGCGCAGCTGCGGGTCGTAGCGTTCGGCGCGGTTCCGGCCCGCTTCCTTGGCCGCGTACAGGGCCAGGTCGGCGCTCTGCAACGCCTCGCCGGTCGTCGCGGGCGCGCCGGAGTAGACCCCGACGCTGGCGGTGAGGCGCAGCTCGCGGCCGTCGACCAGGTAGGGCTCGGCGAGCGCGGCGACACACTGCGCGGCCAGGCCGTCCAGGCCGTCCAGGTCCGCGCAGACCACCGCGAACTCGTCGCCGCCGAGCCGGGCGAGCAGGTCGCCGGGCCCGGCGATGGTGCGCAGCCGGGCGGTCGCCTGCAGCAGCAGCGCGTCGCCGGCCGGGTGTCCGAGGGTGTCGTTGACGTCCTTGAACCCGTCGAGGTCCACGATGAGCAGCCCCACCCCGGGGCTCGCACCGGACGCCGTCCCGGCGATGTCGGCCTGCAGCCTGGTCCGGAACTCCTCCCGGTTGGCCAGCCCGGTCAGCCCGTCGTGCTGGGCCCGGAACGCGAGCTCCCGCTGCAGCGACGTCCGCTCCCGCAGCGCCCGGCCGAGGCGCAGCACCATCGCCACCATGAGCGCCGCGGTGAGGACGGTCGGCACGATGGCCCGCAACGGCGCGGCGACGCTGTGGTGCAGGCAGATGTCGGCGATGAGGACGGCCGGGCCGAGCAGGGCCAGGCCGATGAACCCGGCCACCGGGGTGGCGCTCTCGTCGGCGGTGCGGGGCCGCTCGCCGACGTCCCGGATGCCCGGGTGCAGGCAGGCCGCGGCGAGCAGGAAGCTCCAGGCGAGCCAGCCGATCGAGGTCACCGGGCTGGCGGCGGTGTCGTTGCTGCTCCAGACGTACATGATCACGTAGCCGGCGTCGGTGAGGACCATCGCCGCGACCGAGCCGAGCAGCAGCCCGGCGGCCACGCCGGGCCGGACCGCGAACGCGACGCGCAGCAGGATCGCCACGACCAGCAGGTCACAGCCGGCGAGGACGGTGATGCCGCCGGCCTCCATCCGGTCGAGCCCGGCCCGGGAGAGCATCGGCATCAGCACGAACGCCCACGCCAGCTGCGCCAGGCCGATCAGGGCGATGGCGGCGTCGAGCAGGCGCGCCGAGGACCACGGCCGCAGGTGCCTGGCCAGCAGCCACAGCGCGGCGCCGGTCAGCGGGTAGCAGACCAGGTAGGCGGCCTGCGCGTTCCTCGTCAGCCCGGGCGCGGCCACCTCGACCGCGGTCGACGCCGCCGAGACGCCGACGCCGACGACCAGCAGCCAGTAGGCGGCCGCGGGGCCCGGCCGATGCATGCGCAACCCGGCCACCGCCGCGCCGAGGCAGGCCAGTTGCACCACGACCCAGAACACGCCGAAGCTGTCCGGGGTCAGGGCGGCGGCCGCGACGGACGCCACGGCGGCGCACGACAGGAACCAGAGCCAGATCCTCACTTCCTCCATGAGGCGGGACCCGGGGTGCGGGCCGGTTGCGCTTCATGGTGCGAACCGGATCGACACCTGTCCGCCGTCCGGTTGAATGGCGGCCGAAGTTCGTTCTGCCCAAATTTTGGAGCCTATAGTCCATTTTGTGGGTACCGGCAGAGGCGGCGACCGCACGACCCGGCTGCTCCTGCTGGCCGCCGTGCTGCTGCTCGCGTCCGGGGTGACCGCGGGCGGCGTGACGGCCTGGGGCTGGTGGAGCCGGGTCCGCGCGGTCCACGCCGCGCAGGACCGGCTCGCCGCCGAGTGGGCAGGGGAGACCCCACGCTCCGGCGCCGGCGCGACCTCGGCGGCCGAAGCGGCGGGACGCCGGCCCGCGGCGCCGATGCGCCTTCCCGGCGCCGCCGAGGAGGCCGCCGGCACGGGTGCGCCCCCGGGCGGGCCGATCGCGCTGCTGCACGTACCGACGCTGCACTTGAAGCTCTTCGTCGTTGAGGGATCCGACCCGGCGGCGCTGATGCTCGGCCCCGGACGCATCCCCGGGACCGCGGCCCTCGGTGAGACCGGCAACACCGGCATCGCCGGACACCGCTATCCCGGCGTCTTCTGGGACCTCGACGGGCTCGAGGTCAGCGCGCCGGTCGTGGTGGAGACCCGGGACACCTGGCTGGTCTACCGGGTCGTCGACGCGAGCGTGGTCCAGCCGGAGCGCAACGAGGTCCTCGCCCCGCCGCCGCCCGGCGCCGGGCCGCTGCTCACGCTGGTCACCTGCGACCCGAAACTCAGCACCGAACGCCGGCTGATCCGGCAGGCCACCCTGGTCCGCCACGACCCCATCGACGGCCCGCGGCCGGTCGAACTCGGCTGACAGGTTCCGGCGGCAACCCTGCGTGACGGTTCGCTTACCGTAACACAACGAATCTCCTTGACCCGCCCCGCATCGTGCCGATTGTCCAGTGGTCGGTGCGCAGACCCGACGCGTGGTTTGTCCCGGTGAGGGCTGAAGGGAGCCTGGCCGTGAGCGACTTGGGTGACATCGTTCAGGAATTTCTCGTGGAGTCGCACGAGAACCTGGATCAGCTGGACCGGGACCTGGTGGCATTGGAGGCAGCGCCGGGGTCGCGGGAGCTGCTGTCGTCGATCTTCCGGACCATCCACACCATCAAGGGCACGTCGGGGTTCCTGGCGTTCAATCGCCTGGAGAAGGTGACGCACGTCGGTGAGTCGCTGTTGTCGCGGTTGCGCGACGGCGCGCAGGGGATGACGCCCTCGACGACGGACGCGTTGCTGCGGATGGTCGACACGGTCCGGGGGCTGCTGTCGGAGATCGAGGAGCACGGCCAGGAACTCGAGGGCGACGACACGGGCGTGATCGCGGCGGTCAACGCCTGCATCACCGAGGGGTCCGCGCCGGCCGCCGCGCGTGCGCCTGCTGCTCCCGTGCCCGCTGCTCCCGTGCCCGCTGCTCCCGTGCCCGCTGCTCCCGCGCCCGCCGCTCCCGCGCCTGCGCCCGCCGCGACGCCGGTCGTCGTCGAGGCCGCGGTGATCGATCCGACGCCGGTGGTCGAGGTCGTCGTGGTCGAGCCCGTCGTCGTCCAGGCCGCTCCCGACGCTCCCGCTCCCGCTCCCGCTCCCGCCCCCGCTCCTGCCGCGTCTGTTCCTGCTGCGCCGGCTGCCGCCGCGCCGCCGCCCCCTCCGCCGCCGGCCGCCGAGCCGCCCGCCGCAGCCGGCGAGGGTGGCGGAGGTGGCGAGGACATCGTCTCGAAGCGCAGCGTGGCGGATCAGTCGATCCGGGTGGATGTGGATCTGCTGGACAAGTT